>JBBILC010000105.1:0-19744 GCA_037445115.1 Coleofasciculaceae cyanobacterium bin_20
GGATTAGTGTGTCTATTTTTAGAAAATAAAATCTTAAGATTCAACACTTCTGGCTAATACCAATACGTAAAGTACAGTAGGTGAAACCAAGTTATGATATGGCAAGCAGTTGCAAAGAGTGTAATTGGAACAAAACATATTAGATCAAAAAAGCCATGTCAAGACTATTCAGGTTACAAGCTAGAGAAGAATAATGAAGTTATGTTGGGTGCCATCTCAGATGGCATGGGAAGTGCATTATACTCGGATAGAGGCTCTCAGTTAGCTGTTTCCTTCTCACTCAATTATCTCCAACGTAGTCGAGTTTGGGATCTCGAACCTGATAAACAGAATAGAGATTATTTTAGCATTTTTTTCAAAAATCTCCTAATAGATATTCGGCAAGAATTAGCAGAATTTGCCAGGAAAAGTCGCTGTTTTATTCGTGATTTAGATTGTACCCTCATAGTGTTTGTGGCTACACCTAATTGGCTTGCTGCTATGCAAGTAGGAGACGGTCTGCTTGTAATTCGTTCTCAAAATTATTCAGACTATCAGCTTGTCTTCAAGCCTGATAAAGGAGAATATGCAAACGAGACAACTTCTGTAACCTCTACTAGTGCAGAAAAAGAAATGTTATCTAGACTGATTATAGAACCTATTGACTTTATCTGTGCAGCTACGGATGGCGTTGAAAATATAGCTTTATTGAAACGACAGACGTGGGTACCTTTTGCCGGTTTTTTCTCTGGCCTTGAACAAATAATGACATTGGAAAATACTTTACATGAAAAGGAAGAAGACATTGAAGAATTTTTAGATGGCGATCGCATTAACACAAAAACTGATGACGATAAAACTCTTCTATTATGCAGATATTCTGACTTTAATATAAAGCCAGAACCTTCAAAAGGGCCTGAAGAACCACAAGAAACTACTACACGTTCAGGAGCATCTAAAAGCAAAAATTTACGTTTAATAAAGACGCTAAGAGTAAGTTTTTTATTTAACGTTATTCTAGTTGTTGTCCTCATCATTACCGTTATTACGTCTTTGCGAGAAAATCAAAATTTGTTTGTTTATCCTATACGCCAAAAAGGATATGCTAATCCTGTAGCATATTTACTTCAATCTTCCCAAGCCTCTAGATTAGATGCCTGGGTACTTGCACCTAGAAGTTTTTTGGATACAACGACTCAAAGCTTGACTATTCCTCAAAATGAGACTGTAAGGTTATATGATTCTACACTAGATACATCGAAAATTTCTATTATTGACGAACCAATTGGTTTTCTTAAATCGGGAACCTACGAATATTCCGATCCTAAGAACGTCGCTGAAGATGAAAATTTACGCTGGATCAAAATTTCTCTAGAAAATCGCTGATAATATCTCTTAAGAGGAGCTATAAAATGACCAAATTATACTACAAAGATTCTGGTCATTCGATTAATTTATTAAAACAGCTAAATGCCAGTGGAGAAGGAATAATCCATACAACCGATAAATCTGGCTTTTTAGCAAAAGTATACCACAATCCAACACCTGAAAGAATTGAAAAACTTCAGGTGATGATTAATAATCAACCCCATGATCCTACCCTATCTCAAGGACATATTTCTATTGCTTGGCCAAAAGCTATTCTCAAAGATCAATTTGGTAAGTCGTTAGGTTTTTTGATGCCTGAAATCAAAAATGGGCAGACATTGATAAATGTTTATAATCCAAAATTAAGAGCTAAAAAAGCTCCTGGATTTAGTTGGGTTTATTTGCATGTAACTGCCATGAATATTGCCTATATTGTTCATGCTTTGCATGTTAAAAATTATGTTATTGGTGATCTTAAACAACAGAATCTACTAGTTAACCCAAATGGCCTTGTTTCAATTATTGATACAGACTCATTTCAAGTTCGTGATCCTAAAACCGGCAAGATCTATCGTGGTCATGTTGGTTCGGCAGAATATACACCACCTGAAATGTTTAATGTTGATTTTAGTCAAGTAGATCGCTCAGAATTGCACGATCGCTTTGCTCTTGCAATCATTATTTGGCAGCTTTTATTTGCGAGTCATCCATTTGCTGGTCAATGGATAGGTAGTGGTAACCAACCGAACATTGATAAACTCATCCATCAGGGCGATTGGATATATGGTAAAAATGCCAATTTACGCTCAACAAGATTGTCAATCCCTTTTAATATTATTCACCCAGAAATTCAGTCTCTCTTTCGTCGATGCTTTGACGATGGTTGTCATAGACCTTATGCCCGTCCTAGTGCGTTTCAATGGCTAGAAGGCTTAAAGGTAGCGATTTCTAATTTAAATCTCTGTACACAAAATTCTATACATTATTATGATAAGAATTATGGCAAGTGTTATTGGTGTGAGCGTAAGCAAAGTCTTGGGCATGAAGTTTTTTTCTCGCCACAGCCTACATCGGTGATTCTCCCACAACCACCGCCGCAACCGCCACCACCGCCGCAACCGCCGCAACCTCTTCCTATTCCATACAGAAAATTTAAGCCTGTTCCTTTTCTTTGTGGTTTAGCGATCGGTGCCTTTGCTCTGGCCACAAGTTATTATTGGCTCTTAGTTCTTGCTGGCCTTTTTATAATTGGTAGTTATAATAGCTAAGTTGTTTTCCCTTGCTTGCACTGACCAAACGTGCGATCGAAGGCAATGCCAGGACTATGAAGGCGATCGCCTGCTCATTTCCCGAATCCGATTCCAAACCACCGTGCCCAACGCCATCACCTTCTCAGAAAGCGCTGATGTTAGTTGCTTACCCAGTTCCCCGGCACCACTTTCTACAAACTTATTGAGCGCGATCGTTGCGATCGCCTGAGCCGCCGCCCACGTCAGCACATCCATACTTAACGCCAGCCCTCCAGCGCTAAACTCTACACCGATTATGACAGCAATCCCCCATCCCCGCAGTCAGAAACCTTGCTTACAATGACAATGCCCTATCAACGATCGAGTAACAGAAAGAGCAAATCACCTACCCACTTTGCTGCCCAAGCGTAAAATAGTGATATGACGTTTCAATGGAACCCAGACAAGGCAAATAGCAACGTCAAGAAGCATGGTGTGTCTTTTGAAGAGGCTGTCACGGTTTTCGGAGATCCCCTCGCTGTGACCATTGCTGACCCTGACCACTCGATAGGTGAGTCTCGTTTTCTGACAACTGGGTGGTCGAGGCTACAACGCCTTTTAGTCGTGTCCCATACAGAACGAGAAGGTGAGGTGCGTTTAATCAGTGCTCGTTTAGCCACTCGACAGGAGAGGATGACCTATGAATCAGGAATCTGAAGCAACGACAAATGACGAAATGCGACCTGAGTATGATTTTTCAGGAGGTGTTCGGGGTAAATACTACGAAGCGTATAGGCAGGCAAGCAATATCGTCGTTCTTGATCCAGATGTAGCAGAGATTTTCCGAGATTCGGCTTCTGTCAATGAAGCATTGCGATTAATTGCTAAGATTGCCAAGTCTGTTACAGCCTAAAAACCTGGATAGCTTACCTTAAAATAGAGATTAGCCCTTCAAATTTAGCCATAAACCAAGAACATGATGGAAACTTACCCACAGAGAATACAGATTTATCAACTTCAGTATCGATTACCGATTTACAGCGCCAACTTAATGACTCATTGCAGCAATTATCCCCAGAGCGATTACGGGTTGTGGTTGACTTTGCGGCTTACTTAGCCAATGCCGAAAGCGAAGCTGCAACGCAAGAACTGTTAGAAATTCCCGGATTACTAGTACGGTTTAAGCAAAATCAGGCAACACCTAAAGCCCAGTATGCTAATTGGAGAACACTTCGCTTACACTCTGTAGAAATATGAAAATAAAAGCGATCGTGTGGCAAGAAGGTGATGTTTAGTGTGGCTCCGTTCCTGCCTTACCCGGCTGTCATACCTGGGGAGAAAGCTACGAACAACTCCTTGAAATGCTGAAAGACGCCATTGAAGGTTGGCTTGAAGTTGCCAGCCAAGACAGCGAGACTGATAGCGATCGCTAGCCCGTGTCCATGACTGGGGGTGCGATCGACCCGTTAGAATGAGAGAGCGATCGTTCCTGACCCATTAGGCAGCAAGACTCAGTAGGAAACAAGGATGAGCAGGCTAATCCTTGAGATTTCTAACAATGTCGCAGAATCACTTCAACTGCCACCAACAGAACGCCGCTCGCGTTTGCAACGGGAATTAGCCGTTCGTTCATATCAAATTGATGTTATCTGGCTGTTCTGGGCAACCTGTTGGCGTAGCCATTCTAACTGTTGTGCCGCTTGCCCTTCCTGAAGATAGGTTTCTGCGAGTGCCATGCCCGCGCCTAAACTGGTGCTCATGCCCGCCTGCCACAGATAAAAACCCGCATTCCACTGACACGCTTGTGCCATTTCGCCCGTTTGCCCTTGGAGGACAGCTTCAGTCTGGGCTGTCCACTCGGCCAGCGTGTGATAGGGAATCTCTGGCCCTGCGATGCCGTATTCGCGGGGATGCAGCAGGTGCCGCTCCGGTTCCGTACCCGGTCTGCCGATGCCCACAATCCCCGTTCGGTGCCGAGGCAAATCACAACTCCCTTCCAAGCCTTTGACGGTGATCAGCCGCTCACCCCCTCGTAAGGCTAGGGCTTCCCAGAAGCGGGCTTCCGTGGGGGGATGGACAAAACCCGCGACCATCGTGGCCGCCCCCCGGTAAGGACACCAGATTAACTCCACCGTTGCCAGGGGCGGACGCTTGCCAATTTCATCCCGGTAAGCCACTAATCCTTCTGCAAGGGGAAAATGCAAGGGTAAGTAAAGCAACGCCAGATGGGCTTGGGCCAAAACCTGTTGCACTTGGGGCAAGGTTAATCCCGTCCAATCTACCCCCAAGGCTTGCCAGAGGGCCACCAACGGTACCCCATACTTAGTCGGCATTTGGCGTCCACCATGCAGCAGTACTGGACACCCCGCCGCACTCAGAATCAAACTTGTGACCGGACTCAGAGGAGCTGTGCGCGATCGCCCATCGTAGGGCACTCCAAAAACCATCACCGGGTAGGGGGCTGCGATCGGAGGGAGGGCAGGTCCCAGGGCATCATAGGCATCCAACATCCCCGCCAACTCCGCTGGGGTAGGGCGCTTAATCCGATGGGCAATCAGAAACGCCCCAATCTGGGCTGGGGTGGCCTCCTGGCGCAACATTAACTCAGTTGCCAGACGGGCCTCCTCCCGGCTGAGGGATTGGCTCGTGTGTTCGCCACTGCCGATCTTACGCAACAAGTCCCGGAATATCTGGCTCATACCGATTTCCTAACGCCCTATCCACCACAGTCCTACTATCCTACGGTGATCGGCAAGCGTGCCAAACAACGATCGGGAATCAATTGTTTGGCCAATTCTCGGAAATGGCAAATCGGCGGGATTTGCAGCCGATCGTGGGTCGTAACGAGCACTACCTCCCGGCTGAGGACTGGGGTTGTCGTAGGCCGAATCGTTAGGGTTGGGTCCTGGGAGGCGTCCAACAGTGCCGAGTGGGGCAGCAGGGCGATCGCCCGTCCCTGCCGCACAATGCCCCGGAAAGCATCCAGGGTATTCAGTTCCAAAACCGCATTCAGGGTTAAGTCCTGCCGTTGGAATTGTTCCTGGACCAATCGTTGCATCCCATAGCCATCCTTAAAAACGACCTGGGGATGGGTTGCTAAAGCCGACCACGGCACCTCGGCATAAACGCTGAGGGGATGCTGAGCCGCCATTAACACATCCACGGGTTCAATCAAGAGGGAGTCAACCACCATTTCGGGGGTGGCCGTAAGGAAGCGATTATTCATCACGATCGCCAAGTCCACCAGACCATCCCGCAACACCTTGAGGGCGCGATCGCTCCCCAGAGAAGTCACCCGCAGTTGTACCTGGGGATAATCGCGATAAAACTGTTCAATGACAGGGGGTAAATATTGGCTACAGATCGAACCAATGACAGCAATACATAACTCCGACTGTTGGCCCGCCAGCAGGTCAGTGACCGCTTGGGTCGCACTGACCCACTCCTGACAAATTTTCTGGGCGCGGGGAAGCACCAGTTCCCCGGCAACGGTCAGTTTGGCCTGGGGACCCCGGTGGAAGAGGGGTGTCCCTAAGGTTGCCTCTAGGGCTTGTAACTGGCGGCTGATCGTCGATTGGGTCACCCCACATTGATGGGCCGCTTTTTGAAAACTGCCTGTGGCCGCGATCGCCAAAAATGCCTGCAACTGTTCTAAGCGCATGCCCACCTCATGGACTGTGTCCGCGACTATATCTGCGACTGCTTCCGCTCCCAAGGCCCGAATCGGCTAAATTCCAGCCCTAATCTGCTCCACGACCCGTGATCATGAACCTGAATCGGCTCGATCGCTACACTAGGAGAAGTATTAAGCCAGATTTGTATTTAGCGCTACAGTAGCCCATCATAACTGGTTAAGAATCGGCCTGAATGATCGGTTTTTTTAAAGATCGAGATACATTTCTTTATATTTCGGCGTCTTTTGGCATAAAAGCTGCCGAGTGTCATGGTTCTGGCGGGGAAATGCCTGCCGCTTCAGTGCAATGGCGCTGTCAATTCCCTAGTCTTCAAACTCCGGCAACATCCCCAGTTTCCGCAGCGATACCGACACCTCCATCCCTAAATAGTCCCCTGCATCCCCAAACCAGGAGCCGGATAGGGGGAGCACTTGGGCCGGATGCCGCGCGATCGCCACCCGCACTAAATCGTAGCCACTGGTTAAGCGATTGGTCGGATCGTAGGCTTGCCAACCAGCCCCTGGCAAATAGACTTGCAACCAGGCATGGGTCGCCCCCGAACCGGTCATCCCCACCTCACCCCCATCCAGGGCCTCGTCGTAGAGATAGCCACTGACAAAACGGCAGGCAAACCCTAGCCGTCGCAACGCCTCGATCATTAACCAGGCATAATCGCGACAAGTCCCAGTGCCCAAACGGAGTGTTTCTCCGGGCAACTGCGTCCCTTCCGCTTCCCGCGCCTGGTAGGTTAACGTACCCCAAATTTTGTCCATCATGCGTTGCAACACGTCGAGGGTTACATCCTGATCCCCCGCCACAAACTCCTTGGCCCACGCGGCCACACTGCCATCCGGGTCAGCCGCATGGGGGCGCATAAATGCTGACAAGTCTAACCATTCATCGGGGGTATATTGCACGGGCACTTCTTTGGCCCGTGGATCAAGCGGGAAGTCAGTGATCGGGCGCAAACCGAAATGCTCCCCCCGCACCCGATAGGTAACCCGCAGTTCCGCAGCGGGTTCACTAAATTTAATCAGCGCCACATTATTGGACAGGGTATCCATCATCCAGCGCACCTCGGAAGGGATGTTGGTTTCCAACGCATAGCTTAAAACGCGCCCACCTACACCACCGCTGGGCAGGAAAATCGCCCGATGTTCACCAAAGGTGACGGGTTTGCGATACTGATAAGTGGTGATATGTTCCAGGTCGAAAATAACACTCATGATATATCTACCGATGTAATGCTTTTAATGGATGATCGGCTGGTCAGCGACATTTAGTTAGATATAATCCCTATATTTGGCCATGTTTCACGATCGGTACACATAACTTTGCAGTTTTGCCCCGACTGCGCATCCTAAAAACCAAAGAGATGCCCCAAGAATCCCAAAAAGAATTTAATATTTCATCTCTGTGGGGCCAGTCAGTGATAATGGGGCAATCGACAAAACCTCTGGGCAGGTTGGGCCGTTTCAATGCGAGTTGCAGTCCTGCTGTCATCGCTAAATCCGTTGACTTTGACTCCGATCACCTGGATTGCTTCTCCTATAAAGATCCCATCGGTCGCACGATCGAGGTATACCATCCCTACTATCAGTATGCATCGGGCAAAACAACTGCTGATGTGCTGGTTGGGGATCTACCGTTGCAGCCGGGGGACAGCCTGACCTATGTGTCTAATTTTGGCGACCATTGGGAGTTTAACCTCCTCCTGGAGACGATCGAACCCGGTAAACCGAAACGGGGTTGCAACAAGGTATGGGAGCGGCATGGCAAGGCCCCGGAACAATATCCCAGTTGGGAGGAGGATGAGTAAACAAAGGGGTTAATCCCACTAATGGGAAAAGCCCTCCAGCCGTTTAGGGGAGGGCAGAACCGAGGATTGTTATGTGCTTAAAGAATGAAGCGCTAGTTAGCAAGACGATCGGGGATAAAAGGAGAATCTCTAAAGTGGGGGATTGAATCAGGGGGGATTGAATGCCTTTCTGTTTTAATCATGGCAATTACCTTGGCTTTTCGCAGTGACGCTGGATGCCGATCGCGGTGATTGTCACAGTCCTCAGGTGTGTGCTGAGGCAGCAAGGGCAGTGACCCAGGCGCGATCGACATGTGACGGGCGTCTGCTCTAATTCTCAGACCCAGGCAGTCCTAACTCATGGCTGAATATTTCGTTTTAAAGCGTTTGGGTACGCAGGCGATCATCTAAGTGTTCGACCATGCGCAACGCTAGGGCAACGATCGTCAAGGTTGGGTTCGCAAAACTCCCCGTCGGGAACACCGAGCTACTGGAGATATACAGATTGCTCAATCCATGCACCCGACAGTCCGCATCCACAACCCCTTGCTTGGGATCATCATGCATTCGAGTTGCTCCCATGTAATGCCAGCCTCCCATTGAAGAGGGACCATCCGGCTCTTGCCAGGGTGGTGGCCAGGGCGTATCCGTTTCCGTATATTCAATGCGCACGCGGCCAATTCCTGCCTTACCAATTTCCTCAGCAATGACCTCATTAAAGCGATGAAGTGAGCGCCGATCGAGATCATTCAGCCGCCAATCCAGACGAATGCGTGGTAAACCGAGCATATCTTTCTCCGAACTGAGAGTAATGCGACTATCCGGGTTCGGTGCTTGTTCCATACGGGGATGAAACTCAAGGACCGGGCGGCGATAGGTACGCAGGTTAAACCAATCCCGGAAGCGGGCATTCCTCAAACCGCGTGCCGATAGACTGCGAAGATCAGATAAGACAGATTGCACATGGTTGAGGAAACCATCCGCAAATAAACTACTGCCCCAGGGATTAACCGCATTAGCCAACTCTACCGAACCATTTAAAATTTGCTCCTTAGCCTGAAGGGCAGGGGCGGGGGTCAGCCCAGCTAGAACTTGATGAAAGGTCATCGCCTCCCAGGTGTAAAGGGCCGGATACTGATCGGGTTCAGGGATTAGGACAATGGCCGATCGGTAGAAGTGGGGGTGTTCCTGGTAAAAGCGCCCGACCAGATCATACTGATTGCCCAACCCACTACTCTGAACTTGGTTCGAGGCCAGCAGCAAGCGTGGAATCTCTATCCCACCCATTGCCAGAATGAAAACCCGGCTTGACACCCAAAACTGATTATCATTAATAGCCGCAACTTTGATACGCTCAACCTGCTTAACAGCATCATTAACCTGAATATCAACCACATTGGCGTAGAGATAGGTTTCAATATTAGGAGCCTGTTCAATTTCGGCAAAATAGGCTGTTTTAAAATTAAGCGGGGGCAAATAAAAACGCCACATTTTCGTTTCAATCCGCTGCGGATCTAGGGGCAGGGGACGAAAAATCGGGTCACCAATGCGGGCGGCTAGTTCATGCGGGTCGTAGTTAAAGTCCTCAATGCCACACAACTTATTAGCCGGCTCGTAGTAGGGCATGAGGGTTTCTCGCGTAAAGGGCCAACCACTGTAGGGCACCCAGTCACGCTTTTCAAAATCAATATCATCAAACGGGACAATAAAGTTTGCCCAGCGGCTTGTGTTACCTCCCAAGGCACGATTTGTTAGGTCTTTAATGGGGAAATAGGGTAGGCCAATATTTTCCCCATCCCGGAGCGAGTTGGTTAACTCATCTGCTGCTTGTATCCCGCCACTTTCTAGCAATACCACTTGATACGACTTACCAATGAGTGCTTTGGCAAGGGTAATCCCAGCCGCCCCACCACCCACAATGCAAATATCACAGTTGATTGTTGTATCTTTAGGAACATTTCTTGCGTCGCTAGCCAAGGGAAGTACCTCCGTTTCTACCGTTCAATTATTGTCGTGTTGAGTGACGATCGCTAGGGGTTATAAGGAAGCTAGGTTAAGGCCAGAAGGGTATACAATTCAACTTCTGTCTGTGAGAGCACCCAGCCATTGACGCGCACAGTTTTCCCCTCCGCAAAGTCTTGTTGCTGGCGCTGGATGAGCCAATTTCGTAAGGTCACATCGTCCATCCTTACCAAGGATTGTAGTTCGCAACTTGCGCTTAAACTCGCCAAGAGCATTTGCGCATCTAACGATTGCGGCTTATTCCGTAGGTATTCGGCTCCGATCGCCTTAGCGCTACTGACATGCCGGAAGAGGTGGTGTAGTTTCTGGTACACCTGACGCTCAAGCTTCGACATCATTGGGGTTGGTGCGTGTAGTAAGTGCCAAAACTGCGGAGCAGCCAAACTGACAGCAAACAGGGGGGTGAGCCTTAGGAGCATTCGTCGGTTCATGGGTTTGACCTTGGGCAATAGGGGGAAGACAGCGTCGGTTAGACAGAAACCAGAAATACAGGTGTAGGGATAGACACAATCATACGCAATGTCTGGGGGAACGGGTGGGCCATAAACAGCATGGGGACAGGGATGCAGTTACCGTCCCGTCACAGGCCGATCGCGAAGGGAGAAAGTAGCGACGAGGGGGTGCTTCTGTTCAGCGGCCTTACCCGGCTTATAGCCAAAGCCACTGGAGATCAGTTCAAACGCAACTGGCACGAGGGTGAGCAAAACCAGGCTACCTGCGACAGCGGGCCATCGCCAACGGGTATTAATAGGGAGTTTCCCAACAATGAGGGCAACGGCGACTAAATACAATGCCCCCAGCAACAGCGCCACGATCGGGGTTAGCCACGGTGAGATCCGATCGAACCCTCCCAAGGCAATTGCCAAACTGAGGATGCTCCCCCAGATACTCAGGGCCACTAACCATGCACCTCGGTTCAGGAATTGGGTGTTTACTCGAATATTGACCTCGGCTCTACTCAGCAGGACAACGGCCCCTAGCGCAAATCCAAACCGCGCCACTGGAACAATCAGGGAGGGTAGCCAGTGATAGGGAACCGTCAGTGCCACCGCTAGCAACCAGCCAAAGGTCCAGCCAGCCCAAGCAACGATCAGGATCGCAATTAGTTTGAGGAGGAACTTACTCATGGTTTGAACCCGCAATATGTTTATGATTCCATCGGGCCGTCAGGTACTACAACTTAAGTTTCTTAAAAATGGGTTCGGGAATGGCTTGAATAATCAGCATAATCCAGAACCAGAACCACGGCACATAGGCAATATTTTTACGGCGATCGCGGGCACGGAGAATTGCCTTCGCCACCTGTTCCGGCTTCGCCACCAAAAACATCCCCGACTTCCCGAAGGTCATCTTGGTATCGACAAACCCCGGTTTCACCGTCAACACCTGCACCCCCACCTTGGCCAGACGGCTCCGCAACCCCTGCAAGAATAAACTGAGCGCCCCCTTCGCCGACCCGTAAATGTAATTACTCTGCCGTCCACGATCGCCCGCCACCGACGAAATGCCGATAATATAGCCCTGGCATTGCTGTTCCAAATAGTTGGCCACATAGGTCAAAATCGAGACCACCCCCACATAATTGGACGCAATAATGCGCTGGGCCTGATTAAAATCTGCCTGGGCCTGGACCTGATCCCCCAATTCCCCCAGGGAGAGAATCACCCCCTCCAGTTGCCCCATTTGCGCGATCGCTTTCTCAAAAAAATCCGCATGGGTCTCATAGGCCGTCGCCTCAAACTGACTCCAAGACACCGGAGCCTGATACCGGATCGCCAAATCCTGGGCCGTGCGCTCCACCTCCGCTGCATCCCGGCCCGCCAAATGGAGCGCCTTACCCTGCTGAGCCAATTCCACCGCGATCGCCCTGGCAATCGTAGAGGTTGCGCCAATGATGAGAACAGTTTTGTCGTACATAGGAGATTAGGAGAGAGGAGAGAGGAGATAGATTGGAGATCGTAGGGGCGGGTTTAGTCAAATTTGTCTGTTCAGTCGCAGGATGCCTAAAAACCCGCCCTCGAAAAATTTTGAATTTTGAATTTTGAATTTTAAATTTTCCGTGGGATAGACATCCTGCCTGCTAGAAATAAGAATTTTGAATTTTGAATTTCTTGTGGGGTAGGTGTCCCGCCTGCCAGCAACCAGCGGGCGCTCCTCCCGCCTGCCAAAGACAAACGGGAATCCATTACAACTCGGTAAGGGATTTTGGGCGAATCTCCAACCGTTCCGCGATCGCCGACGTAAAGCGATTCTCCGGATCAACCGCCGACTTAACCGCTAACCACTGGGGAAAATCCGGATACATCGATCGAAAGGCCGCCGCCCCCAAACAAGCATCCTTCGCCAAATACACCCGCCCCCCATAGCGCACCACCAAGTTATCTAACTCAGCGAGAAATTCCCACAGCCCCGGCTGAATCGGCATATCCAGGGCCAATGTATAACCCGCGATCGGGAACGACAACCAACCGTTGCGCTTCTGCCCCAAGCGCTTCAGCACCGCCAGGAATGACCCCCAACCCTTTTGGCTATAGAGCGTCAGCATCTCGGTCAATGCCTCCCGACTGACCGCTTCCGGGATCACACACTGATATTGCACAAATCCCCGTTTACCATAGAGGCGATTCCAATCCCACAGAAAATCCAGAGGATAGAAAAAGGTGTCGTAGTCGATAATTTTGTGGATTTCCCGACGGCGCTGGCGATTGAAATACAGGCTGTTAAATAAGCTAACTGTCGCGTGGTTCAACAACGTATTGGGCGGATCAAAAAAGACCTGAAACCGCCGAGGAGGTTGCACCGATAAGGGTTGCGCTCTCTGACTGGGACTCAAATCCTCCACCTGGGCATGGTTGCCAAACATTAAAATACTCCGCCCCAGGGCTGACCCCGAAGCCAAACAGTCAATCCACGCCACCGAATATTGATAGTCACTTTCGTACTGTTCAAAAAGGGCGATCGCTTCCTCAATATTTTTCGCCTTGATATTGTGCCCCTTGATATAGGCCGTGGGGATGCGACGTAGGGTGATCTCCACATCGGTGATCATGCCCGTCAGGCCCATCCCGCCCACGGTTGCCCAGAAGAGATCGCTGTTTTCCGTGCGTGAGCAAGTCACGGTTTCGCCCGATGCCAGGATTAAGTTGAAACTGCGAAGATGGTGGGCAAAGGAGCCATCAATGTGGTGGTTTTTCCCATGCACATCAAAGGCGATCGCGCCTCCCATCGTGACAAACTTAGTCCCCGGCGTTACCGACGGAAACCAACCACGGGGCACAAACACCCGCAGCAAATCCGCAAAGGTAACCCCTGCTTCACACCGGAGGACTCCCGTCTGCTCGTCAAAGGCCAACAGGCGGTTGAGGCGCTCCGTCAGAATCGTCTGTCCGCTGGGATTAATCGCCGCATCCCCATAACTACGCCCCCACCCCCGCAGTAACAGGGACGGGATCGGCATGGCCAGGGCCGCCGTCAGATCGGCCATTTTTTCCGGACGCTGGAGGGTACAGGGGCGAACCGGATAGCGACCCCAGCCAGCGAGGGGTTGTTGCGGGAGAGTCGGTAGGTAATGATTCATTGAATGATGCCCTGGCGCTTCAACAGCAGAATAACAAAGCTGGTTACGATCCACCCAATGACGGTAGCCAAAATTGGCCGATCGCGCAGAAGAACTTCCTCTGGACGCTCGGTTTGCCCAGCCGCCTCAGGATTATCGGCACTCCGGCGGGCAATTTCCTTGGGATCACTCAGCAGTTGATAGCGAAAAATCCCATAGAGGACAAAAGGTAAGGTCAACATCATCCACGGTGTGGTCGCGCCTCCGACCTTTGGCCCCGAACTCCACAGGGCATAGGCGAGAAAGGCACTGGTGGTGACCGTATTTTCCATGCGTGACAGCAACAAGTGGGAGTAGCGGTGCAGAACAAGCCGAGTCTTGCCCCCCCCCACTTCCATTAGGCGCAGTTCCGCCTTGCGTTTTTCCACCCCCAGGAACAGGGCTAACATCGCTGTACACAGCAAAAACCACGGGGACAGCATCACCCCCGCCGCCGCCCCTCCCCCATAGGCCCGCAAGACAAAACCCGCCGCGATCGCCACCACATCCACAATCACCTTGTGCTTCAGGATCAGGTTATAGGCAACTTGCAAAAGGGCATAGGCCAGAATCGCTATCCCCAAACCTGGGGCTTTTAACCAGCCGCCAATCAGAGCCATTGCAATCAGCGTTGTGGCTAGGGCGATCGCCGTTGGGATGGGAATTAATCCCGCCGCGATCGGGCGCTTACACTTCACCGGATGCTGGCGATCGGCCTCCACATCGGCCAAGTCGTTAAACAAATAAAAACTGCTGGAGGCGCAGCAGAATAGGACAAAAGCAATACTGGCATTCAGCAGAGTCAGGGGGGACAACTGAAACGCAAAGAGGGGGGCCGCAAACACAATCAGGTTTTTCGTCCACTGCCGGGGACGCACGGCGCGAAGATACGGGCCAATTAGCGTGCCCATTTCGTGGTTCTCCAGATCATCCCGAATAACGCACAGGAAATAATGGCCCCCAGGTTCCACTTCACGGAGTTCTTGAGGAGCCGCCGAAATCCGATCCCCTGGGCGATCGTAACCTGTTGATCGATCTGGGCCTGGAGGGTGTCAATCCGAGTGGCCACCTCTGCTTTAAGCGTGGCTGGATTATCGTCTTCGAGGGTGATCCCCACCCGATTTAACTGGTTTATCAAGGTTTGGAGGGTTTCCGGGGTACTGGCCTCCACCCGGGTTTGGAGCTGTTGCAGTTGCGCTCGTTGCTGTTCCGCTTGGGCCGTAAGCTGTTGTTGATTTTGCGCATTGATCCGTAGGGTGTTGACCACCCCTAGGGGAACCATGAGCAAAAAGAGCAGGGCCAGGAGACCCGCTCCCCAAGAGACCAGCCGTAATAGGATTTTTTCCGGCGGTTTGCGCCCATAGTGTTCGCCAAAGAACACGAGTCCCATACCCAATAGGGGCACGACCACGCGATCGACGATCGCCCCGATCGCTTCAAACTCCCAAACTGGGTCGAGGAAGCGGGGAGGGATCAAAATCCGCCCAAGTTCGATCCCAAAAAACAACAGGAAACCATAGCCAATCCAGCGCAGACGATAAATCGATCGCGCTTCATCCTGGGCTTGGCCGTAAGCGCTCTCATGATCGGAAGCAGGGGAATCAGTCATGGGTTCAGTTACGTCAGATACGTCAGAAGTGAGTATGGCAGTTACATTTAATAGAATAAAGACCTAGCCAGGGGACACGTTGGCCTATTCAGGCGCGGGTGGGGGGAAATTAGCCTGCCACCAATGATGCCACGGTACCCAAGCCGCCTCTAGTATCTGATAAGCTTGGGCCGATGCCATTGCGGTGTCGTGACTGGCCGCCGTTGCTGGGGTCGTGGGCGGCAGGCGCACCATCATCAGGGTCCACAGGCAGCGCCCATCCCAGAGCTTGTCCTGCCCCAGCAGCCAGCGCAGTACCCGCCAAGGCCGTAGCCCGGTAGCATAGCGGTTTTGGGTGGCTTGTTGCTCGGTAACCGTACTTTGGCCCCTGGGATTGATGCAAGCCGTCAGATAGGCCCGTCCTTGGGCTGTGAGGACCCCATAGGTACCCGTTTCCGGATGGTGACGCTGCTGTAACCCCGCATTGGCCGTGCGGATGGGGGTATGGACAAACAGGAAGCGGCTAATATTACCATCCGTCCAGGGAGCCATGTAGTGCATATGAATCTCTAGGGGCTGGCTACCCTGCTGAAAGCGATAGGCAGAGGAGGCTCGGCTACCGGGAATCAGATCGATCGCGATCGGCGCACTCTCGGTCAATGTCCATCCCGGCAAGGGCGGTGCATCTGGCAGGGTAATCGGCGCGATCGGGGGGGTGGATTGGCGCGGATCGATCACCCAGACTTTAACGAGAACCCCACAGACTCCCGCCAAGGTCAAGGCCAAGACGGTTGTTCGCCAGGGCCGGGGCTTTCCCCCAGCCGTTAACATGGATTCGCCCCTTGAGGGCCGGTGGGCTGGCGCAGGAAGGCAAGCCAACAAAATGCCCCAAACAACAGGACCGCGATCGCGGAAAAGACCAGCGAACCATCCCCCGTATGCCAGTATTCAAACGCTTCCTGGCGGGTATTCGCGACCAGGATGGCCATTAGGGCGACGCGTCCCGCATTGACGAAAAAGCCAATCAGGGGAGCAATTACCATACACAAGAGCCGCTGTGGCCAACGCAGGGGCACCAACAGCAGGAATAGCAACGAGATGTAGAGCATTTGCAGCACATTGCTCACCCCCGAACACGCCCCGTAGACCTCTACCCGCCCTGTGGGCAAGGCAATAAAGGCCCCTTGTCGCGCCACATCAAACCCAGCATACCAGAGCATAAAGGTTGCTGCTTTTGCCGTCAGTAAGGACAGATCGATCGCCTGAAGCAATCCCACCACGAGGGGGGACACTAGCAACAACCCTAAAATGACTAATTCCTTCCAGAACTGCCCCACTCCCCGAAATCCGCTAGCCATCAAGGCTAACCCCAGAAAGGAGATAAAGGGGGAAGCCTGCAAGTGATAGCCACCGGGAGCTAGACTACGCACCAAAACCAGGGCAATGAGGGCCGCCCCGGCGATCGTCGCACCCGGACTACTTTCCAAATGCAGATCCTGCCGCTTCTCCCACAGCAGCATCCCGATCCCTAGCCACAGCAACCCAACCGTTGCTAATAACTCAGAATCATCAGCCCGCAGCAGGAAGGTCCAATTTAAGGCAAATAGGCCCGACCCAATGCCCAAAAGCCAATACTGGGGTACCCGCCAGGGCTTGAACTCAGAAAAATGGAACTCAGAGAAGTTGGGGATAGACATGGGAAATGCGGTAAATAATTAGGCAAGAATGGCATCGACCGTCAAGGCTAGGTCGGGCAAGGTGGGGGATTGCACCCGATCGCCCCGTTGATAAACGGCTTCTTCATAAAAACCATCTACTAGAGTTAAGACTAAAACCTGCTCCCGCATGGGGTCAACAATCCAGTATTCTGGAATTCCCCGCGCCCCATACTCGGAACGTTTGTAACGATAATCCCGATCTTCCGATCGCTTCCCCGGTGACACCACTTCAACAACTAACTGGGGAGGGGGCATCTCTTGACGAATCAGTGCCCGACTTTCGTTTTCCAAGAGGGGAACTAATTCCTCCGTCAGCACCATTAGGTCAGGAAGGCGTACCGTTGCCCGTAGACCAGTCACCTCAATTTCAGTGCCCTTACAACTGAGGCGGGCCGGTGGCAGCAACGCCAGAAATGCCCGCAAGATCTCCATTGCAATGCGATCGTTAATCCGCTGTTCCGGGGGCATGGGGACTAACTCACCAGCCGCCAGTTCGTAGTGGGTTTCGGTATCATCATCATAGGCTAGATAATCTTCAAGGGTGAGGTATTTCGGTGTCGTGATCATGTATCGATCTCAACGGTAGTTTGTTGTTGATAGGGCACTACTACGGAGCTTAACAATAACTATGGATGATCCGCAAAGGTTGCTGTTTTGCCATCAGCTGTAAATGAAACCACGGTATAGGGTTCCCGTTGATTTCCCATTTCCATCCCTGGTGAACCGATCGGCATCCCGGGGGTGGCAATGCCCACAACCTTGGGGTTCTCCGTGAGCAGTCGCTGGATATCTGCCGCTGGAACATGCCCTTCAATGACATAACCCGCCACGATCGCCGTATGACAGGAAGCCAGGTTGCTGGGAACACCGTACTGTCGTTTGATGGCTGCTATATTTTCGGTGATTTCATCCCTCACGGTAAAGCCAGCAGCTTTAATATGCTCTAGCCATTGGCCACAACACCCACAACTCGCACTACGAAAGACCGTCAGGGGCTGCGCAGGGT
The DNA here is from genome assembly GCA_037445115.1 of Coleofasciculaceae cyanobacterium bin_20. Classification (GTDB taxonomy): domain Bacteria; phylum Cyanobacteriota; class Cyanobacteriia; order B231; family B231; genus Trichothermofontia. The sequence continues at coordinate 17,978 of JBBILC010000105.1, forward strand.
TGTGATGCAGGATCACGGGTGCGGCAACTTCAGCCAACATTTCCGCATGGGCAGTGGGGGCAATGGGCGCGTAGCTGGTAAGGCTAATCCCTGTTGTCATCAGCCCCACGGTTAGCAAGGTCAACCAATGATGATGCATGTGTCCTCTCCCTCCAGTGGGCGATCGTCGGTTGCTTGGCTTGATGCCTTTCACCATAGCCTGACGCCGCTAACCGAACAAATTTTGCTCCCAGCTTAGCTGGACGCTCACGGGGACGTTGCCATCCGGGAGGCGCGGGCCGCATTCAAAACATTAACCTCAAAATAGCAATCGCAGGCCACCGACAAGGGCAAGGTCGTCGATACTTTCATCGGCGTCACGGGCCAAGTCCGCTGTTTGACCAAACTTGCGAGTCCAGACGACCCCAACATAGGGAGCCACCTCCCGGCTGAATTCATACCGCAGCCGTAACCCCAGCGTCAGATCCGTCAACCCCGATCCCACCCCAAAGGCTTCAACCGTCTGGAGCGCCGCATTCACCTCAACTTCGGGTTGCAGGATCAGGCGTTGGCTGAGGAGAAACTGGGACTCTGCCGACAGGCGGGCCGATAGATCGCCTTCGTGACTGAGGAACAGGGCGGTTTCCAGTTCGATCTGGTAGGGCGCTACCCCCTGAAGGCCAACCACGGCAAAGGCCCGTCCCCGATCGCCCTCCGGGCTGAAATGTTGGTCATAGCGTACTCCTGCCTGCAATTCCCAGAAGGGTGAGATTAACTGACTGCGAAGCACCTGCACTTCCGCATCTCCCCCTGTTCCGTCTAGGGCGATATCGCCTTCGGTCTTGAGCCAGAACCGCCGATAGTCACCGCCAACCCACCCTTCGGCTTTCCAGTTCACGCTGTCGGCTTCGTCCTGATAACGATATTCCAGTTGATCGACCAGGAACAGGCCAAAGGTTTGGTGATCATGGACGGGCGCGGGCCAGTCCGGGGGATGGGTTGCAGGGTTCGATGCCTGAGGGTCAGGGGCGATCGCGGTGAGACCGGGGTCAACGGCGTGCGATACCCCTGGGGATTGGAGATCAACCGCAGCCGTCGGACTGAGGGGTTGCCAGCCTGTTTGGTTGAGGGTGGGCACGATCGCGGTGGTAGCGGGGGCTAGAAGATCGGGCGGGTTGGGAAGAACGGGTTCAGCAGCCGGTGCGAGGCCAGATAAGGGTCCCAGCCAAGCGGCTAAGCTCAGTAGTCCCACACGCATTAGCCACGGATGCGGATACTGCTGCCGGGAGCGATCGCTGAGTCGGTGCCCATTGCGGAAACGTTGACGCGACCAATTCATGCGCCCACCTCCGTATCTTGGCCTTGGACCGCAACGACTCGGAACATCCCCACCTCCATGTGGTAAAGCAAATGGCAGTGGAAGGCCCAATTGCCGGGAGCGTCGGCGGTAATTTCCACCGAGAGCCGTTCAGCGGGCTTAACGTTAATCGTATGCTTGCGGGGTTTGTAGGCCCCGGCCCCGTTATCCAGTTCCATCCACATGCCATGTAAGTGGATCGGGTGTTCCATCATCGTGTCATTCACTAGAGTGAGCCGGAGCCGTTCACCGTGTTGAAAGACGATCGGGGCCTGCGCTTCCGAGAACTTTTTGCCGTCAAACGACCACATGTAGCGTTCCATATTGCCCGTCAAATGCAGTTCAATTTCCCGACTGGGGGGCCGTTGGTCTGGCCACGGTTGGAGGCTGCGCAGGTCGGTATAGACCAGGACGCGGTGGGTATTGGTACT
>JBBILC010000106.1:0-19646 GCA_037445115.1 Coleofasciculaceae cyanobacterium bin_20
TATGACTCTCGCACCCTAAAATGTAAAGTTTTATATCTGGATTCAACACTTCTGTAAGCGACGTAGTGCACCACTGTTAGGAAATTGTTGACCAAATGCATGTAGCCGTAGAAGTTGTTTCTGAATGGTCTTAGCATTTGTGTCTCCAAGATCCTGGAGAGCAATACCAGCTAGTTTATCTGCCTTTATCGATCCTTCAATGACATTCTTACTCATAAAGGTCTTTGAAACACCTAGCTTCATACCGACAGATCGCAGTTCATCACTAATAACTTTCAATATTTCTTCAGCTCGATCATCACTGTTGGTAAATATCCTGTAATCATCGCGATATCTCAGAACCCTGAAATCCTCTGGTTCGCCAAGCTTTCTGTGAATCTGCTTGTCAACAAAACCAAGCACAATTTCAGCTACGAAGTCCATCAAGGCTGAGCCTTGCGAAATACCATTAGTCTGTCCATACCGACCTGCTTGGATATGTGCATCGATCTGGTTGCCAATGAGAGAATTCTTTCTATTCTGTTTTGCTTCCTCTATACCGTGAATAGCCCAAGGAATACTATGTGTGTAGAGAGACCCATAGCAATCTGTTACATCAGTGTGAAGAACATGACTAAATTCTAGAGAACAGCTTAAGGATCGTTGCTCAACTCTTTGCCACCAGCTCCTAACCTGTGTTGCAACATCTGTTTGGTTATCAATTGACATCCCTGGAGCACTACAGCATTCAACTGCTCCACACTCAAATTCCAATAAACGCTGAGTAATATGTTGCCAATTCTCAGGCTTGCAAATTTCGTTTACCAAAGAAACATAAATTGCCGGGTGCATTAGTTCATAAGGTCTCCAAGAAAATTTTCCGTCTTTATTTGCAATAAAACTGTAGTTAACACCTTCAAAATTGTTTGGCTTATTAGACTGGAAATGAGTATAAATCTTACCATCTAAAACCGCGTCAACTTTTGTCAGGACTGGATCAAAGCTGATATAGCTTGGCATATCTCCATTGAAGTAGCTACTCCCTTTTAAAAAGTGCTGTTTTGCTTCTTCGTTTGACAGTTCAATCAGTCGCCTCATAAGTTAGTTACCTCTAAAGCTCGTTATTCAGAAGCTTTTAGTCTATCTTTCGATAGTAGCAAAAAACTTTTTGATGACATCTGGCTTGGCTTAGACTTCAGAATATTTTTAGGATTACCACAGTGAAGGTATCGTCATGGTTACTGTGACTGCCCGATCGCGCTCCCCATCTTCGTTAACCCTAGACCTTACCTTGCCCGACCGTCTTCAAGTCATCTTGCCCCTCAGTTCACCCACAACCTCTGTATTACCAATATAATAGCCAGTAACCCATCCTTCCAGACAACATGAAACCTTAGTGTCAGAGACACCAGGTAACTGGCTATGACCCTCACCACCGCAAAATGGACGATCGCCGACTATCATGCCATGATTGCAACGGGCATTCTTGACGATCGACCCGTCGAACTGATTCACGGAGAAATTATCGAGATGGCACCCGAAGGTGAACCCCATGCGTATTTCAGTGATACTGCGGGAGAGTACCTAACGCATTTGCTGGGCGATCGGGCCAAAGTTAGGCATAGTAAACCCATTACGCTGCCAAATGCCTCCGAGCCAGAACCCGATATTGCTATTGTGCAACGCTTAGGGCGAGAATACCTCAGCCATCATCCCTACCCAGAAAACATCCTTTGGCTGATCGAATACGCCAACACCAGTCTCAGCAAAGACCTGGAAATCAAGCGCCGACTCTATGCCGAAGTCCAAATCCCTGAATATTGGGTTGTCAACTTGCAGACTCAACAATTGATTATCTTTCGCGATCCTCAAAATAGCGACTATAACACCCGCGTCACACTGACCGAGGGCGTCATTTCACCCCTGGCTTTTCCCGATGTTCTAGTCTCCGTGGCCGCCATTATCGGCCCCTAATCGCTACCAAAAGTTTTTACTTAACGTATTCCTGACCTACCGCCTCATGCAGCAACGCCCTGACCCTGAAACTGCAACGCTTGTAAGAGAATGCCCAGAATCAGTGCGATCTGATTGATATAGTATTCGTCTGCATCAATGTTGACAACGCGATCGCGCAGCGTCTCCCCAGGAGAATCGCACAGGGTCATAAACTTCCAGTTAGTGCCCGTCGTCACAGCCCCATAGATTGTTGAAATTTCATGCCCAGCCCGTTGGTTGAAGAGTTGCGCCGCCACCATTGCGGCAATGCACTGCCCCAAACCCGCAACTATATTTTCATTTTTTGCTTCCACAATAATCGCCACCGGAGCCGTAATGTAATACTGCTCTTTCGAGCGACTGAGAATGTAGTCGCAAAAGCCCCTTAAGCCCCGTTCGGGATCAACCGTGAACTCAACACCTGAAAAGAGACTGATCTGATAATCAGTTTGCCGCCTCACCTCGGCCAAAATGGGGGCAATCAAAAACTCCGATCGCGCTTTTTCACTATTAATCGCAATGGCTAAGGGCTTATTTTCATTTAAATCCATCAGCAACCGCTCGGAAGGTTTAACTGGCAGAACATCCGTAAACAACCGACGATCTTCCGCGATCGCTAACGCAAAACTTGCCTGCACCTGCGCCAGTGTGAAATCGCTATAGGCCATGAGTCCCCTTGCCCCGTACTAGCATGTTGATATTAACGATAGCTTCAAGGTATGCGTGCCCGATCGCCATCAGTTCACGCAGGACCCCTATATTAGCAATATAATAACCTTAGCTAACAGCCGTTCCAGTAGAATGCCATGAGTACACAGAAAATATAAGGATGGTTAGTGATGGTGTCAATTCCAGTAACACTAGAGCAACTGATTATAGCCGTGCAGCAATTGCAACCAGAAGAGCGGGCACAGGTAGCTAGAGCGTTAATTCAAGCGGATTTACGGTCAGATTTGGCAGATTTAATCCAGGAAATCTATGCTGAGCCACCCTGGGATGACATTACTGATGCCGAGATCAGATCTGAAGTCAATGCTGTGCGTCAGCGATCGTCGAAATCATGATGCCGCGTGTGGTCATTGATACAAATATTTGGATTCGCATTTTGCTCAGGGGACGAATAACATTACCCATTTTAGAAGCATTTAATGCAGATAGGTTTCAGATTGTGATGAGTCAACCTCTAATAGAGGAACTCCATCTTGTTTGGAATCGTCCTCGGTTAAGAGAACGAATTAATCCGAGTCAGGCAGGCCGCCTGGAATATCAGCTACGATATCGTGCTCTTTGGGTTGAGCTAGAAACGATTCCACCAAACTGTCGAGATCCCAAAGATTTACCAGTCTTGGCAACAGCAATTGATGGTAAGGCCAGTATTATTGTGTCTGGAGATGATGATTTGCGAGCTGATGACGAGTTACGATCGCTGATGGCAACTTATGATATTCAATTGCTAGGTGTTCTCTCTTTTCTAAACTATTTGGATGAGGTTTCTAACAGTTAGAAGATGGGTCGTACTGCATTTAATCTAACCTACCCAAATTAAGCTTAACAGAGGACTAGGTTTGCCCGATCGCCCTCCCCATTCTCACAAGCTACCCAGATACTTCAAAATTGCTAGGACATCGTGAAGCTCATTATTGGGATTGATCAGAGAAAAGAGGCGAGACGTGGCATATTGCGGTGTTGGTGTTCGCTGGGCCTTGAGGAAAAGGAAATCCGTGCCATTGGTAATCAGGCCAAAGGTTGGAGTTTCCAGGGAGGGATTACCCAGCATATAGGACAACGTTTGGGGAATCGCACGGGTCACAGCGAAATCGCTACGTTTGGACTCAATCACCGTAATCCAAAAATTCGCTTTGATCACCAGAATATCGATCCGCCCTCCGATGGTTATGCCCTCATCCTCAAGCGCGATCGCGATACTGGTTTCGGTAGCAATGCGAAACGGGTGACGATAGAATCCAGCCAGATCCAGGAGTGGTGACAGGACAACCATCTTGACACTGTTTTCCAACGCTGGGGGATCTTCGAGCATGTCCAGGAAGTTAGTTTTAACGCGATTTAATTGTTTTCGATCCGCGTTAAGCAAACTATCCGGTCCCATTGTCAACTCTGGTGTCCACTCTGGGAAAAAGTGGGGATTGCTAGCCAATTGCAACCCCAAACTTTGCTTGAGGACTTGCAGGGTCGTGTCCGCCGATGCAATGCTCGCTTGAGTCATCGCCCGTTAACCCGCCACGACAAAATTCACCAGCTTTCCAGGCACCACAATCACCTTCTTAATCTCCTTCCCCTCCAGATGACGCTGGGCTGCGGGCGACTCACGGGCATAGTCCTCCAACGCCTGCTTATCCGCCCCCGCCGGAACCTGAATTGTGCCACGGGTTTTGCCCATTACCTGAATCACGATCGTGATCTCATCCACCACCAACGCCTGCGGATCGGCCACGGGCCACGCCTGCCGATGCACCGAATCCGTATACCCCAACTGGTGCCACAACTCCTCACTAATGTGGGGCGCAAACGGAGCCATCAACCGCAACAGCGTCTCAATACCCTCGGCATACACCGGCGAATCCACACAGGTCGCCTCATTCAGTGCATTGCTCAGCTTCATCAGTTCCGACACCGCCGTATTGAACTGGTAATCCCCCGCCAAATCGTGGGTCGTTTCCTGAATGGCTGTGTGGATGGCCCGCCGTAAATCCTTTTCTGGTTTGGTGAGGGAGTCGGGAGGGGTTTGGGTAGCATCCTTTTGGGTTTGCGTAAACGCAGTCACCAACCGCCAAACCCGATTTAAGAACCGGAATTGCCCTTCCACATCGGCTTCATCCCACTCCAGATCCTTTTCGGGGGGAGCCTTGAACAAGATAAACATCCGCGCCGTATCGGCCCCGTACTTGTTAATCACCGCCTCTGGTGCAACGCCGTTGTATTTGGATTTGGACATCTTTTCGTACACCACTTCCAGCGCTTCTCCCGATTCCGGATCAACCGGATTAGCCGGATCAGCCACCTGGCTAGGCACCACATACTTACCCGTGCGCGGGTTCTTATAGGTCTTGCCCTGCACCATCCCCTGGGTGAGCAATCGTTGGAACGGTTCATCAAAATTGATCAGGCCGCGATCGCGCAAAAACTTGGTAAAAAAGCGCGAATAGAGCAGGTGCAAAATCGCGTGTTCAATGCCCCCCACATACTGATCCACCGGCATCCAATCATTCACTTTGGTGGGATCAAATACCTGATCGGCATTATTCGCATCGGGATAACGCAGAAAATACCAGGACGAATCAATAAACGTATCCATCGTGTCGGTTTCCCGCCGCGCCGCCGCGCCACAACTGGGACAGGACACATTGAGCCAGGATTCCAATTGCGTTAAGGGCGAAGCCCCCCGCCCCGTCAGATCCACTTCCTCCGGCAACCGCACCGGCAAATCCGCCTCTGGCACGGGCACCATACCGCAGTCAGGACAATGGATCACCGGGATCGGACAGCCCCAATAACGTTGCCGCGAGATCAGCCAATCCCGCAAACGGTAATTCGCCATGCCCTGACCCTTACCGTGCTGCTCCAACCAGGCGATCGCCGCCATCACACTTTGGCCCTCGCCCTTGCCAGCCGGAATCCCGTCGATCGGTCCCGAATTGACCATTACCCCCTCACCGGGCCACGCCGCCGTCAGCGTCTCCCCATCCAGGGTTTGGCCTTCGGGTTGCACCACCACCTGTACGGGTAAACCAAACGTCCGGGCAAACTCAAAGTCCCGCTGATCGTGGGCCGGAACCGCCATAATCGCGCCCGTGCCGTAGTCCATCAACACATAATCGGCGATCCAAATGGGGATTTTCTCGCCATTCACCGGGTTGATCGCATAGCTGCCGGTCCAAACCCCGGTTTTTTCGCGTCCCTCCGCCGTGCGATCGATTTCATTCTTGGCCGCCGCCGCCTGTTGATACGCCGCGATCGCCTTTTTCTGTTTTGCCGTCGTCAGCTTGGGCACCAGGGGATGTTCCGGCGACAGCACCATAAACGTCGCGCCCCAGAGGGTATCGGGCCGAGTCGTGAACACAGTAATTTCGTCGCCCGCTTCGGTGGTGAACGTCACTTGCGCCCCGGTGGACTTGCCGATCCAGTTGGCCTGCATCAGTTTCACCCGTTCTGGCCAGCCCGGTAGTTTATCCAAATCCTGGAGCAATTGCTCAGCGTAGTCGGTAATTTTCAAAAACCATTGACGCAGCAATTTGCGTTCCACGATCGCCCCCGATCGCCACGATCGCCCCTCACTATCCACCTGCTCATTGGCCAGCACCGTTTGATCGATCGGGTCCCAATTGACCGCTGCTTCCTTCTGGTAGGCTAAACCTGCCTTGAAGAATTCCAAAAACAGCCATTGCGTCCAGCGATAATAATCCGGCGAACAGGTCGTCACCTCCCGCTCCCAGTCGTAGGAGAGACCCAATCGCTTCAGTTCCGATCGCATCTGAGCGATGTTTTGATAGGTCCATTTCGCCGGAGCGACCCCGCGATCGATCGCCGCATTTTCCGCCGGGAGGCCAAAGGCATCCCAGCCCATTGGGTGCAGCACACGATCGCCCTGCATCCGGTGGACACGGGCCACCACATCGGTAATCGTGTAGTTGCGGACGTGGCCCATGTGCAGCGTGCCGGAGGGATAGGGAAACATGGACAGGGCATAGAACTTAGGCCGCGCTTCCTGGGTGGCATCCGCATCAGCCTCCAGGGTCCGATCCAGCCCTTGGTCGGCCCAGACCTGCTGCCATTTTTCCTCAATCACCTGGGGTTCGTATCGGGACTCCACGGAAGGCTCTCCTAAGCACTGCAAATAATGGGTATGGGGGCAACGCTGCCCGGTCTTGCACTGGGCAATGCCCTTCCCCTACTGAACTTTATACACTTTAGCGGCTGTGGGGGAGCAGGTTGAGGAAATTGTTGGCATGGCGAGGTTAGCATGGCGAGGACCGTTCGCGCAGCGTCTCCCTAGGAAAATCATGCAGCGTCTCTCCCGGCGTATCGCGTCCTGTCTCCGCAGAAGCATTGGGGTCGGGTTAGTTACCCGTAAGGGAGCCACCTTATCAGCTTTACAGGATCACAGCCTTCAGGCGTTTCAAAATTTGCAGGACTTCTCCTAACTCGTTACGACGACGGGAGAAAAGGGAAAAATCATCGGACAGATCGTACTGAGGCGTTGGCGTTTTAACAGCTTTCAGAAAGATAAATTGATCGCCATTGGTGACCAGCCCAAAACTAGGCCGATCGGGGTGGGGGGTCGCCATCATATACGCGAGTGCTTGGGGAACGGCATCGAGGCAGGGGAAGGTTGTTCGCTTCGACTCAACCACCACAATCCAAAGTTGTTGTTGCAGGATAAGTGTATCAATCCGACCTTGCAGAATCGCATCCCCATCGGTCAGTTCAATTTTGACCGGAACTTCAGCGCGTATTTTGAACGGCGGATCGCATAATCCGGCTAAATACAAGAGGGGTGAGATCAATAGTAAGTTAATGGTGCCTTCGGCAAGCACACCATCTGCCCGCTGGTAGGCGTAGATGGCTTTGATGCGATCGAGGCTTGCTTCTTCCTGGGTCGTCAATGCCGGTAACCCCTCCAGCCATTCTCCAAAAAAGTGCGGACCCGGCGATCGTTGCAGATTCAACCGGGCTTCCGCCTGATTTAGCGTCGTAATGACATCCGTAACGGCTAGGGTTTGGGGCATTACATTCAGGTCAAACTGTTGAGTCCCTTCATCACAGTTACGTCAGACTAAGCTGTCTCGAACAGACGAATAATCTGCGCCGTCACCACCAGGCTTTCTTCATAGAGGAGTTCCCGACCCCAGCGCTGAAGTTGCTGACCTAACAGGGTTTCGGCCTTTTGATCCGTCAGCGGCGTCACCTGCTGAATCCGGCCAGATTGGGCACCACCGCCCGCCTCCATGCGCATACAGCCCATTGTTTCCGAACAGAGGATGGTGCAACAGTCAGCATTCGGATTAGTTGAGGCAAGTCTCAGATCGATCAAATCACCGATCACTTCCCCCACATCGGCCACGGGCAGGGCGGCTAACTCGGCCTCGATCGCCCGTCCGGTGGTGGATTCCAAATAGACCCGCTTGAGGTCATAATCCCCGCCTTCATGGACCGCCCGCACCGGCTGCCAGCCGAGCCGACTTGCCAGCCAACCCAGATACATCAAGGCTTGGGCCGGATTCCCGTATTCATAGTCAATGGTGACGCGATCGACCTCGTAGATCGCCGCCCGTCGTTCGGGGGGATCAAAGGCTTCGGCGGTGAGTTCCTGCCATGCCGCCAACCGCCGCCAATTTAGATCCGCAATGTAAGTACCCTCCTCAACCAAACTTTGCAAGCGCAGGATCTCTGGCTCCGGTTCATCAAAATTACTGGAGTCGAGAATGGTGCAATCACAAACCTCCGCGAGAGCTTGGAAGAATTCCATATCAGCCTGGGGACTGGCCTTCCACCAGAGAAACTTGGGCAATTGGCCAATCAGCAGCGAGGTGACCAGGCCACTATTGCGGGCGAGGGCGGTTTCTGTTCCCCGCAGGGTAATGTATTCACAGCAGATCAGGGAACTCTGGTTTTGCTTATGAATGGGGCAATAGGCCGACACCTGGGCCGTAACGCCCTCATCCTCTCCAGGTAGGACACACAGGGCAATCACCCGACAGGGATTCTGGGTGGCGATCGCATCAGCAAAGCCGGATGCACTCAAGTCAGCACCGAGGGACGGAGTGACGCCATTCGAGGCCCCCTCGGCTTGGGTTTGTCGTTGCAGGAACGCTTGGTAGAGGGCATTCAGGGTATCGCGATCGCTGCGCCCCGTGACTTTTAAGCCGTAGTCCGTTTGGGCTTGCCGCAGGGCGGCTTCCGTGCGGGGTCCGGTAATCCCATCCAGGGGACCCTGGTAATACCCCAACGTTGCCAGTAATTGCTGGGTGGCATCGGGTTCATAGATGATCAGCGTAAAGGTTGAGGCACGGGTGGGCATCCCCACACTGGTGTCATTGGGACCATAGTTTTGCCAAAGACCGCTCAGTTCAGCTTCAATTTCCCCCAGGGAGACATCCTTGGGGCTTTGCAGGGAGATGAGGGGGGTAGTGATAGTCGTCATGGCTGGTAGGGGAGTAGGGAGTAGAGAGTTGGAAATAGGGAACAGGTGATAGTGGGCTAATTAACACAGGGACGAAAAGACACGAAAACAGGAAGACACTAGAGACGTAAAGGGAGCAATCAATTCAACGGCTGTGGGGTAGGCGTCTCGCCTGCCAGGGGGATTTTGATGTTGGAGTTTTGAATTTTGAATTTTGAATTTTGAACTTTGAATTCATCCCACCCCTATTGTGACGAGTGCCACCCAAAATGTCATAGCCGTCGCCAGCGGCGGCCATCCTGGTTCACCAGTTCTTCGGCGGCGGCGGGTCCCCAGGTACCGGCTTCGTAGGTGGGGATGGTGCTGGGATCGGTGGGGGCTTCCCAGGCGGAAAGGACGGGGGTGAGCATTCCCCAGGCGGCTTCGACTTCGTCGGCGCGGGTGAAGAGGGTTTGGTCACCGATCATGCAGTCCAGGAGGAGGCGATCGTAAGCGTCTGAAGTGGTGATCCCGAAGGCAGAGCCGTAGCCGAAGTTCATATCGACCGATCGCGTGCGTAGATCCGGTCCCGGCATTTTCACCTCGAAGCGCATGGAGATGCCTTCGTCAGGCTGAATCCGCAGGGCAAGCACGTTGGGGTTTACCTGCTGGGCGGCAGATTGGAAGATGAGGACGGGAACTTCCCGGAACTGGACGGCGATTTCGGTGACTTTTTTGGACAGGCGTTTGCCGGTGCGGAGGTAGAAGGGGACGCCCTGCCAGCGCCAGTTATCGATCATCAACTTGAGGGCGACGTAGGTGGGGGTAATCGACCCCTCGCTGACGCCCGGTTCCTGGCGATAACCGTTTACCGATTGGCCGCGCATCACCCCGGCTCCGTATTGACCGCGCACGGCACAGCGATCGAGGTCGCGAATATCAGCCAGGTGGGTAGCTTGGACGACTTTGACTTTTTCGCCCCGAATACTGTCGGCATCCAGGGCGTTGGGGGGTTCCATTGCCGTGAGGCAGAAGAGTTGCATCAGATGGTTTTGCACCATGTCGCGCAGGGCACCGGAACTTTCGTAATACCCGGCCCGATCTTCGACACCCACGGTTTCCGCCACAGTAATTTGCACGTTATCGACAAATTGGCGGTTCCACAGGGGTTCAAAAATAGCGTTGGCAAAGCGGAAGACTAGAAGGTTTTGGACGGTTTCTTTACCCAGGTAATGGTCGATCCGATAGACCTGATCTTCGCGGCACACTTGACGGACCACCTGGTTCAAGGCTTGGGCCGATCGCAGGTCGCGGCCAAAGGGCTTTTCAATCACCAGCCGTTGCTTGCTGGGGTCGCTGAGCATCTGGGCATTGCCCAATTGTTGAATCGCTTCGGGGAAGAATTTGGGGGAAACGGCCAGGTAGAAAACGCGATTGCCACGGGTGCGGCGTTCCTCATCCAGTTCGCTCAGGAATGCCTTGAGTTTCTGATAGCTTTCCGGTTTGTCGATATCACCAGCACAGTAGTACAACCCCCGTGCAAAATCCTGCCACAGGTCTTCGCTGCCAATCCCGCTGGAAAACTGTTCGATCCCCTCACGCATTTGCTCCCGGAAGTAGTCATGGCTCCACTCACGGCGGGCAAAGCCGACGATCGTGGTTTCGGGGGGGAGGCGGCGCTGTTGTTTCAGGGCATAGAGGGCGGGCACCAGTTTGCGCTGGGTGAGGTCACCAGAGGCCCCAAAGATCACGAGAACGGCGGGATCGGGGGTGCGCTCCTGTTGCAACCCAACCCGTAGGGGATTTTCGAGTAAGCTGACCATAGATGCGAGTTAACTCCGGATAGGCACAGGATAAGGATGTTTCGTGGGCAACATGACGGAAGTGAGGCAATCTTTGAGAGTATTGGGGCAAAGGGCCTGGGGTTGTCTGTCGTCCTGCCAACATTTTGCCGCGATCGTGGGCCGGGATTTGGGCGCGATCTCAGGATTTGGGCGGGTTTATCGAACGTATTGGTTTCCCGGTAAGATTTGGGCGCAACCGCTCGCAGGTGGGCGGGTTTATTAAGCGTGTTGCTTTCCCGGTAAGATTTGGGCGCAACCCGCCCCTACGGATGCCCATGCTGGCCGTTAGGTTTTGACCGCCAAATCGATCGCGGCTTCCCGTTGACGTTCTTGGATGAAGGACTCGACGAGGGCGACGTTTTCGGTGCTGCCGATGATCAGGGGGGTGCGTTGGTGGAGGCGATCGGGGATCACGTCCATGATTTCCTGACTGCCCGTGCTGGCCCGTCCGCCCGCCTGCTCGATCACAAACGCAAGGGGAGCCGATTCGTACAGGAGGCGCAATTTGCCTTCGGGCTTTTTCACGGTGCCGGGGTAGAGGAAGACGCCACCCTGCATCAGAATCCGGTGGATATCAGCTACGAGGGCACCACTGTAGCGGGCGGTATAACCCTCGTGGCGGTGGACATAGCGAATGTAGTCCCGGATCGGTTCCTGCCATTGCCAGAAGTTGCCTTCGTTGGCGCTATAGACGGGACCATGTTCGGGGACGCGAATGTTTTCCGCTGACAGGATGAATTCACCCAGGCTGGGGTCGAGGGTGAAGAGATGGACACCTTTGCCGATCGTGTAAACAAGCTGGGTGCTGGGGCCATAGAGGACGTACCCGGCGGCGATTTGTTTGCGCCCCGGTTGTAAGAGGTCCTGGGCGGTGCCGTCTTCATCCAGCCCTTCCTGTTGGCGCACGGCAAAGATTGATCCCACGTTCAGGTCAATATCGACGTTGGAGGAGCCGTCGATCGGGTCATAGACGAGGGTATGGCGACCGATCGGGCAATTTTCGGGAATGTAGTAGGGCTGCTCCATTTCTTCGGAGGCCAGCCGACAGACGAGGCCACTTTGCTTAAAGACGGCGATAAACACCTCATTGGCGTACACGTCCATCTTTTTCACCGACTCGCCCTGGACGTTGACATCGCCGGTAAACCCTAGGGCGTTTTCCATCAACCCGGCTCGACTGAGGCGACGGGCAATCAATTTGGCAGCTAACCCAATCCGACCCATGAGGGCACTGAGGTCCTGGGCATCGGCGGAGAAGCTTTGCATTTGCTGGAGGACATGGCGCGACAGGGTGGTACAGTCCCGGTCTAGGGTATGTTCTTCGACGATGGGTTTTGCCTCAGCTACCATACCGAGCCTCCTTAAACAAGTGAAAGGGCAACGATCGCGAGGTGCGATCGCTGTCTGCCTCTATCTTAGGGAGATTACCGGGTGGCCCGACCTAAGCTTTAGATGAACTATAGATTCCGTCGTGTTGGCGGGGGAGTAGGGAGAGTGAGATTGAGACAAGTAGTCTTGAGTCTTTACGTTGTTGTTATGGACGCTACCAAGGTTTAGGAGTGCTATCATCCATAGCAAGTATTAAAAATAAATCGTTATACAAATTACGATCGAACTTCCTGACGACATCGCTAATCAATTACAACCTGTTGATGTTTCTCGTCGATTTTTAGAACTGATCTTAGCTGATCAGTGGAGATTGATCTGCTACCAAAATTGTTCCGAAAAGTCATTATTTCCCAGACTGTTTGTAGCGAACTATCTGATGCAGAAGCTCCAAATCTCGTCCGTACTTGGATCGAAACACCACCCGACTGGCTGAAAGTTCAGGCTGTCCATCAAACTGTGGATATCAGTATCAGTGCACTCGATCCTGGTGAACAGGCAGCTATCTTCTAGCCCAAGAGCTTCTTGGTGCTGACTGGATTCTACTAGACGATATGAAAGCGCGACGTGTGCGCAAGATAAGGGGTTGAGAGTAACTGGTATCCTCGGCGCCACAAAAAAACCCTAATCTCCCGGCGTCAAGGAGCTTAGGGATAGTGAGTTGTCTGAATGAAGGGTCGGGTCACGAGTACACGCGCACTCATGCCACCCCTAGGGTTACTTATAAAGTTCCGTGGCCAGCCGGAATGCCAGAATACCGGGGATAAGGGCAACCACTAGCGCCACAAAAACTTGCGTATCTGACAGCATAATGACGAATAGACTCCTTAATGCAACAGAATGGCTGAATGAAAATACTTTCCGTCAAATTGTCAGCTAGGAAAACCAGTTGTTACATGACGTAATATAAGTTTGTCGATGCCAGCCTTGCGATCGCTGGGAATCCAGCAGCGTGAAGCCAGCCCTATCCCGGTGGGAAATCGCCGTAGTTCCTAGGATTTGGCCCCTAGCCCTACCTGCTTGGTCCAGCTACTCCGCCGTTGGCAAGGCCGATCGCCGTTGTACCACAATGAGAGCCACAATCCCGATCGCTACCGCAAACCACAGGGTTAACAAGCGGATTAAGAAGGTGGCCGTCACGGCGATCGTTTGGGTCGCACCATAAAACACGGACAAACCAATCAGCAATGCCTCCGTGCCGCCGATGCCCCCTGGTAAAAAGGTCAGTGCACCTAGCAAACCGGACGCCGTGTGGATCAGTACAGCCTGGTAGGGGGTAATCATGGTCGCCCCGAGGAACTGGAACAGGACATACAAGACCAGACCCTCCAACCCCCAGGCCAGAAAGGCCAAGAGGGTGCTGCCCGCCAGAATTTTAGGTTTGAGGAGGGTGCTGGCGCTGTCAATGAGGTGCTCGAACTTATCGGCAATCGCCCTTAGTTTCGACCAACGGGCCAGGGGATGTAAAATCCCCCGTTTCACCCACTCCGGCTTTTGCAGTAAAAGGATCAGGGCCAGTTGGATGAGACCGATCGTCAGTACTAGCCATTGCAAATTCGCGGCAGTCGATAGGCTGAGGCAAATCAACAATACGACTGAGAGGGCATCTGTAAACCGTTCGCAAAATAAACCCGCGAGCGTAGGCGCGATCGGAATCTGGTATTGACGCTTGAGCAGGAGTGATTTAATCGACTCACCCGCCTTTCCCGGCGAAGCCGTCAGGGCAAAACTGGCTAAAAAAATACGAAAACTATGGCCCCAAGGCACCCAGTACCCCATCGCCACTAAATACCACTGCCACCGGAGGAAGCGTAACCCATAGCCAACAAAGACGACCCCAGCAAGACTGGGCAGCAGCCAAACCGGCAACAAATTCAAGGCTTGCCAAAACTGCCCAAGGCCACTCCAAAGGACGATCGCCAGGTAGAGGGTGGCGGCAGCAATGACCGAGAGCATCAGGCCCCGTTCCCAGGTGGGGGAGAGGCTTCCCGTCTCGACAGGCCCAAAATTGCGGTAATGGGGGACATCGGCGATCGCCAATAACTCACGATCGCCCCGACTATCGCCATAGGCGTAGAGATAAAACTGACGCGGATCACCGAGGAGGTGGTGTAACCGGACAACTTTTTCCGGGCCATAGCAATTGCTACCCTGAATTTTGCCAGTGACGCGATCGGCCTCAACCACAAGCTCAGTCCCGGAAACCGCATCAATTCCCATCTGGTCAACCCAGGGCTGCAAATACACCATCAAGGACGCGCTGATGACAAGGGTTTGGTGCCCCTGTTCTTGGTGCCAGCGGAGACACTGGAGAGCCTCTGGCCGCAAGAGGGGAGCGATCCCTTGCCGAGCAAACCGCCGTCCCCACTGCTGGACTAATTCCAAGGATTGGCCCTTCAGAAAATAGGTCAGTACGATTTCCTTGGCCCGCCAGTTGGGAATCAGCCGTAGGGCGTAACCGAGCAGGGTGGGGAACAGGAGAACCATGCCCAGCCAAAACCGGCCAATACCGACCGATTGTCGCAGAAAAACCAAGAACGAGTCGTTTCGGGTAAGGGTGCCGTCAAAATCAAACACCGCGACGATCGGGCGATTCTCCAGGGGAGACGCTGCGCGAACGGGAGCGGGGGCATTTGGGCGATTAGTCCCAGCGATCGGGGTAGGTTCGTTGGGTTGATTCAAAATATCAATGCTGCGGGAGGATGAATGGCGTCTTGTTTACGCCTGGGTTAGCAATGTCAAGTTTAGGCGATCGGGGAATATTCCGGTTAGCTCCCCCCCAGTCGTCAACTGAGAGTAGACACTATGTCACCCCATAGATCTTTAGAGCAACACCGATGCCCGTTCCGCTAGGGACGATCGCTCACCCTTGAGCAGCGTAATATGACCCGCTAGGGCATCCTGCTTAAACTGCTCAACCACATAGGACAATCCATTACTGGCCGCATCCACATAAGGATTATCAATCTGATCCACATCGCCAGTGAGAACAACCTTTGTGCCTTCCCCCGCACGGGTGAGGATGGTCTTCACCTCATGGGGCGTCAAATTTTGGGCCTCATCTACAATGAGAAATTGCTTGGGTAAACTGCGGCCTCGAATATAGGTTAGGGGTTCAATTTGCAGTAACCCGCGCTCAATTAACTCCTCATGCCCCCGCTGCCAATGCCCCATTTTCCCGGATGATTCATGCACCCCAAAAATCAAATCAAAATTGTCATACAACGGCTGCATCCAGGGGGTCAGCTTTTCCGAGACATCCCCCGGCAAGTAGCCCAAATCGCGGCCCATCGGCACGATCGGGCGCGAAATCAACAGGCGATTATACAGGTTCTCATCCGCCACCTTCTGTAACCCCGCCGCGATCGCCAGCAACGTCTTCCCCGTCCCCGCCTTGCCTACCAGGGTAACCAACTGCACCGAGTCTCGCAGCAACAGTTCCAGGGCAAATTTCTGCTCCCGGTTGCGGGCATGAATCCGGGACACCCCCGTATTCGGTAACTTAATTAAAGACACAATTTCCCCCGGCTGGCCCACCATCCCTAGGGCCGTATGGGAGGGATTGGTTTCATCCACCAGTGTGATCGCTTCATTGGGCAGCAATTCAGTCTCCAGGGTAATACTGCCCTGCTGATAGAACTGATCAATCAGGACTGGAGCCACCCACACCTCCGCCGCGCCTGTATAAAGCTCTTCGACATCCACCTTGTCAGTTTCGTAGTCCTCGGCCCGCAAGTCTAGGGCATCGGCCTTAATCCGCAGGTTGGTGTCTTTGCTGATCAACACCACCGGACATTGGCACTGGCGCTTGAGTTCCAGGGCCACAGCCAGGATGGCATTATCCCCCTGATCGCCCTCTAGTTCAGCCGGTAACTCTTGCAGCGTCTTACGGTGGCAAAGCGCAACCCGCAATACGCCGCTTCCCCCATTCAGGGGGATGCCTTCCGTGAGGTGCCCCTTTTGGCGCAGGCGATCGAGATTCCGGGACACCTGACGGGCATTACGTCCAGTCATCTCTGGTTGCTTTTTGAAGCGATCAAGTTCTTCGATAATCGTCATCGGCAACACAACATCATTATCCTGAAACCGCAGCATGGCATTCGGGTCATGCAGGAGCACGTTGGTATCCAGGACAAAGATTTTTTTCATGTTTGGATCGATAGCAGTAGACGAATCCTAACAGCAGTCGCCGCTAAATGACTCCTTGCGGCTGGGGTGTGGTCCTAAATTTTGGCAACCCAATCCCCCTTTCCCGCTTCCCGTAAGCAGAGATGAAAGCGGCACAGCCACCGATTGGGAAGGAGGTCACAACCATTAGGCAACTGCTGTTGCTAATAGAAGCAACCAGAACAGGAGCGTTAACCCCACCAACCCAACTGGGCGCAGGAAGTGGGAATGTTTGGTTTTTACCGGTGCATCTGGATACATGAGTCCTCCCTCCTGCCAGTCATCTAGCCTTGCCAGTTTACCCAGCCTGCACAATTGCACAATCGCGTCGCACAAGCGGACGGCTCCTGGCTATTTCTATTGTCAGCATTAAACTCAGGCAGCGATCGCGCTAGCAATGAAATTTGACATCCTTGTCTTATACCGTTTTTTGGATTTTTCGGGATAGGTGCAGGGTACGATCGCTCAAGGCGGTTGTGTTAGCAGGGCAAATTTAGCAGGGCCAATCTTTGGACATCGGCTAATCCAGCTTGGGGTAGGGATAACCGGGGGGTATCGGGACCGTAAAGCTGTTCGAGATGGGCGATCGCTTGCTGGTAGTGCTGCTCGGCTTGGCGAAATTTCCCTTGTTTGGCGTAGAGATGGCCGAGGCTGGTGTCGAGGTCGGCGCGGAGGGGATGCGATCCCAAAGCGAGGCTAAATTGGGTTTTGATTTGGGTATAGATTTGCTCGGCTTCGGCAAGGCTTTGTTGTTCGGAGCGAATATGGCCGAGGATCAGTAGGCTACTAACGAGTTCGGGAATGGCTCCCAATTGGCGGCGATGCTGAATGGCCTGCACGATCGCGCTTGCCGCTGTAGTCAAATCACCCAGGGCCAGGGCCGTGCAGCCGAGATTGTGGCAGGTGTCGGCCAGTTTGGTCTGGAGGATGCGATTCTCCTGGGGAGACGCGGCGCGAACGCGGGTATTTTCAGGGTCACCACTTTGCTGCCCCTGCTGTTGCCACTGCCGTTGCCAGAGGGTTTGGGCCTGGGTAAACCATGCTTTTGCGGTGGGGAGATCCCCTTGTTGGTAGTGATAAACGCCGAGATAGTGGTAGTGACTGGCGAGGGTGCGATCGCACGGGGCAGATTGTCCACTAATTAATAGTCCGACTTGTTGCAGATAGGTTTCGGCTTTGGGGATATCGCCCCTCGCAAGATAGAAACGGATGAGACTTTCGAGGACAAGGATTTGGTCGGTCGGGGTCAGGTGGGGGGCGAGGGGGACCAGATCTTCCAGGTCGGGGATGAGATCCCCCAGGTCTTGTAGGCGATCGGGGGTGTAGTGGCTGAGATCCGGGGGCAGAAGTTTGGCCCATTTGACGAGGGGGAGTGGGGGAATGGGGGAGGTGGGGGGAGTAGATGGTTTTGAGGTGGATGGTTTTCTGCCTTGATCCCATTGGCCTTGGGGCTGGAAGAGCCAGTGTAGGTTCTGCCTGAGGTAATCCTGGGAGCAGGTGAGGGGATGTTCTAATTGGAGGAGGGAATGGCGGTAGGTTTTATTCGCGCCCGGTTCCCGTTGATCGATGAGGATGCCGCAGTGGTGCAAACAGGTGAAGGCGATTTTGAGGGCTTGTTGTTGGTCTGCGAGTGAGTGTTGATAGAACTGGGCGATCGCGGTTTGTGCATCTGGGCATAGGGTTTCTAGATCTTTTTCTAGAGATAAGCCTTCTAGAGATAAGCCTTTCAGACATAAGTCAGACCCGGTTTGATGCTGAGGAGCAAGGGCGAGGATGAGGGCCAGGAATTGGTCGATCGTGCCTTTGAGGCGAATCAGCCGTCCCTGGGTTTGCTCGAAGTCAACTAGGCTGATCTTGAGTTTGTTAGGTCGGCGGGTTTCGGCTTCGGTGAGGATGGCGTTTAGGAGGGCAGTAATGAGTAGGATGGCGATCGGTTTGCCTTGCTTGAAATTGGGGCGTGCCATTAATTCCTCCAGCAATCTTCCGTAGAGTTCCCCAGTCATTCAGAACACGAGCATCCTGAAAGCCTTATCTGGTCTTGCTTACGGCTGGTGTGTTACCCGGTTTGCTGGGGAACTGGCTTGTTTGCCATGATAAGGCTAACCCTTATGACTGTGCTATTTACTGTGCTATTAACCGGTGCAGGTGCCCCATGCAAGATGACTGGCTGAATGACTTCTTGAATACAACGACGCTGCATCCGACAAATACCGATTCAGCAACCCACTCAGCGCCTAAGTGGGAGACGGATGCGATCGCGGACTCACTCTCACCCCTGACGACTGCCTTCGATCACCCTTCGGATCACAATCTCACGACCCATTCGCTGCCCCCGCATCCCGATGCGCCCAGTTGGCACCACTATCCGACGACGATGTACAGCCCGTCACACACGGCCTCAACAAATAGTATGGCGGCTAGCGGCTGGGATGATGGGTCTGCTCCCAACGCAACGGCCTGGGATTGGACAGTTGGCGGATTGTTTGCCCCCCATGCCGCGTTTGATCCGGCCCATCCGGGGAGTGTGGTGGTGGGTGATCCGGTGGCAGCGACAACCCATTGGCAACCTCAACACTTGGCCGATTCCTGTGTGTCGGCGGTGCAGAGCAATATGATTGCTGAGCAAACGGGACACTTAGTGCCGGAGGGAGTCCTCTACGTTGAGGCGATCGCGGATGGGGTGATTCAGGATCAGGGAACGCCCGCCGCTCTGGCCCCGGTAGAATTGCATGAACACGGGGTACCGGCCCATGTCCATGTGTCTGGGACGATCGCGGATCTGGAAATGGCGGTGGCCCACGGGGAAAGTGTGATGGCGGCGGTGAATGCCCAGGCGATCGCGCAGCCGGACTCGTCATCGTTATTTGCGGCCTTTGCCCAGCCTAGTGTGTCAGGCCCAGCCGATCATGCGGTGGAGGTGACGGGGTTTATCCATTCGCCCCAGGATGGACATCTGCAAGCGGTGGTGGTGAATGATCCGGCAATCCCCCAGGGGGCGGCGGAGGTAGTGCCCATTGAGCAATTTCAGCAGGCTTGGGCGACGAGTCAGAATTTCTATGTGGCGACAGAGGTGCATCAGCCGTCACAGACTCCCACGGTCAATCTGGGGGGTGAGCAGCAGGGCAGTTTGGGCGGCCTAGATTTTGCCTTGGGGGGAA
>JBBILC010000107.1:0-6540 GCA_037445115.1 Coleofasciculaceae cyanobacterium bin_20
TACTGCATTCTGTCCCTTTTTTCCATCGCTTAACCTAACTTTCAACACTTCTGCCCACAAAGCTAATTAGAGAGTGTTTGAAAAGTCCAGAAACCAGCCGTTTTTGCGACTTCAGTCGCCACTACAAACGCAAAGCAACACTTAGGATAGCCAAATGTCGAGGTTCGCAGTCGCGGTTTTAACCGCGATCCCCATTTTAAAACATCCTCTTAGAAGCAGGCAGGATGTCTACCCCATAAATCTGATTGAAAGCAGGCAGGATACCTACCCCACAATTTACTGTAATTTTGCTGATCGCTTAAACTTCAACGTCATCCCACTACTGCCCCCAGCTTATCCCTCCGTTCCCAGCAAACTCACCTGCTCATCCCCCTTGATCGCCACCACCAACTCAATCTCATGCTATTCTCAGCCTTCTCAGTCAGGTATGGACGGTGAACCCAAATGTTACGATAGCGGTGATGCGATCGTTATGATCGCCGTGATCGGCCTTGGAATGAGGGGAGACCTAATGCAAGGCCAAATCCATCAGACCTAAACCTGCCGAGAACGAGTCGTTATGCCATTACTAGAAGCTACCAAACCAGAACCCAGCTTGAACTTTGGGCGAATTTTGTTGGTAGAGGATGAGGATCTGATTCGAGAGGCGATCGCCCTCGCCCTACGCGAAGAAGGCTATGAGGTGATTGTAGCTGCTGATGGGCGACAGGCGCTTTCCTTGGCCCAAGAGGTATCCCCGCTCCCCTCGGCAAATCCCTCTGAACGGTGGGGCCGGACCACCGATGGCGGTCCGGCGTCGTTCCACTTTGATCTGATGATCCTGGATCTGATGCTGCCCAGTATCAACGGGTTGGATCTCTGCCGATTGATGCGGCGAGAAGGTAATAATGTCCCCATTTTGATCCTGAGTGCGCGGGGGTCGGAAACCGATCGCGTGGTTGGGCTAGAGGTGGGTGCTGACGACTACCTCACTAAACCCTTTGGGATGCGGGAATTGGTCGCCCGTTGTCGGGCCTTGCTGCGTCGCCAACGCCTTAGTCAAGTCCAAAGTCAACCCACTGCCCTCCGTTTTCAAGAGATTGTCCTGTATCCCCAGGAATGTCGCGTGTTAGTCCGGGAGGCAGAAGTCAACCTCTCACCCAAGGAATTTCGCCTGCTGGAATTATTTATGAGTTATCCCCGGCGGGTGTGGTCACGGGAACAATTACTGGAGCGCGTGTGGGGACCTGACTTCATGGGCGATAGTAAAACAGTGGATGTGCATATCCGCTGGCTGCGCGAAAAATTAGAAGCCGATCCGAGTAATCCAGAATACCTCGTCACTGTACGGGGCTTTGGCTATCGCTTTGGTTAAGCTGGCCAATTGAACCCGAATCAGGGCGGTATGATAATAGTAGACCTGAAAGAACGGCAGGGATGAAGAAACAGCCTTGGTACAGCAATTTCGGATGATTTACGGGCGTGAAGTCGGCATCTTATCCGCGCAGGCTAGAAGCCTGCACCACGATCCTTAACGAACCCTTTAGGATTGCTATCCCACTTGATATCACATTTAAGAAACCGCCATCACAGATCTACGATTACGCGTAAAAACCCATTATTGGGATTGGACCTGTGCTATTCGCATTCCTACAAGGGCTAGCAGTGGGCCTCGCCTGCCTTGGGGTATACCATTGGCGGTTTGATCGCAAGCTGCGATCGCTCATTCAGGAGCTCAAACCCGATGCCCTCCAAGTTGCCCTCCCCCTCACCTCACGGTTGACCGGTGCCATCAGCATCCAGAAGCAACGTTGCGCGGAACTGGAACAGACGTTAGAGATCTGGAAGCAAGTCTTACACCAAGCTCCGGTTTGCTATTTACAAGTAGATGCGGAGGATCGGTTGGTGTGGTGTAATGCCGCTGCCTATCAGTTATTAAAAATTCATACTTGGGAAGCGACTAAACCCCGGCTCCTGTTAGAGGTCATCCGCTCCTACGAATTGGATCAGTTAATTGCCCAAACCCGCCAAACCCAGTGCCCAACCGAATGTGAATGGCATCTGCACCTGTCCCACTTGCCGATCGCGCCCAGTTCACCCACCCTAACGCCGATCATTTGTCTGCGGGGCCATAGTTTCCCCCTCCCGAACCAGCAAGTTGGGGTTTTTCTCGAAGATCGCCAGGAAGTTTTACAACTGCGACAGCAACGCGATCGCGCCTTTTCTGACCTTGCCCACGAATTAAAAACCCCCCTCACCTCGATCCGGCTGGTGATGGAAACCATCCAGAATGGGCTAGATCCTTCTTTACATCACTGGACCGATCGCGTCATTAAGGAGGTCATCCGCATGAGCACCCTGGTGCAGGACCTGCTCGACCTCACCCAACTCGAACGGGGGGCTGGGACGTGCCTACAGTGCAAATCCCTCGATTTCGCGGATCTCATCCATTCTGTTTGCCATAACCTTGATCCCCTCGCCCAAAAGCGACAGATCCAGTTGACATACCAAGGACCAGCTCCCCTACGGCTGTGGGGAGATTACTCCCGCCTCTACCGGGTTATGGCGAATTTGCTGGATAATAGTATTCGGTATAGTCCACTGGCAGGGAAAGTCGTGATCCAGGCACAGATCCGGGCCGCCACGGCATTAAGAATGGAGATGCTCCCCCCGCCCGCTGCGGCAATTGCGGCTTGTCCCATGTGGGTCCAGATCGATGTCATCGATAGTGGCCAGGGCTTTCCGGAAGCCGATCTCCCGCACATTTTTGAACGGTTTTATCGCGCTGATCCCGCCCGTACTCACAGTGAAATCGCAACCGATCGAGAGCAAGGACTGTTCCCCTATCCGCCGTCCATTTCCCCCTTGTCACCCCCGGCCACAGAGGTCCGGCTCGGACAAGCAGCACGGAGCGGGACAGTCGCCACCATTGGGGGAAGTAGTGGCCTCGGCCTAGCCATTGTGCGTCAAATTGTTGAGGCCCACCAGGGCTTTGTCCGGGCCAGCAATCATCCCCAGACCGGGGGGGCATGGCTCCAGGTGTTTTTACCCCAATCTGCCCTAGACACTTCCCCCAGCCGCAACCATTATTAGCCCCCGCCGTGGGTTAGGACTGCTACCATGCCAGACAGCAAACAGCCAGAAAATTTGTTGGGAGATAGGGAAGAGTGCTTAACATTGCTTTACTCCCGTGGTTGAATATAGAACAGCCAATTGCGTGGGTAGCCAGCGATGGTCCCCAAGCATCATAACGGTGCCCACGGGAACCCTCCCCAGATTTGCCAGTCAGGCGTTCAGAGAGGATCAACTACCCGTCAGATCACGGAAGATCAGGCAAGATCCCGGATCACGCAGGACTGGCCAACGAGAACAGGTGCGACAACAGGTAACAGTGCATTAGGAGTTCGGCTCATCCCCCCTTATGGAAGAACGGCTGCAAAAAATCCTCTCCCAGCGAGGCATTGCCTCTCGGCGTCAGGCTGAACAGATGATCCTGACGGGGCGAGTGCAATTAAATGGCGTCACGGCCCATTTAGGGCAAAAGGCTAACCCCAATGCAGACACTATTACGATCGATGGTCAGCGGTTGCACCCCTGTGACACTCCCAACCTGAGCTATCTGTTACTCAACAAACCCGCAGGCGTGGTATCCACCTGCCGTGATCCCCAGGGGCGATTGACGGTGCTGGAACTGCTCCCTCCCCAGTGGCAACAATCGGGCCTTCATCCTGTGGGTCGGCTCGATGCCGACTCGACCGGTGCCCTTTTGCTAACCAACGATGGTTCGATCACGTTTTACCTAACGCATCCGCGTCACCACGTGGCCAAAACCTATCAAGTGTGGGTTAAGGGTAATCCCTCCGCAGTGATCCTGCAACAGTGGCGGCAGGGAATTCTACTGCAAGGGCGTCCAACCCTGCCAGCGGAGGTGTGTGTCCTAGACCGTTGCCTGGAACCGGCTCGGACCTGTTTGAAAATCACCTTGCATGAAGGTAGGAATCGGCAAATTCGGCGCGTGGCGGAGCAACTAGGGCACCCAGTGTTGCACCTACAGCGGGTAACCATTGGCCCCATCCAATTGGGCAATCTGCCATCTGGCCAGTGGCGATCGCTGACTGAGCCAGAAATTACTGCCCTGAAGCGCGAATCCCAGCGGGTTTGCGATCGGGTCTTAGGCGTATCGACTGCGAGTGAGGAGCGCAGGCTATGAGAAAGCGTGGGAAAATGCGGAAAAGCAGCTTGCCATTACAACAACAACAGGCAGAGCAACTAGCCACGATCGGGGCCTATCTGGCCAACGTTCGGAAACAGCAAGCGCTCTCCCTTCAGGAAGTCGCTTCTAGGACCTTGGTCCAGGCTCGCCTGTTGCAAGCGATCGAGGAAGGTCGGCTAGAGGCCCTGCCAGAGCCGGTCTA
Source organism: Coleofasciculaceae cyanobacterium bin_20 (assembly GCA_037445115.1). Classification (GTDB taxonomy): domain Bacteria; phylum Cyanobacteriota; class Cyanobacteriia; order B231; family B231; genus Trichothermofontia. The sequence continues at coordinate 4,395 of JBBILC010000107.1, forward strand.
TATTCAGGGATTTATTCGTCGCTTTGCCGAGGCCCTAGGACTGGAGGGGGCACCCTTAGCCCAGCAGTTTCCCACGGGCGATATTGTTCGGCGTGAGGGACAGCCCTTCCGCTGGAAACAATTGCCCATTGCCCAACTGCGTCCCTTTCACCTCTATCTGCTCTACATCTTTGTCGTGGTCTGTGCGGTGAACGGTCTGTCCTCCTTAGTCAATCCCCCGATCGGGCAAACCGGCCAAACCCCTGGCGTCACCGAAACCATGTCCTCCTCCGAGCGACCGGCTTCGACGCCACCGGAACCCACCCCCACTATCCAGAGCCAAGCCCCCACGGCTGAACCGAGCAAGCCCCTGCGGGTGCGGGTAACCTTGGTATCCCCGTCGTGGATTCGCGTCGTTGCGGATGGACAAACCGCCTTTGAAGGGGTCCTCCAGCCAGGGGCTAATCAACAGTGGGTGGCGAATCAACAGCTTGTCGTCCGGGCGGGCGATGCCGGGGCAGTCCTCTTGAGCTTTAATGACGGGAAGGATGAACGCCTGGGTGAACCGGGAGCCGTTGAGGAAGTGGTCTTTGAATCAACCGCTCAAACGGCGAGTTTGCCCCTGCACCTGCGATTTTAGGTCTGTTCCAAGCTCAACGCTATTCCTGGGGCAGGCAGACGATGCCTAGCCCTCCTTGTTTAGAACCTTTTGAAAAGTCTAAATACGGTTGCTTTGGCGACTAAACAAGCTCGTAGGAACGACTTTAGTCGTTTTTAGTCGTTAAAAGCTCGTAGGAACAACTTTAGTCGTTAAAAGCCCCTGCTACCCGCGCGGGGTAAGCCGCTGCTTGTACCTCTGCCAACAATAGCAGGGTAGGCCACACCCTACCCCACGCATTTTGGCTTTTTATTTTACCTATCAGCCCGATCAACCGGTATTACGCATCCCTGCCGCGATGCCGTTAATCGTCAGGTGGGCACCCCGCAGGAGTTCGCTTTGGCTATAGCGCGATCGCACCACCATACCGCTTGCAGCTTGGGATTGGTACTGGCGCAGCCGTTTCAGCAACGATACTTGCAGAAAACCCAGCGGCACGATCGAACCATTGCGCAGTTGGATCGAGGCCTGCAACTCCGGATCACCATCCAACAGCCGTTGATGTTCCGTAATCGCCAAAACCAAGTCCCGCGTCAGGTGATACTCCCTGGAAATTTGCTCAAACAGGTGTTCAAACCGACCCCGGTCTTCCGGTTGCGATAATTCCCGCACATAATGGTGAGCAATTTGCAGATCCACCTTCGAGAGGGTCATTTCCACCTTTGAGATCGCCATTTTGAAAAATGGCCATTTGTAATAGAAATAACGCAACAGGCTCAGGTGCTCATCCGGGGCCTCATTCAGGAATTCCCGTAGGGCTGTGCCGACGCCGTACCAGGAAGGCAAGAGGAAGCGGGTCTGCGTCCAGCTAAAGACCCAGGGAATAGCCCGCAGGTTCGCCATATCGCGTTTCCCCGATCGCCGTGAGGGACGCGAACTAATTTGCAACTTACTGATTTCCTCGATCGGGGTGACTTGGTGGAAGAAATCAATAAAATCCGGTTGCTCGTAGATTAACTGGCGATAGTGCTGGCGCGATCGGGCTGCCAACTCCTCCATAATTTCGTTCCAGGGTTCAATATTGTCAAACCCAGTGCGCAGTAAACTGGCCTGAATCACCGCCGTTGTGATGTTTTCCAGGTTATACAGCGCCAATTCCGGCAGGGAATACTTGGAGGCCAGCACCTCCCCTTGCTCGGTAATCTTAATACGACCATTAATACTCCGTCCGGGCTGGGCCAGAATCGCCTCATAGGCAGGTCCCCCCCCGCGTCCGACCGATCCCCCGCGTCCGTGGAAAATCCGCAGGGCAATCCCATGCTGCTCCGCGATCGCCTGGAGGGCTTTCTGGGCCTTGTGAATCTCCCAATTACTGCTGAGGAACCCGGAATCCTTATTGCTGTCGGAGTAACCCAGCATTACCTCTTGCAGCCCCGTCGTCGTTGTATCGGCTTGGGGATCGGCCTGGGCCATTGCTTCATACCCCCCGGCCAGCAGGGCACGGTAAAGCGGTAGCTCAAACAAGTGTTGCATAATCGCGGGTGCCCGCCGCAGATCCTCGACGGTTTC
>JBBILC010000107.1:6562-19638 GCA_037445115.1 Coleofasciculaceae cyanobacterium bin_20
ACCACCTGGAGACGGCTCACCCCCGTAGCGGGATCGTATAACCCGGCTTCCTTCGCCAGCAGCAAGACCTCCAGCAAATTGCTGACAGAATGGCTCATGCTGATGATATAGGTTTGGCAGATCTCCTGGCCAAACTCCTGCTGCAACTGGTGGGTCATCCGGAAGGTTTCGATGATCTCACAGGTCCGCTCTGAGAAGGGTAGGTTGGCCGGGATCAAGGGACGCCGGGTTTTGAGTTCCTGCACCAGCCAGTCACAACGCTCCCGCTCCGTCATGTCGGCATAGGGCTTGGGCAAAACCTGGAGGTAGGCCGTAATTTCATCGATCGTGTTGCCGTGCTGGGAACTTTCCTGGCGCAAATCCAGTTGGGCCAGGTTAAAACCATAGATTTCGACCTGGCGAATGAGGGTTTCCAGTTCCTCGCACGTTAACCCGGTTTGCAGCAGACTGGCCTGGACTAACCGCAATTCCGCCAAAAACTCATCGCCCGATCGATATAAGTTGGTGGTGGGACAGTCTGAAGCTGTCCGCTCCTCCTGGGAACTACTATCCAAACAAAGATTACGATCGCGGGTGTTTTTCAGCCGTTCCAGCGCATAGGTCAGCTTCAGGCGGTAGGGTTCTTGACGGTAGCGAATGGCCTTGGCTTCATAAACCTCTGGCATCTGGATGCGGTCCTGCTCCAACGCCTCTAGCAATTCCGGCAACACTTGGCTCCAGTGCAGAGAAGGACTGAGGAGGGCGATCAATTTTTCGATCGACTGAATATACTTTTCCAACACCAATTTGCGTTGATAACAGGCCGTGCGCCACGTCACCTGGGGGGTCACGGAAGGATTACCATCGCGATCGGCCCCAACCCAGGACCCAAACTTACAAAAGTTGACGCGGGGCGGACGCAGGTAGGGGAAAACACTATGCAGGGCACGGTTGAAGCGATCGGACAGTTTCGGCACCGCATCGAAGAGGACTTCTTGGAAATAGTGCAACGTATAGTCCACCTCGTCCAGCACCGACGGTTTGAACTGGTGGAGTTCATCCGTACGCCACCAGAGCCGCACCTCCGACATCAGGGTTTGGCGAATTTTATCCGCCTCCCAGTCCGCCATCGGCGAGTGACTCCCGGCCTCAATCAGATCCAACTGGGTCAACAGTCCGGCGATCCGCCGTTGTTTACTGCGAATGGTGTGGCGCACAATCTCCGTGGGGTGGGCCGTGAACACCATGCGCACGTCCAGATTATCAATCAATCGCTGGATATGCTGCGGGGGCACGTTCAAGCGTTTCAGTTCTGGGAACAGCCACTGCAACGTCGCGGGTCCCTTGCGCGGTGCCCCGGATACGAGCAAACTTTTCTCCAGTAAACTGGCATGAAAGGACGTTTCCACCGTCGCTTGCCCTTCTAAGGCCGCATGGGGTGTTCCCCGGACATTGGCTAGGGCCTGATCAACACTGGTGCGCAGGTGGGTTACCCCCAGGCCACCGCGTACTGCATCCTCAACGCTTTGATTATAGTTGTCGCGGTATTGTTGCTGCTGCTGCCGCTGTTCATAATGCTGTTCAACAATATTGATCAGTTGGAAATAGAGGGCAAAGGCACGGGTCAGACGGATGGCTTCCTCTAGATCCAAATGCTCAATGACCCGGAGGGCTTCCGATTCCAGGAAATTGGGGGCCTGTCCTTCCGGCGAACACAGTTGCCGCAGGCTAATCAACAAATCAACTAATTCCTGACCACACTCTTCGCACAAAACAGCCTGCCAGATTTCCTCCGTCAAGCGCAGGCGACGGTTGAGTAGTTGTTTCTCGGCAGCGGTCATATTCGTCGTAACCCTCGTGATCCGGTTGCTTTTTTGGGGGCCGGTGGTTTGCATGGGTGGCGTGTACTGGGGTCGTTGGGATGGGTGGTGATAGGCCACTGGCCGTACTTCACTCTTATCGTTGCCCGGCCTAGCGCCCGGCTCCCCCCCCCGTTTAAGGCTCCGTTCCGTTCCTGGAAGGTCGGGCGTGCCATCCCCTGGAAGGCGGGTTGCCCCACTGCTGTGCGTCGGTAGGTTGGGGGCGACTGGGCCGAGGCCCTCCCTGGGCAGGGATAAGGATTCGAGGGCATCATTCGCGGGATTGAGGGGTGAACTCATGACGCTTAATTCTTCTCGTGAGGGATGATGGTGAGCAGGGACACTCCCCTCAGGGTCGGGGCAACCCCCCGATGGGCCTGGTTGTGGGGATAATCTCCCCTAGGCATTCCATAGATCACTTCCCGCACTGAGCGCGTAAGGGGCTGAACGGGAGGCAGGTTTGGGAGTGGCGATCGTGAGTTGAACCGGTCCTAACGATGGGGCAGCCGTGGCGCATCGAGCGATGCGGGTGCCGTTACACCCTAATACGTTAATACGTTATTAGCGAATATAGAGAACCTCTTCTCAATTGTTATCTTGGGAGGGTGAGGGGAAGGGCAACATGGGTAAGCGATCGCCCCGAAACACCTCCTCGCTCATCTGCCCAAGGTCTATTAACCCTGCCAGGAGGGCATCACCCACCACGAGGCTGCCCAAGAGGGGTGGGGTCAGGGTGCTTAAGAGCCATTGGGATGGCATGCGATCGCGGGGAGTAGGCGGGGAGGACATGGAAGTAACTCCTGATTCGTCCTGAAACTAAAGGGACAGTGGGGATTAGCCACTAGGGGGGCACTCAATGCCCAGGGAGGTGCCGCTGAGGGTATTATCCGTGCTTCCCGCCTAGTGAGGCAAGCGGGCGAACGGTGCGAATTCCCAAGCAATGGGGTAGACTGTCAGCCAGCCAAGCGTAAGGGAGATCGGGCGCGATCGCAGCATGGGCCACTAGCGCAGGGAACCGGCAAGAAAAACTGGCGGGGGTCGGCGGGGAGGTAGCAACAGCATCGCCCTTCGCTCGCGAACCGGTGGTTGGTGCAATGGGGGATAGCAGTGATGTTAAAACTTGAGGAACACACCCGTCCACAAAACTTGTTACCCCTAGCCCGCTGGCTACGTCAAACGTTGGCGTTGCCCCAGGTCCGGTTGAAGTTGCGCGTGCGGGGCAATAACTTGCATTTACTGTGCGAAGGGAATCCCTGCCCCGATGTGGCCACCGTGACGGCCAAGCTGATCCAGGGCTTTACCCAAACTCCCCTAGCGAACCTGGTCCCCCCTGGCTATCCCCCCATTTACCAAGTCCTTCTCTACGGTCGCACGATCGGGAGTCAACGTCCTGCCTGGACTGAACTGATTTACCTCAACCAACTCGATCGCTACCTGGAGCACCTGGAAGCCCTCGCCGATCAGTCAGCCGTATGGGTTGATGATCCGCTCCAGCCACACCCTAACGCTCTCCAGGGGGAGGACTTAGCCCTAGTGAATGCCCCCGCGCCGCCCCTGGCACCGCCCGTTACCAGTACGGCGATCGTGGTTTCCAACCAGAGTTTGGCGCGTCAAGGTAATCCGGAGGCGATCGCCCGGTACTTGAGTGAAACCCTGAGCTTGTTGGGGGTGAGTGTCCTGCCCAAGGTGCGGACACTGCGGGTAGCGGCTACGGACACTGCCCACCATGCCCAGGGCATTTTCCTACATCCCGATCGCACCCAGCGTCTCTGTATCTATTGTGAATCGAGCTATCGGGTTGATCCGGCGGTGGTCGCCGAACCGATCGCAACCCAGTTACGTGGGTTAGGGTTATCCGGCTATCGCGATGCCCTGGTCTTTAGCCAGGTGCAGGGGGAAGGCCAAGCGGAATGGGTCTTGCGGGTTGACTTAACCCCGCCGGAGGAGATGCTGCGGGAGTGGGCACGCTGGGGGGATCTGGCGGCCCTCACCCAGATCGTGAGCCAAGCCCTAGAGACGACAACGGTGCAGGTGTCGATTCTGCAACAGGAGACGACGCTGTACTTATTTTGCAAACAGGGGGATGTCCCAATTCCAGGAGAAATGGCGATCGCCCCAATCACCAACCCCGCACCCAATCAAGCAGCCACTAAGGCAATTTTAGCTCCCCTGCTCACGGCACTAGCTCCCCAAGGGGTCAAAGCCGCCGCGATCTACGGGCTTGCCGCCAACACCACCCTGCCAGCGGCGGGGTCCGAACCGACCCTCACCACGATTCCAGCCTGGGTAGATTGGCTGGATTTGCCCGGTTCTGACCATGAGGCACTGGCCGTTTCCACCCGCACCCTGGCTGAACAGGGAGATCTCCTGGCGATCGTAGTTTTACTGACCCGTCAACTCAACCCGAACCTGGACCAACAATTAGCGACGGGGGGGATTAGGGTCCAAGTGCTGCGCAAGGGAGATCTGATTCATGTCATGACCGATGCGCCCCGTTGTCCTCGACAGAGCCAAGTCGGGCAGCCGATCGCCCAGTTTATTCGCGAGCTTCGCTTGGGGGGTATATCAGGTGTACGAGTCTATGGCCGTCGGGCTGGGCAAAAGCGCCCCCGCTGGTGCTACGGTGTGGACTTCGTGCCGCGCAATCGCCTCGTGCCAGAAGCCATGCCCGAATTCGCGGCCTCTGATGCCTATGTGGGTGATTTACTCACCTCGACGGGTGATTTGTCCCTAGGCAGGGCGACCACTGGTCTGTTTTCGGACCTGGACACGGGTCCCAAGCTGGGTACAGTGGTTACCCAGATGCGCCAAACCCTGCGCCAACGGCTTCAGCAGACCTTGATCCAGTGGCAATTGTGTGTCCCCAGGGACGCCCCCCAGCCCCTTCCCTTAGCCCCGCGCCAAAGTCTGGCCGTGGCGATCGTGTGGGGGGCCTTGGGCCTCGTCTTGACGGTACAGGCGGATTGGCTCCTGGGCCGTGCCCTCAGTGCCCACAATCAGGTTGCCCAGACCGCCGCCGCCACCCTGCGGGTGGGCAGTGCCGCCATTACCGATTCCCCGGATGCGCCCCCCCTACCCACAACCACCCCGATCACGCCTCCCACGACTGATGCCGTTCCCCTGCCGACAGCCGCCGCCCCACCCACGGCTGTGCTCCCCCCACCGTCAGCCGTTAGCGATGCGACGCCAGAGGGTCTTCTGGAGGGGACAGGGTCGGATATCTCTGCTGGTCTTAGCCTTAACCCCACCCACACCGACAGGGATGGCGAGGCGTTTAATGCCGCTGGTTTTACCCGACAGGAACCAGGAACAGCACTGGAGACGACAGTTGATCCCTGGGCAAAGCCAATTGAAGCGCCAGGGGAGCGATCGGGCCAAACACCCCTAGCCAGTGACCCCCAGGACACCCTTAAGGCCACCGCCGTGATTGCGGCAGCACCGACGGACTACCCTAGTTTCAGTGCCCAACAGTTGGATCAAAAATTGGCCCTTTACCGCCATCATCTCCAAACTGCTGGTCCCCCCGATGTGATGATCATTGGCAGTTCCCGTGCCCTCCGGGGGGTTGATCCAACCCAATTACAACAAGCATTGCAGCAACCGGAGCAGCCCCCCCTGCGGATCTTTAATTTTGGGGTCAATGGGGCTACCGCCCAGGTCGTGGACCTCATTGTGCGGCAACTATTGCGACCAGAAGAGTTGCCCCCCTTGATTATTTGGGCGGATGGGGCGCGGGCTTTTAATAGTGGTCGGGTGGACATTACCTACAACGCGATCGCGGCTTCCGATGGCTATCGCCAATTGCAAACAGGGACCCTGCCCCCCCTAACCACTCCCAGCACCCCTACCCCTGCGGTAGATCCCCTGGTGCCCTTGCCCCTGCCCCCCCAATCCCTGGCCGATAGCTATCAGCAGGCGAATCAGTGGTTGAGCGATCGCTTGGCGCAGGTTTCAATGATTTACCGCGATCGCTACCAACTGAAAAATTGGCTGGGCCACCACCTCAACGCGATCGCCACAGCGGTATCCCCCAGCCCTAGCAACACCTCCGTAGCCTTGCAGGGTCAGCCCCCGCCCAGTGCCGAAGGGGCTGCGATGGATGCCTTTGTCAAACAGACCAAGGTCGATATCAACGGTTTTTTACCCCTTTCGGTGCAGTTCAATCCTGCTACCTACTATCAGCAATACGCCCGTGTGTCTGGCAGCTATGACAGCGACTACGCCAACTTTACTCTCATTGGTCAGCAACATGAGGCCCTCCTGAATCTCCTCAGTTGGTCCCGCCAACACGGTGTGGAGGTTGTCTTTGTGAACCTACCCCTCACCGATACCTACCTCGATCCCGTCCGCATGGACTACGAGCGAGAATTTCAAGCCTACCTGGCCCAACAGGCCCTAACGAGTGGGCTATTGGTGCGGGATTGGAGCCAAAGTTGGTTGCAGGAGTACCCCTATTTTTCCGACCCCAGTCACTTGAACCGCTATGGAGCCTATGCCATCTCCCAGCGCCTAGCTCAAGATCCTCGGATTGCTTGGCCATACGCGGATCGGGAAGCATCGTTTTGAATTTTGCAGCTTGCCGTTTGTATTTTGCATTGTAACCATAACAACAATCAGCCCCCGTCCCTGTCTTCAGCAAGTCAAGGAGCTTTGCGACTTCTGGGGGCAGCTATTCCCGCGAACGCTGAGTGGGATTGACGCTGACGGCACACTTAAGTCCCCCCGGCTTCAATCGCCCGCTGTAAGTGATAAAGGTCATTCCGAATCCGATTGATCTCAGACCATTCTCCCAGGGTGCGGGCTAAGGGTAGAGCCTGCTCCAGGCTGTTCTTCGCCTGGGCTAACTTGCCCGCCCGTTGATAAACCTGGCTAGCCGTCCGTAGCGAAACAAACTGTTCCCGTAGATTATTTTGCGCCTGGGCAATTTCCAGACGACGATCCAGTAAATCCAGCGATCGCTCATAGCGTTCTACTGAATTATGGGCAATCACTAGGCCATCGATCGCCCGCATTTCATTGCGCCGATCCTGTACCTGTTCTGCCAGTCGTAATGCCTGTCCATAGTTGGCAATAGCAGCGGGATATTGCTCTAATCGCCAATAGGCGTCGGCTAAACTATTGAGGGTATTTGCTTCGCCCACCGGATCTTGCACCTGTCGCCGCAGGGTTAAAGCCGCCTCATACCGTTTAATCGCCTGCCTAAAATCACCCTTCCCAAAAGCGACCAAACCCAGGTTACTCAGACTCAACCCTTCGCCTTCAAGACTGTTAATACTGCGGGCCATTTCCAGCGCTTCTTCAAAGGTAGTTTCTGCCGCATCAAGTTCATGTTTATGCAGCAGCACCGTACCCACATTATTCAGCCCAAAAATTTGTCCTCGGAAGTCCTTGTGATCACGGGCAACGCCCAACCGCCGCCGCAGGGCATTTTCAGCGGCAATGAAATCCCCCAACTCACCGTAGGACACCCCAATAAAGTCATAGGCCAGCCCCACCGCCACGGGTTCGCCCAGGTTGTGGTAGATCTGCACGGCTTGCTTCCAGGACGCGATCGCCTTTTCCAACTCGCCGGCTGCCTGCTGTTGGCTTCCTTGGCGCATTAAGCGATCGGCCTCATTGCGCGATCGACTTTGGGTCCCATTATTAATCGGCGTTTGCAGTTGACGTAACAAATCCTCTGCCGCCTGGGCACGATCGCCGACGAGCAACCCACCGCCCAAGCACACCACTGGGGCGATCATTACCAGCGTCCACACTTTGCACCGATTCATTCCCACTCGCTCCTCACACACACTTGTACAGTCCTTAGTTTTGGGTCCCTAATTTGAGTTCTTGAAATTTTTTAATGCAAAATTCAAAACGATTCCCTATTCCCTGTCACCTATCATCTATCACCGAATAATTTTCTCCTAAACACTCAGCCCAAATTCCATAAACGCCATTTCTGGTTCCCCGATCGGGTCAGGCAACACCGCCTCCGGGGCCACGATCGGATCAGTGCCCAGATAAATCGTGCGAATATCGTCCGGCAATTCCGTTTCCAGGAGGCGATAGCCCTCTTGTAATTTGCTCCGGACCTCAGCCGGCGAGAACCGTTCCCCTTCCGCCTGGAGGTAGGCCGACACCCGCGTTTCGCTCCAGTGGAAAGCCTGCACCATCACAACCATCAGCCGCAGGGTTGGAGGGAGGCGATCGAGGGCCTGCTCAACATAACACCACAGCGGCGGTGAGGCGGCTTGCAGGGTGTACTGAATCGCCTCGACGGGGGGCAGTTCAGCCTGGTTAATGCATAAAGCCGTGACATTGATTAGCCAATTTTGCAGGGTAATCACCGGGCCGTGGGGTGATGTGGCGTATAAATTCAGGCCCCGTAGTTCATAGAAAATGTGTCGCCAGGTTAAGGCAAAGAGGTAGTCCGCCTGGACGGGCGATCGGGCTGAGTGACGAATCAGCGTATAAACCACCGGACTGTAGCGGCAAAAGATCGCCGTAAAGTAACGGCCTACTTCTGGATGCCGTTGATATAAGGCCACCAAGTCCTGATCGCTATGCCGCAACAGCGATTGGATCAGGGGATGACGACTCTCTGGAAACTGGGGAATTAGCACAGGCTCCGACACACTCCTCTAGAGACTGACGTAACCCAAGCACATGATCAGGCCATATATAGGACCTACCCTGAGATCAACTTAGGTCAACACAGGTCAACACTACTGCCCGGTCACGGATCGACACCTTGAGCAAGAATAATTCCCCCCTACTATATCCAGGGATTGAAAAACTGCCAGGGGGATCGGCTCAAGTTGCAACATTCCGCAGGCCCTCCCTCCTCCCTGACCCCAGCCCCTTGCTCTTCCCTACCCCCTGCCCCCTTGCCGTATTCTTACAATGGATAATGATCACGATCGCGTATCTGCATACCGATACCCAAACCATGAATCTGGTACTTTCTTGGCTATCAATGTCTATCCCAATCCCGCCGGTCATCGCCCTGCTGCCTGGATTAGATAGTCTTTTCTCCACCCAGGGGATCATGGTCATGCTGCTGGTGGCCTATGCCGGGGCCATGTGGATGTTCCTGACCAGTGCCCCCAAGGTGTATACGATCATGGTCTCGGACCTGGAGGTGGCTCGTCAGCTTTATGAAGGGATGCTGGGGATGCCCGTTGCCGAAGTGCCTCTGCACTACTACTACAATTACGAGCAATCCCTAGGGGCAGCGGGGATGGACCCGCTTTACCTGTCTTCCGGGATTGGAGCAACGACTACGGCTCGGACTAACAGTACAGAGGGACTATGGTACCAGATGAAGAAAAACACCCAATTGCACGTCATTACGGGCGCTAGCCTGGGGCAAAAGGGTCGCCACCGCCATGTATGTTTTGATCGCGACTGTCTGGAACAAATCCTCATGCGCGTTCAAACGCGGGCCGTCAAATATAAACTCCGTCGTGATAAACCCCTCAACTTTCTGGTGAAGGACCTAGATGGACGGGTGATCGAAATGGCTGAGGTATCAAATTAGGGCCATCGTCGTGTAAAGTGCTTAGTTTTGGGTGCTTAGTTTTGGGTGCTTAGCTTCAAGTGCCCAGTCTTCACTCAGAATTCGGAATGAATGTTAGCAGGGAGTGTCATGGCGAAGCAGCGGGTTCTTTCGGGCGTCCAACCGACGGGTAACCTTCACCTGGGTAATTATCTGGGGGCGATTCGCAATTGGGTGGAAGGCCAAAGCCAGTTTGAAAATTTCTTCTGTGTCGTGGACCTCCACGCCATCACGGCTCCCCACGATCCTAAAACCCTAGCCCAGGATACTTATACGATCGCGGCTCTTTACCTCGCGGCGGGGATTGATCTCCAATACTCAACCATTTTTGTCCAATCCCATATTCCAGCTCATAGCGAACTTACCTGGCTGCTCAACTGCATCACCCCCCTCAACTGGCTAACAGACATGATCCAGTTCAAGGAAAAGTCTGTGCGCCAGGGGGAAAATGTGAACACTGGATTACTCGACTATCCCGTCCTGATGGCGGCGGATATTTTGCTCTACCAGGCCGATCAGGTGCCCGTGGGGGAAGACCAGAAACAGCATCTAGAGCTGACCCGCGATATTGCCGCCCGCTTTAATCACCTGTTTGCCACACCCGAAGCCCCCGTCCTGAAGCAACCCAATCCCCTGATTCGCCCGGAGGGGGCACGGGTGATGAGTTTGACCGATGGCACCCGCAAGATGTCCAAGTCCGATCCCTCGGATCAAAGTCGAATTAATGTCCTGGATACGCCGGAACAAATCCAATACAAGATCAAACGCTGTAAAACTGATCCCATTCGGGGCCTAGAGTTTGACAACCCCGATCGCCCGGAATGTAATAACCTTCTGACCCTCTACTCTGTACTAGCTGGCAAAAGCCGGGAGGAAGTGGCCCGCGAATGTCAGGATATGGGCTGGGGCCAATTTAAACCCTTGTTGACAGAAACCACGATCGCCGCCCTGGCCCCCATTCAAGCGAAATATCAGGAAATTATGGACGATCGGGGCTATCTGGAATCTGTCCTGCGCGAAGGCCGGGAAAAGGCTGAAGCCGTCGCCAATGAGACGCTGGCCCAGGTTAAGGCAGCCTTAGGTTACTCTAAACCGCTATAGCAGTCACTAACCATGCCGTTTGATAACCTGGGCAAATTGCTGGCGGAGAACTATCCCGATCGGTTTGCAGCCTGGATACTGGGGAATGCGCCAGGGACCGTGAGTGTGCTTAAGACGGAGTTGAGTATTGAGCCGATTCGGGCGGATTCGCTGGTGTTTCTAGGCACCCAAGACCGCATTCTCCACCTGGAATTTCAAACACGCTGGCCCTCAAAACCCCCCATAGAATTTCGGATGTTGGACTACTGGGTACGGCTGTATCGGCAGTATCAGGTACCGATTATCCAGGTGGTGATTGTGTTGCTGCCACCGTCGGCAGGCACGGTGATTCGGGATCACTTTCAGGTGGGGGAGACCCAGCATCGGTTCCGGGTGCTGGGTTTGTGGGAGCAGGACCCAGCCGTATTGCTCAATGATCCGGCTCTGTTGCCCTTGGCTCCGTTGGCGGCGACGAGTCAACCGGAGGTTTTGCTGCGACAGGTGGCGGCTCAGATTGGTCAGCTAGAATCGGAACAGCAGCAGCAGGAGTTATCGACCTATGCGCAGATTTTTGCGGGGTTGAAGTTTAAGCAACCGTTGATTCGTCAGATTTTTCGGGAGGGGATGATGCGCGAATCGGTGATTTATCAAGAAATTTTGCAAGAAGGGGTCCAAAAAGGACTCGAACAAGGTCGCCAGGAAGGTCGCCAGGAAGGTCGCCAGGAAGGTCGCCAGGAAGGTCGCCAAGCGGAAGCCTCGGCTTTAATTTTGCGGCAACTGAGCCGACGGTTTGGGGCGTTGACACCTGTGCTAGAAGCAGCGATTCGGGGATTGTCGGTGGAGCAGTTGGAGGGGTTGGCGGAGGCGTTGTTTGATTTTGGCGAGGTGGCGGATTTGGAACGGTGGTTGGGGCAGGGGTGAGACGGCGGGGGGTGAGGATAGTGCTCAAAATTCCCACGCCCTGGCTGTCCCCATTACCCTGGTCATGGGGTGAAAGTCTGATCATGCGCTTCTGCTGTGACCGGAGAATATTGTGGATTGAGGCGCTCATATCCTGAAGGCAGGAATGACGCGTGAAAGTAATAGGTGCGTCAGCGTATAGGGGGCTTTAATGTTTCCCTAAGCTGGCTCGTTCAGAGCCTGAGACACAATAGAAATGTCCGATCGCGTAGCATCTCCCCAGAATAATCGTCATGCCTACCTTGCCCATGTCCTACGGTCTGTATCTTTATGGCATCTTCCCCCTCCCTGGTCCCAAAGGCTTAGCCCTAGAGGGATTAGATAAACAAACGGTGCAACTGGCTACGGTGGATGGGTTTGCCATCCTCTACTCCGAGGCCCAACAGGAGCGCTACTTGGCTAGCCGCCGTAATCTTCTGGGTCATGCCAAGGTTCTAGAAGACGCGATGCAAGCGGGGTATCATAACCTCTTACCCCTCCAGTTTGGCCTGATTGTGGAAACCGTTGCAGAAGTCTCCCGACAACTGACGGGTCCCTATCAGTCGGCGTTGCAACAACTTCTGGATCGCCTAGCGGGGTGCCGGGAAGTGGGTGTTAAGGTTTTTTGGAACGAGGATCAGGAATTGCAAACCTTGATGGCGGAAAATGCGACGTTGCGGGAACAGCGCGATCGTCTCGAGGGCAAAACCCTGAGCATGGATGAGGTGGTGACGATCGGGCAGGCGATCGAACAGGCCATGCAAACCCGCCAAACCGAGATTATTGATACCTTCCGCACAGCCCTCAACCCCCTGGCCCTCAAAGTCATTGAAAATGATCCAATGACCGACGCCATGATTTATAACGCGGCCTATCTGATTCGCTGGGAGGACGAACCCCATGTCAGTCAGCAGGTTGAAGCCCTAGACCAGCAATTTGACGATCGCCTCCGGATTCGCTACAACGACTTCACTGCTCCTTTCAATTTTGCCCGCCTCGAAGATTTATAGGAGGTTCTAATGTTAATTGACCTGCTCCTTGCACCAGTACTGGGTCCGATTAAGGGCGTCACCTGGATTGGCGAACAAATTCTCGAACGGGCAGAAACCGAACTGGATGACAAGGAAAATTTGCAAAAACAGTTACTAGCCTTACAGTTAGCTTTTGATATGGGTGATATCCCCGAAGCTGAATTTGAAGTACGGGAAGAAGAATTATTACTAGCTATTCAAGCGATCGAGGATGCTGAAAATCAAGAATTTTGAGCAGGAATAAGCAGAAAAATTTTATCTTTTTAAGTGAGAATAAACCAGGATACCTGCTTGCAAAGTATTGAGTCTTGGATTGTAGGCAAGCCAAGCATTTAGTTCCTTATTGCTCGGGATAAAGCGACTGGCTATACGGAAAAGGACAGGAGAGAGTAATCCCCTGTCCGGCTCTAATCGACTCTCAGGTGTACTTGACTTCTACTTGGCCCTCTAGCTAGCTCTGTACCTAGCAGATAAATGAGAAAATTCCCATCTATGCAGCGGTCTTCCAGAATTGATCCGTTGGTTGAGGTCCTTGAACTGCCCCCATCCCAGATTCATTAATCGAAGTACCCATAAGACTTAAGCAGAGCTACCAGAAGTGTTGAATGATAGGAAATGTGTTAAAAAATAGCCTCTAATCGTGTA
>JBBILC010000108.1:0-2082 GCA_037445115.1 Coleofasciculaceae cyanobacterium bin_20
TTGGTCGCTTGGAGAACCCCGTCATATCGCGATCGCAGCCCGTGGAAGTGAGCGCGATCGTCAAAACCGAATCCTAACACGCAATTGCAGCTGCCCCATCAATAACTTGTAGTAACTTGCCGTGTAGGCATCCTACTAACGAACTTGCATATGGACCGCATCCGACAAAGTTGGAATTTCAGCATAGCGTCCCAGCAGCGATTGGGCCACCGAATAAATTACCGCTGCCATAAGTCCCAGGAAAACCATATTGAACAGGGTTTCCAGAATAAAGCTACTACTTTGTAACGCAGGCCCCAGCACACTTAGAATAAGGCTACAAAGAATCACAATAATATCGAGCAAAATTGCCTGCATGGTATTGAAGCGAATAAAGTGGGCAATCCGCTCATTACGAACGACGAGGAAAAAGAGGGCAAAAAAGATAATGAGCCCCGCAAAGGGAATCCCACTATAGATCCGTAGCAGGGGTAAGAGAGGGATCAGGATAATCTGGAAAACGGGAAATTCACGGAACAGGTATTGGCCGAAGGCTAGCCCTTCGATCAGGGGTAACAGATAGGGTAAACAGGCAAAAATCCGTTCGGGGATGGTGGTACTGCTACGCCAAGTCATCCAGGGGTTCTCCTTTGGCTTCAGGTGACTTCAGGGATTAGCTCCCAGGGGTGAAACGAGCACCCAAGGCTTGCCAAGCCTTAAAAATCGGTTATTCCCGATCCACAGTTGGCACGCCTCATTACCGCCATCATACCAAATTCCTCCCAGACGGCAGGTTAGACCCGACGGGTCCCACTGGTACAGTCAAAATAACGTTTCGCCCTGTTCGCCGTCACGACTTTAGTCGTTGCAGGCTAAAGCCAGCGCTACAAACCCTACAGAATTTACTTTGCAAGCGATGGGTCCCCCCTCACACCCGGCTCCCGGCAGCGGTAGCGGCTCTACTCGATATTGGCAATCCGGAACCCCATCTCACACTCATACTGTTCGGGTTGGGCTTGGTCTAATTTATGGATCACATGGCCACACCGTAACTTGCCGTGGTGCCAGCGGGGTTGGCCACTCTGATCCGCCAATAGGCAGGCTTGACACACTTGCCTCGGTGGTAAGATTTGGTCGTCCATTACGATGACTAACATCACGAACCTCCCTCTTCCCCCTGCTCTTCCCCCATTGTAAGCACTGATCCCCGTATATATTGGTTTCCTAACATACAACTTCACAGCCTGAACCTGGCCAAAACAGACAATTTCACAACCTGATCCCAGCCATTTCACTGCCAGGGAGAAGGATTTAGTTTTGAGTTTTGAGGCTGTGGTGGGCTGACCCTGTACCTGGGTCGATCGCTGCTCACCCTCCCAAGCTCCCAACGCCGGAAGACTCCCGCTGTGTCCAGGGAAAAAGGACTATCATAAATTTCGACTGTTTATTAAATTCCGATAGGTTGATTCCGTGACGCAGACCAATTTAGACTTCTTAGCTACTACCGATCCGATCGTCGCTGGCTGGATTCAGCAGGAACTACAGCGTCAGCGGGATCACCTGGAACTCATCGCCAGCGAAAACTTCACCTCGGCGGCGGTGATGGCGGCCCAGGGATCAGTTCTGACGAATAAATATGCGGAAGGGCTGCCCCGCAAACGCTACTACGGTGGCTGTGCCTATATCGACGAGATTGAACAGATTGCCATCGATCGCGTCAAGCAACTCTTTGGCGCGGCCCACGCCAACGTCCAACCCCACTCCGGTGCCCAGGCGAACTTTGCGGTCTTTCTGGCGCTGCTCGAACCGGGTGATGCGATTTTAGGCATGGATTTGTCCCACGGGGGGCACCTGACCCACGGCTCTCCAGTCAATGTTTCTGGCAAATGGTTTAAGGTCCATCACTACGGCGTTAGCCCCGATACAGAACAACTGGACTTCGACCAAATTCGGACCCTGGCCCAACAACATCGACCTAAGCTGATCATCTGTGGCTATTCTGCCTATCCCCGCACGATCGACTTTGCTCAATTTCGCGCGATCGCCGATGAAGTGGGGGCCTATCTCATGGCTGATATCGCCCACATTGCGGGCCTCGTTGCC
>JBBILC010000108.1:2101-19426 GCA_037445115.1 Coleofasciculaceae cyanobacterium bin_20
GCTCTTCCGATCTATGTCGTCACCACCACCACCCACAAAACCCTGCGGGGGCCACGGGGGGGCCTGATCCTGACGCGGGATGCGGAACTGGGCAAGAAATTCGACAAGGCCGTCTTCCCCGGTAGCCAGGGGGGACCGCTGGAGCACGTGATTGCGGCAAAGGCCGTTGCCTTTGGGGAAGCCCTGCAACCGGAATTCAAAACCTACTCGGCCCAAGTGATTGCCAATGCCCAAGCAATGGCGGCGCAATTACAACAGCGGGGGCTAACCCTGGTATCGGGAGGCACGGATAATCATTTAATGCTGGTCAACCTGCGATCGATCGGTCTCACGGGCAAACAAGCCGATCAACTCATGGGCACGGTCAACATCACCACGAATAAGAACACCATCCCGTTTGATCCCGAATCCCCCTTTGTCACCAGTGGCCTGCGCTTGGGGTCCCCCGCAATGACCACACGGGGGCTAGGGACTGGAGAATTTGCAGAAATTGCCAATATCATTGCGGATCGGCTACTTGACCCAGAGAATGAAGCCGTTATGCAGGACTGCCGCCAACGGGTGGCCAACCTCTGTCGTCAATTTCCCCTCTACCCCCACTTGACGGTTCCCGTCCCCGCAATGGCTTAAGGATAGAAAATTCGCAAATCAGGTAGCACAAACGGGTCAAACCCAGGTAGACTTTGCTTGACAGTTTTGTACCTCGCTTTTCCCTTGCAAATGCCCATCCAGTTTTATCATCTGGTTGCATTCCTCATCTCCGGTCTTGTTGTCCTCCTGACAACCCCGATCGTGAAAAAGATTGGGCTAAAAAGTGGTCGCGTGGATCTCCCCAATGGACGTAAAGTTCACCAGCGTCCGATGGTGCGGCTTGGCGGTGTCTCGATTTTCCTCGGTACTCTCATTGCCCTCCTGTTCGTCTGGCGAGCGGGCGGCTTTGGTATCCTGCCCCCGGCTAAAGATTACGAAATCTGGGGCGTCGCGATCGGCGGCATTTGCTTTTTCCTGATTGGTCTAGCCGATGACCTCTTTAACCTATCCCCCTTTGTTCGCTTGTTAACCCAGGTGATGGTAGCCACCTTTGCCTGGAATGCCGGTGTCCAGATTGAATTCCTCACCATTCCGTTTGCCCACGGTAGCCTGGTGGCCTTGCCGGACTGGGTGAGCCTGACAATTACGGTGACTTGGTTGGTGGGGATGGCCAATGCCATTAACTGGATTGATGGCTTGGATGGTTTGGCAGCAGGGGTTTCTGGGATTGCAGCCGTGGCCATGCTGATCGTAAGTTTGTTTGTGAACCGCCCCGAAGCGGGCCTCATTGCGGCGGCTTTGGCCGGGGGTCTCCTCGCTTTCCTGCGGTATAACTTCAATCCAGCCCAAATTTTTATGGGAGACGGCGGAGCCTACTTTGTCGGCTTTGTCCTGGCCGGGGTCGGGGTCATTGGACTCGTCAAGAGCGTCACGACCGCCGCCGTGTTTTTGCCCTACCTAATCCTGGCTGTCCCGATTCTGGATATGTCGGCAGTGATTATCGATCGCCTGCGGTGTGGCAAATCCCCCTTCAAGGCCGACAAGCGTCACCTGCACCATCGGCTATTGAATGCGGGGCTATCCCATCGGCTGACGGTTCTTTTCATTTATTCCCTAACCCTATGGGTGGGGACCTTAGCCTTGGCCCTGTCGGGAATGCCCAGCGGTTTTGCCTATGTCGTCGGTGCCACGGCCCTATTAAGCTATATCAGTTGGCAAGTGCGTAAACATGCCCGACAACAGAGTAGCTAAATGGAATGTCGATCCACGAGTGCTGATCCACGAGTGCTGATCCATGAGTGCTGAAATTATTTGTGTTGGCACGGAGCTGCTGCTAGGCGATATTCTCAACAGCAATGCCCAGTTTCTTGCCCAACAACTTGCCCAACTGGGGATTCCCCACTATTACCAAACAGTGGTGGGGGATAATGAGCGACGGCTGCAAAAAGTCCTGGCAACGGCCTGTGAGCGATCGCGCCTGCTGATCTTCACCGGGGGCCTGGGACCCACGCCCGATGATCTGACCCATGCGGCCCTCGCCCAGTTTTTCGATGTGCCCCTGGTGGAAATCCCGACCATTCTCGACGATATTCGCCAGAAATACGCCCAACGGGGCCGTGAACTCACCCCCAGCAACCGGAAGCAAGCCCTGCTGCCCCAAGGAGCCGACATCCTGACCAATACCATCGGCACCGCACCGGGCATTATTTGGCAACCCCGTCCCGGCTTAACCCTCCTCACCTTCCCTGGGGTTCCCTCGGAACTTAAGCCCATGTGGAACCAGGTCGCTGTACCCTACCTGCGCAGCCAGGGGTGGGGCCAGGAAATGATCTACTCACGGGTGCTCAAATTTTGGGGGGTGGCCGAGTCGGCTTTGGCGGAAAAGGTGAATGCCTATCTCTACCTGCAAAACCCGACCGTTGCTCCCTATGCCAACCACGGCGAAGTCAAGCTCCGGGTGACCGCAAGAGCCGCTTCGGAGGCGGAAGCCACCGCCCTCATTGCCCCCGTGGCGCAACAACTGCAAAAGCTGGGGGGCATGGATTACGTGGGGGTGGATAGCGAAACCCTAGCCTCAGTAGTCGGGCGCTTTCTTCAGGAAGCCCAGGAAACCCTGGCCGTGGCTGAATCTTGTACCGGGGGAGGGTTAGGACAACGCATCACCACGGTTCCGGGTAGCTCGGCCTACTTTACCGGCGGTATCCTTGCCTACGACAATCAGGTGAAAACCCAGTTGCTAGGGATTGATTCGGCAGTGCTAGACACGGAGGGAGCCGTGAGTCATGCGGTCGCTCAACAGATGGCATTGGGGGCAAAGTCCTTGTTAAAAACTACCTGGGGGTTGAGTATTACGGGCATTGCAGGACCCGGTGGGGGGACAGCGAGTAAACCCGTTGGCTTGGTTTATGTGGGCTTGGCAGGCCCGGAGAATCGCGTAGAAAGCTTTGAATACCAACTGGGTGCCCAACGCGATCGCGACTGGATTCGCAACCTGAGCGTTAACCATGCGCTGGATCGTTTACGGCGTAGCTT
Organism: Coleofasciculaceae cyanobacterium bin_20; assembly: GCA_037445115.1. Lineage (GTDB taxonomy): Bacteria > Cyanobacteriota > Cyanobacteriia > B231 > B231 > Trichothermofontia. The sequence goes on from JBBILC010000108.1 coordinate 5,165, forward strand.
GTTACTGCGGCGGCAAATCGGGGCATACTAAGCTTGGGATGGGCAACCCCCATGCTGGATGACTGGCAAAATGGACAGGGAAACCTTGAACATTTGTGTCAATTCGTTATGATGGAGGAAGCGATCGCGCCTAGAGCCAGATCGCGTGATTCCTGATCTAGGGTTTTTAAAGACAGCAGCCTGGGAACGGTTTCTGTGGCCAGTCGCGTCTAGATCGAATTAAAGGAGCCATTTGGTTAATGGACTACATTGATACCCTGATTGAAAAGCTGAAAGAATGGGCACGCCGCTTGTTGGAAGCCCTCCTGGGTCCTCAAGAACCGGAAGCCGAAGCCATTCCCATTCCCATTCCAGTTGACGATCGTCGCGGACGCTAGGTGTATCCAGCGTTCAGGGAGCGTCCGGAGTGAGCAGCATTTTAGTCGTTCATGGCCCTAATTTGAATTTTCTGGGGCAGCGTGAACCAGATATTTATGGGGCGACGACGTTAGAAGAAATCAACCGAACTCTGGTTGAACAGGGTCAAGGTTTAGGCTTGGCAGTCAGTGCGGTCCAATCTAACCATGAGGGAGCGCTGGTTGATTATATCCAATCTGCCTGGAATGTCCACCAGGGAATTTTGATCAATCCCGGTGCCTATACCCACACCAGTGTGGCGATTAGAGATGCGATCGCGGCGGTTGCGATTCCCACGGTGGAGGTTCACCTCAGCAATATTCACCAACGGGAGGCATTCCGTCACCATTCCTATATTGCCCCCGTGGCGATCGGTCAAATTTGCGGCTTCGGGGCCGATAGTTACCGGTTGGGGTTACTGGCCCTCGCCCATTACCTGCGCACCCGCAATTGTGCATAGGGGCGGGTTGCCAATGCAGGGGCGGGGGTTGCGCCGATATTGTCTCGGCTGATCGTCAATCCCGATGCACCCGCCCACCCCCAGGTTCGGAACGGCGTCGTGAACCACAAAGGCACAGAGGGCACAGAGGGGGGCACGGATTAGCGTACTATTGAAGGCGGCGTTTGGCAGGTTGTCGGTGCGGTGAAGGTTTTAGTCGTTGGCAATGGTGGACGGGAACACGCGATTTGCTGGAAATTACTCCAGTCGGCGGCAGTGGAGCAGGTGTTCTGCCTACCGGGAAATGGGGGGACGGCAACCCTGGAACGCTGTGAGAATATCGCGCTACCAGGGGATGACTTTGCCGCGATCGCCCGGTTTGCGCAGGAACAGGGGATCAATTTGGTCATCGTGGGGCCAGAACTGCCCCTTTCCCAAGGGATCAGCGATCGCCTCCAAGCATCAGGGCTGCTCGTTTTCGGTCCTACCCAGGTCGGAGCACAAATTGAGTCGAGTAAAGCCTGGGCTAAGGAACTGATGCAAACGGCTGGGATTCCTACCGCCCAGGCGCAGGTGTTTACCGATGCGGCGGCGGCCCATGCCTATGTGCAGGCCCAGGGAGTGCCGATCGTGATCAAAGCCGATGGGCTAGCGGCGGGAAAGGGGGTGACGGTGGCCACCACCCTGGAGATGGCGAAAACAGCGATCGATGAGGCGATGGCGGGTAAGTTTGGCGCTGCGGGACGATCGCTGGTGATCGAAGAATGCCTCATGGGGGAGGAAGTCTCGGTGCTGGCCCTGACCGATGGCAAAACGATTCGCCCCCTGATCAGCGCCCAGGATCATAAACGGATTGGCGTGGGAGATACGGGACCGAATACCGGCGGGATGGGAGCCTATGCCCCGGTACCCCTGATGACCCCGGAATTGGCCGATCGCGTGCAAACCGAAATTTTGCAGCCCACCCTCCGAGCCTTGCAGCAACGGAGGATCGACTATCGCGGGGTTCTCTATGCGGGGTTGATCATTACTCCCAGCGGTGATCCCAAGGTGATTGAATTCAACTGTCGTTTTGGTGACCCCGAAACTCAGGCAATTTTACCCCTGCTCGAAACGCCCCTGGAAACCCTGTGTTTGGCCTGTGCCCAGGGGACGCTGGCGGATTTGCCGCCGATTCAATGGCGATCGGGGACCTCGGCCTGTGTGGTCATGGCGGCTGGGGGCTATCCGGGGGACTATCGCCAAGGGGATGTGATTACGGGGTTGGAAGCGGCGGCCCACGCGGGGGCTGTAGTGTTTCATGCTGGAACGCGGTTCAACCGCGAGACCCGACCACCTAGCCTTGTTACCAGCGGCGGTCGGGTCTTGGCCGTCACCGCCGTGGGCGATACCTTTGCCCAAGCCTTTGCCCAAGTGTATGACGCGATCGCCCAGATTGATTTTGCCGATCGCTGCTACCGTTCCGACATCGGCTACCGTGTGCGTTAGGGGTATCGCGCCCCAAAAATTGCTAAATTCTGCCAACTTCCCTTGAGGAACTGGGTAAACTCGCTTATACTCTGGCCCATTGCCCCCAGGCAGATGAGCGATCGACTACAGTAGGGGTAGTGCCGTCGTGATCGCTGGCTACCGAATCCGTTCCTCGATATGGTGGGGAACCTCTCAAGGGGAACTGTGACGGTGGCAAAAGATCGATCGACTGACAACAGCGGCGATCTTAGCCCGGAATCGCTGTACCAGAGTTTAGCGTGAGTGAGGAAGTTGGTCTGCTGTGTCGTCTAACGCAATTCGCCAAAAACACCGGAGAACGCCTGCGCCGCCCTCCCTACAGTTTGTCCAAACGATCGGGAAGGTAGCGGGGGGAACGTTGCTGGGCATTGTCATGCTGGGTAGCGCGATCGTGGCAGGAGGCCTCGTGGGGTTGGCGATCAGCTTCCGCAATCTGCCGGATGTGCGGACCCTAAAAACCTTTGCCCCAGCGGAGACGACCTATATTTACGATATCGAAGGTAATCACCTCGCCAGCATTCACGACGAAGCAAACCGGGAAGTCCTCCCCCTCGATCGGTTTTCACCCAACCTGAAGCGGTCTATCCTGGCGATCGAGGACAGTCATTTTTACCAGCACCACGGCATTAACCCCACCAGTATTGTACGGGCACTGCTCGTTAACTTGGGCCAAGGAGAGACCGCCGAAGGGGGGTCAACCCTGACCATGCAACTCGTCAAAAATATTTTCCTGACTCCAGAGCGCACCATCAGTCGGAAGGTCGCCGAAGCCGTATTGGCCCTGCGCCTAGAGCAGACCCTAGAGAAAGATGAAATCCTGGAAATGTACCTGAACCAGGTATATTGGGGGCACAACAATTATGGGGCTGCTACTGCCGCCCGGAGTTACTTCAATAAGTCTGCCTCGGACCTTTCCCTCGCGGAGGCAGCCCTTATGGCTGGGCTAGTGCAAGCCCCAGAGGAGTACAGCCCTTTTGTTAACTATAAGGAAGCCAAACGACGGCAATCGCTTGTCCTGATGCGGTTGCTGGAGTTGGAGTGGATTACCCCGGCGGAGGCAGAAGCCGCCCGCAAGGAACCCCTCCTCTTGGGCAAGATTACCTCCTTCCAGCAAAGCCAGATGCCCTGGGTGACGGGAGCCGTGATTCAGGAACTCACCGATCGCTTTGGGCATGATGCGGTAGTCAAGGGGGGGATGCGAGTCCAGACAACCGTGGACAGTCGCGTACAGCGGATTGCCGAGGAAGTGGTTCGTAATGGTCATGCAAGTGTGCGGCGACGGGGGGTCAATGCGGATCAAATGGCCCTGGTGGCGATCGATCCCCGTACCCATTTCGTCAAAGCAATGGTCGGCGGTGTGGACTATGAGAAAAGCCAGTTTAACCGGGCAATTCAGGCCCAACGTCAACCGGGATCGGCCTTTAAACCCTTTGTGTTCTACGCCGGGTTTGCCACCGGCAAATATAGCCCGGAGTCCATTATTATGGATTCTCCCGTCAGTTACCGGGATGGGTCGGGCTATTACTCGCCCCGCAACTATGACGGTTCCTTTGGCGGAGCTATGACGATTCGCCGTGCCTTGGAGGTATCGCGCAATATACCGGCAATCAAGATGGGGCAAGCGGTGGGCCTGAATAAGGTGATCGAGATCTGCCGGACCCTAGGTATCAAAAGTCCGATGGAGCCAGTGATTTCCCTCCCCCTAGGGGCCGTTGATCTAACCCCAATGGAAATGGCCGGGGCCTATGCCACCTTTGCCAGCTATGGTTGGCACTCTGATCCGACCTTTATTGTTCAGGTAACCGATAGCAGTGGCAATATTCTCCTGGACAATACACCGGAACCTAAGCCCCTCCTGGATGCCTGGGCCTCGGCCTCGATGAACAGCGTTCTACAAGGCGTGATCACTAATGGGACGGGGACGGCAGCGCAAATTGGCCGACCGGCAGCAGGGAAAACGGGGACGACGAGTTCGGAACGGGATATCTGGTTCGTCGGGTATGTACCCCAGTTAGCGACGGCGATCTGGGTGGGGAATGACGACTATCGTCCTCTAGGGCAAGGGGCCACAGGCGGGGGGATGGTCGCTCCCGTCTGGCGCGATTTTATGTCCCAAGCGCTGAAGGGGGTGCCCGTGGAGCAGTTTAAGCCGCCTTCTAGCTTCACAAAACCCTAGACAAGACGGATAACACCCCCCAGATTTTCGTGCTTCTTTGCGTACTTAATGCCTTAGTGGTTCCATCTTTTCCCCTAAAACCCTATATGTAGAGTTTGAAAAACATAAAGTCTAGCAAAGATGGCTAGATATGGCGATCGCGATCGGGTAGCCTAGTGTCACGGGTACGATCGGCCCGCTGCTATCCTCGTTAAGGAATGCCTGCCATGTCGTTTGTCGGTCTGCATATCCACAGTGATTACAGTTTGCTGGATGGGGCCAGTCAACTGCCAGACTTGGTCAATCGGGCGGTAGAACTGGGGATGCCCGCGATCGCCTTGACGGATCATGGCGTGATGTATGGCGCGATCGAGTTGATCAAGGTGTGCCGCAGTCAGGGTGTCACACCGATTATTGGCAATGAGATGTACCTGATCAATGGGGATATTGAGAAGCAGGAACGTCGGCCCCGTTATCATCAGGTGGTGTTGGCGAAAAATAAACAGGGGTATAAGAACCTGGTCAAACTCACGACGATTTCCCACCTCAAGGGCGTGCAGGGTAAGGGGATTTTTTCGCGGCCTTGTATTAATAAGGATTTACTGAAGCAATACCGTGAGGGGCTGATCGTTACAAGCGCGTGTTTAGGGGGAGAAGTGCCCCAGGCAATTTTGCAGAATAAGCCGGAGATTGCCCGTCAGGTCGCCCAGTGGTATAAGGATACCTTTGGGGAGGATTATTATCTAGAAATCCAGGATCACGGTTCGATGGAGGATCGGATCGTGAATGTGGAAATTGTCCGCATTGCCCAAGAACTGGATATTAAAATTATTGCTACCAATGATTCCCACTTCATCTCCTGTTACGACGTGGAAGCCCACGATGCGCTTCTCTGTATTCAAACGGGCAAGTTGATTACGGAAGATAAGCGGTTACGGTATAGCGGTACAGAATATCTGAAATCGGCGGACGAAATGCGTCTGCTGTTTCGGGATCACCTGGACGAAGCGATTATTGAAACCGCGATCGCCAACACGCTAGAAGTTGCGGAAAAAATCGAACCCTACAATATTTTGGGTGAACCCCGCATTCCCGACTATCCGGTTCCCAAAGGCCATACGCCCGATACCTACCTGGAGGAAATTACCCGTGCGGGGTTGTGCGATCGGCAACGGGTGGCCAATTTTACAGAGATTGAACCCCTCTATCAGCAGCGTCTTGACTACGAGTTGAAGATGATGCAGCAGATGGGATTTGCCACCTACTTTTTGGTGGTGTGGGACTATATTAAGTTTGCCAGAGATAACAATATTCCGGTTGGACCAGGGCGGGGGAGTGCGGCGGGTTCGCTGGTAGCCTATGCATTGGGAATTACCAATATTGATCCGGTGCATCATGGGTTGTTATTTGAACGTTTTCTGAACCCGGAACGCAAGTCGATGCCGGATATTGATACAGATTTTTGTATCGATCGCCGGGATGAGGTCATTCAATACGTCACTGAAAAATATGGCGAGGATCGGGTAGCCCAGATTATCACCTTTAACCGCATGACTTCCAAGGCAGTCCTGAAGGATGTGGCGCGGGTGCTGGATATCCCCTATGGGGAAGCCGATCGCATGGCGAAAATGATCCCGATTTCACGGGGAAAACCCACCAAATTGAAGGTGATGATTTCCGATGATACGCCGGCTCCAGAATTTAAGGAAAAGTACGATACTGATCCCAAGGTGCGTCACTGGCTGGATATGGCCATCCGGATTGAAGGCACCAACAAAACCTTTGGCGTCCATGCAGCAGGGGTCGTCATTTCAGCGGAACCGTTAGATGAAATCGTGCCCTTGCAACGGAATAATGATGGCTCGGTCATTACCCAGTTTTTCATGGAGGATCTGGATTCCCTGGGCCTCTTGAAAATGGATTTCCTCGGCCTTAAAAACCTCACAATGCTGCAAAAGACGGTGGATCTCGTGCAGCACAATCGCAAGCACAGTATTGATCTGGATGATCTACCGGCGAATGATCCCAAAACCTATAAACTGCTGGAAAAAGGGGAGTTAGAAGGGGTATTCCAACTAGAATCATCGGGAATGCGGCAAATTGTCCGGGACCTGAAACCCTCTAATTTGGAAGATATTTCCTCAATTCTGGCCCTCTACCGACCGGGGCCACTTGATGCGGGATTGATTCCCAAGTTTATTAACCGGAAACACGGGCGCGAACAGATCGATTATCCCCATGAAATTCTTGAACCGATTCTTCAGGAAACCTATGGGATCATGGTCTATCAGGAACAGATCATGCGGATCGCCCAGGATATGGCGGGTTATTCCCTCGGTCAGGCTGACTTATTACGTCGAGCGATGGGGAAAAAGAAGGTTTCGGAAATGCAGAAGCATCGAGAAGCCTTTATCGATGGCGCAACCAAAAATGGGGTGCGATCGAAGGTCGCTGAAGAACTCTTTGATCAAATGGTTTTATTCGCGGAATATTGCTTCAATAAATCCCATTCAACAGCCTACGGCTACGTCACCTATCAGACAGCCTACCTAAAAGCCAATTATCCCGTTGAATATATGGCAGCCCTGTTGACGGCTAACAGTGGCGATCAGGATAAGGTGCAACGCTACATTGCCACCTGCCTCAGCATGAATATTCAAGTCGAACCACCCGATATTAATCGCTCTGGTGTGGATTTTACCCCCTTAAAACAATCGATCCTGTTTGGCCTTTCCGCCGTGCGCAATGTGGGTCAAGGCGCGATCGAAGCTATTCTCAAGGCTCGTGATGAGGAAGGGCCGTTTAAGTCCTTAGCTGATTTGTGCGATCGCGTCGATACCCGTGTCGTGAACCGCCGCGCCTTAGAAGCCCTGATCCATTGTGGAGCCTGGGATCGGATTGAAGCCAATCGCCGCCAACTCATGGCCGATTTAAACCTCATCCTGGAGTGGGCACAATCCCGCGCCAAGGATCGGGCCAGTGGCCAGGGCAATTTGTTTGATTTCTTTGGCATGACCACTACGAATACCCCAGAAACCAGCAATAGTTTTGAAGCGGCTCCCAAGGCCCCCCCCGTGGAAGACTACCCGCCGCCGGAAAAACTCAAACTGGAAAAAGAACTCCTGGGCTTCTATGTTTCCGATCATCCCCTCAAAGAAGTCGCCAGATCGGCCAAGGTTCTCGCGCCCATTAACCTGGGGTCTTTGGAACATCATTCCGATAAATCCACCGTTAGCGCGATCGTCATGCTCACGGAAGCCAAACATGTGATTACCAAACGTGGCGATCGCATGGCTATTTTGCAAATTGAAGACCTCACGGGTAAATCAGAAGCCGTCGTTTTTCCCAAAAACTATGAAGCCATTAAGGACTACTTAGAAGCAGATATGCGCCTCATTGTTTGGGGCAAGGTCGATCGCCGAGATGATCAGGTGCAATTCATCATTGAGGATGCCGAACCGATTGAAATTGTGAAAATGGTGATGGTGGAATTGGCGGTCCATCAGGCTAGTGATATCCAGGAACAACATCGCCTCAAAACCATTTTACTCGAGCAACGTAGCGACGAAGAAACCGCTAAAATTCCCGTTGTCGCGATCGTATCAGCACCGAATGAACGGCAATTTGTGCGTCTAGGGTCCCAATTCCGCGTGCGGGATGCCCACACCACCGTTCAAGCCCTCACCCAGGCAGGATTCCACTGTCGTGCCGATAGTCTCTTGCCCACCAGTAAGGCGAGTTAAGGATGGGCGCAAGCTCCAGAATGCCACCCTTGACGGAATTCCAGGATAAAGCTGGTTTGCTGATTCCGACTGTCAAGCCGAACCGTGGCCCCCAAAGCCGTCGTTAATTTTTGCACCAGCGCTAATCCCAAACCCGTACCCGCATATTTCCAAGGATCAGTGTTGGGAATGCGGTAGAACTTGTCGAAAATATGTTCCTGTTCCAGCAGCGGAATTTCCACCCCCGAATTACTGACCTGGATCGCCACCCCTTGGGGAGTGCTCCCTGCGGCCACAGTAATCGTTTCCCCCGCTGGCGTATACTTCACCGCATTGTTGAGAAGTTCACGCAAAATGCGTTCCAGATAATTGGCGTCGGTGACCAACGGCGGCAAGACATCAGCAACCGCAAGGTGAAACTTCAAATGGTGATGACAGGCCCGCGTCAAGAAAGGCGTCGCGATCGCTGGCAGCACATCCTGGAGCAAGAGGGGCGTCGGATGCAGCGGCTCTAGATCAGAGTCCATCCGTGACATATCCAGTAGATTGTCAATCAGATTAATTTCACGATCGCCTGCTTCCTGAAGAATTTGCAGGTAGTGCTGGATAGATTTAGCTTCATTTGTGGCTAGGCTTAAGGCATTCAGGCGAATTTCCAGCATTTTGATACTTGCCAGGGGCGATCGCAATTCGTGGGAAATCGTACTGAGGAAGTCATCCTTGAGGCGGTTCAGACGTTCCAGGGCTTGCACCTGTTGCTGGGCCGCTTGGTAAAGTCGGGATTGGCGTAGCGCGATCGCACATTGGTTCGCCACCTGTTCCACCAGCCGCACCTCCTGCGGGGTAAACATGTCGTGAGATGCCTTGGCCAGATAGAGCGCCCCGAATAACTTCTGGGCATCCCGTAGGGGTGAGAACACCCAGTTTTGGGCCACAGTCGGGGTCAGGCCATAGTCACAAAACTGACAGATGTCCCATTGCCAGAGGGGTGGAGGTAATAACATGGGCGTCGCCATCCTCCCGTTTTCCCCTAGAGATGGGGTCGCACCACTTGCTTTTTGGGCAGCCACGATCGTCAACGCCGCCGATGCGTTAGGTTCAATCATGGCCAGACAGTGGTTCAACTGTAAGCGCTGCGCCAGTTCATCCACCACCGTTTGCAGGATTTGGTTTTCATCAAAGCTGTCCCGCACACTGGATGTAATCCGCCGCAGGGTTGCTTCAAAGTTCAGGGCTTGCTGAAGTTGAGCCGTGCGTTCCTTGACCCCTTCTTCCAGAGTGTTATAAAGCTGGGCATTCTCCATCGCCAGAGCCGTTGTATCGGCCAGGGCACGCAGGACATCCACCTCTTCCGGGGTGGGGGTGTAGTGTCTCGCCCAGTAGGTCCCGATCGCCCCCACGGGATCACGGGTACGAATCGGCGTCATCATCAAACTGCGCACAAAGGTCGGTCGATAGGCGTCGATCGGAATGCGGGAATCGGTGTAGATATCGGGAATAATCGCTGGTTCCCGGTTCAGCATACTCCAGCCACTAATACAGGCCGTCAGGGGAAACCGTTGCCCTTTCCAGAGAGCCGCGATCGCGTCCTCATCGGCGTAGTAACACAGATCGCCATCCTTCAAGACAAAGGTGGCCCCATCCGCTTGGGCAAGGCGACGGGCCGCCGTGCGGACAATGCCCATAATCGTCTCCAGATCACGGGCGGCAACCAATTGTTGAATTACCTGCACGAGATCCTGCAAGCGCTGATTACTATCCGTCAGTTGGGAGAGTGGACTGCCCCCTGCCAAACGCCTTGGGCCTGACCGTGTTGAGGTTGACTGAAGCCTTGCCATAACTATTCCCCCTCCGCCCGTGGGATTACGTCAAGATTGCCGCATCTTCTCCTAGGAACAATCCAACGTATCCCTTGGCCAATTTAAGAACTTCTCGATCCGGGAAGCCGGGTGTGGGCACGATCCTGCTCCCTGTTTGTCGATAGATAGGTGCGTGGGGAATAGACTAGAACACCCCCCTACCAACCTGATGACAACTCTATGAATCTATCAAGAGTATTCCCTCTTTTGGCTCACTTATTACGAATGTTGCGATCTTAAACGCTGCTGATCATACAGTCCATGATCTCAAGGTTCTGTTTAGAACTAGGCTGATCATCCCTGTCTACAAGGGTTTTATCACCGTAGCAGGCACTCTTCCCTACATTCAATTCATAGCAAGGAAATCAACAAAATTACAAGATTTGTGACAATATTTATTGTTTCTTGTTTTTTATTAAAGAAGTTTCTGTTTAAATAACGCTTGAATATCGCGTTTCAATCCAGCGTTTTTCTGTACGGCAGGGCACTAGCCTCTGATGAACCCGGCAAGCCCCTGACCGATCCCTCATTGGGCAAGGAAATGCTGTCGAACGTCCCTGCCCCCAGCCCCATCCAGTACGATAAGGGATGTGTGTCTTCAGGACTTGTCTCAGGACTTAGGCGTATGGCTTATCTGTGGTACAAAGCATTTCATGTGATTGGCGTGGTGGTCTGGTTTGCCGGACTGTTCTATCTGGTGCGGCTGTTTATCTATCACGTCGAAGCGGACCAGGAACCCGAACCCGCCAGCAGCATCCTCAAGAAACAGTACACCTTGATGGAAAAGCGGCTCTACACCATCATTACCACACCGGGCATGGTGGTCACCGTAGCGATGGCGATCGGGCTGCTGGTGACCCAACCGGATCTGCTGAAGTCGGGTTGGCTCCATGCCAAATTAGGCTTCGTCGCCCTCTTGCTGATTTACCACTTCTACTGCGGCTACCTGATGCGTCGCCTCCAGGCCGGGACCTGCAACTGGAGCAGCCAACAACTGCGTGCCCTCAATGAAGCGCCCACAGTCCTGTTGGTCGTCATTGTGATGCTGGCCATCTTTAAAAATAGTTTGCCCACCGACCTCACCGCCTGGGTCATTTTTGGCCTCGTAATCCTGATGGCGGTTACGATTCAACTCTACGCCCGCAAGCGTCGGCTCGATAAGGAACGGGCGATCGCGGCGGAGGGAGAAGCTGCCTAAACAGTTCCAACAGGGTCAGCCAAGCCCTGATAACCGACAACTGGGGTCAGGGTCTTAAATAATGGGGTCTTATATAATGGGGCCATGCGATCGCCGATCGGCAAGTTGATGAGAGTTATCCTGGCAGGCCAGTCATCATGTTAGACGCCATCATTGTTGTCATCTTCATCCTGGCAGGAGCAGGAGTCGGTTACTACGGGATCGACTTTTTGCCCAACGGTGCCCTCGACCACGTGAATAACCTGGAAGGGTTGCGTCTGGTACTGGCTGGCTTCTCAGCCTTGGTGGGGGGGATAACGGGACTGGCAATCCAAACTGGCTATCGTCGCCTGGAACGGCAGGCACGGGAAATGCCCGTCGATATGCTCCTCAGTCGGGCCGTGGGCTTGGTGTTGGGTCTGTTGGTGGCGAACCTGACGCTGGCCCCCCTGTTCCTGCTGCCCATTCCCTGGGAATTGGCGTTTATCAAACCCCTCGCGGCCATTTTGGGCAGTGTCATGTTTGGGTTTTCCGGCATGACCCTAGCGGATATTCATGGCCGCACCCTGCTGCGGCTCATCAATCCCCACTCAGTGGAAACCATGCTAGTGGCGGAGGGCACCCTCAAACCGGCCTGTACCAAAATTCTGGACACTAGTTGCATCATTGACGGACGGGTGGAGGTTCTGCTGGATACGGGTTTTCTAGAAGGCCAAATCCTCGTGCCCCAGTTTGTCTTGCAGGAGTTGCAACAGGTGGCGGATGCGTCCAATGAGCAAAAGCGGGTACGGGGACGGCGGGGGCTGGATATCCTCAAACAGATGAAGGAAACCTATCCCGATCGCATTGTGATTCACTCCGCCGATTACGAGGATATTCCCACGGTGGACGCCAAGCTCGTACGGCTAGCCCAGGAACTCAACGCAACCCTGCTCACCAATGACTACAACTTGAATAAGGTGGCCACCTTACAACAGGTGGTAGTCCTCAATATTAATGACCTGGCCCAATCCCTCCGGCCTACCTATTTACCGGGCGATAACCTCAACCTGAAGATTCTCAAGGGGGGTAAAGAACCCGCCCAAGGCGTGGGGTACCTGGATGATGGGACGATGGTCGTTGTGGAGGAGGGCAGCGTCCATATTGGTCATGAACTCCAGGTGGTGGTGACAGGTGCGCTCCAGACCTCAGCGGGGCGGATGATTTTTGCCAAACCCCAGGGGTCTTCGATCGTGGCTTCCTAGTACAGTAAACATACGGGCACCTCGAAAAATACACATTTTGCCCTTGCAAGCAATGTCATCTCGTCAGATGGGGGAGTGCAACTGCCCCCATCCCAGATTATTACTCGAGGTGTCCATAACGCTCTGAAACGTTCGTAGTAACGACTTTAGTCGTTGCTGTAGTCGTTGCTGTAGTCGTTGCCGGTTTCACACCGTTCGTCGTAACGACTGTAGTCAATACTGGCTAAAACCAGGACTACAAACGTGGCAGAATTGACTGCTCGATCTATGCTGCGTAACGCCCTTGGCCTATTGCAGGCCACGTAGGGTACTCTTGACATCAACCTGAGGATTACTCATGTCGATCGACCACAATAAAGCCCTTGTCCGTCGCTACTGGGAAGAGGTTTGGAACCAGGGTAAGCTGGACTTGATCCCGGAATTATTGCATCCCAACTACATTCTCCGGGAACCCTCGGCAGAAGCGGATGTGGTGGGCCATGAGGCGGTGCGTCATTTTATTCAGACCTATCGCCAAGCGTTTCCTGACCTACATTTTGCGATCGCCGATATGCTGGCCGAAGCCGATCGGGTTGCGACTCGCTGGCTGGTCACGGGCACCCAGCAAGGTCCCCTCAAAGGATTGGAGCCTAGGGGGCAGGCGATCGCCGTTACTGGGATTAGCATTATCCGCATTGCGGATGATAAATTAGCAGAAGACTGGGCTAATTGGGACACCTTCGCTATGCTCATGCAACTGCAAGATCCCAACGCTTAAACCGACGCAATCTCGACGCTTAGAGTCGCTCTCTATCTCATGCTCTCACGCAGCATGGTTAATCCTTACTACGAATACACTACGAATAAGGCACTCAAATATGTTGCCTGTTCCTTCCTGGGTATGGCGGTGCTGTCAACTCAAAAAGCCAGTAGTCAGGAGGTAGCCCATGCTGTCCCCCCTTGTCCCAACTCGTCAAGGCGGACCCGCGATCGCCCTTAGTACGCTGTCAAGGTTAACGGGGTAGGTTGGGTAAACGTAGTGCGACCCAACAAAGCCAGTGATCGCCTTGGGTCTCGCAGGCTCGACACCAACCTACAACGCATCATTTGACCAACGCATCATTTGACGCATGACAAACGCCTAGGACGGTGTTTCGCCCCGGGGAATTTCGTTACTGGCCTCAAAGAAGCGGGAGTAGAAGAAACCCGCCAGTCCTCCCCCTAAAATCGGGGCCACCCAGAACAGCCACAATTGGGCGATCGCCCAGCCCCCGACAAATAAGGCAGGTCCAGTGCTACGGGCCGGATTGACTGACACATTCGTGACCGGAATCCCGATCAGGTGAATCAGGGTCAGGGCCAAGCCGATCGCGATCGGTGCAAACCCAGCCGGAGCGCGGCGGTCCGTCGCCCCCATGATCACGACCAAAAAGATGAAGGTCAAAACAACCTCCGCCACAAATCCCGACAATAGGGAATAACCGCCGGGGGAATGTTCCCCATAGCCATTCGTGGCCAGGGGATTGGAGCCAGTCAAGGCAAAATCAGGATTACCGGAGGCAATCAGGAAAATAATGGCAGCAGCAAGAATCGCGCCAAAAACCTGGGCACCAATATAGGGAAATAGCTCAAACTGGGGAAACCGTTTGCCAGCCCACAGCCCAATTGAAACGGCGGGATTGAGGTGGCAACCAGAAATATGCCCGATCGCAAAGGCCATTGTTAAGACGCAGAAGTGTTGAATCTTAAGATTTTATTTTCTAAAAATAGACACACTAATCC
>JBBILC010000109.1:0-19148 GCA_037445115.1 Coleofasciculaceae cyanobacterium bin_20
AAATCGCTTGTGGGGTAGGCGTCCCGCCTGCCAGAGACCAATACTCAACAGTCAGCCATTGAGCAAATCGCTTGTGGGGTAGGCGTCCCGCCTGCCAGAGACCAATACTCAACAGTCAGCCATTGAGCAAATCGCTTGTGGGGTAGGCGTCCCGCCTGCCAGAGACCAATACTCAACAGTCAGAGATTAATAATACTCACCCGTCAGAAACCCATCCTTAACAGGCCAGAGGCCCATCCCACAATCAATGACTGCTCTAATTAAACCGTTGCCTTTTCTCCATAGCCCATGCCGTAGTCATAGGGTCCGTGGGTCACGGTGGGCAGCACTTCCCAATTTTCCACCAGGGGTGGGGAGGCGGTTGTCCACTCCAGGGTCAATGCTTGCCAGGGGTTACCATCGGCCTTGGCTCCATAGAACCAACTCCAGGCCATGTTAAAGAAAAAGGGCAAGACCGAGATACCAAGAATAAAGGCCCCGATCGTGCAAATGACATTCAAATCCGTAAATTGCGGATCATACATGGCCACCCGCCGTGGCATTCCCTTTAGACCCAATTCGTGCATGGGTAAAAAGGTCAAATTAGTCCCAATTAGAGTCAAAACAAAATGGATTTGGCCCAGGGTTTCGTTATACATCCGCCCCGTAATTTTGGGGAACCAATGGTAGATCCCCGCATAGAGACCGAAGACAGACCCGCCAAACAGCACGTAATGGAAGTGGGCCACGACAAAGTAGGTATCGTGGACATGGACATCAAAGGGCGCATTGCCCAGCATGACACCACTCAGCCCCCCCATGACAAACATGGCGAGGAGACCCACAGCAAAAAGCATCGGGCTGGTGAGGCGGATTTTGCCCCCCCACAGGGTTGCCACCCAGCTAAACACTTTCACCCCGGTGGGTACAGCCACGATTAGGGTTGAAATTGTGAAAAACATCCGCATCCAGGGGGGAGTCCCGCTGGTAAACATGTGGTGTACCCACACAAATAGACCGACGATACAAATGGCCAAGCTGGAATAGGCGATCGCCTTATAGCCAAAAATGGGTTTGCGGGCATGGACTGGGATCACCTCCGACATAATGCCAAAGATCGGTAGGACCATCAGATACACCGCCGGGTGGGAATAGAACCAGAACAGGTGTTGGTAAATCACCACATCACCCCCGGCATCAGGTTTGAAAAATGAGGTGCCGAAGTTGATGTCGAACAGCAGCAGGATTAGCCCGATCGCCAATACCGGCGTGGAAAAAAGGGCCAGAGTGGAAGTGGCTAGCATCGCCCAGCAAAACAGCGGTAGCCGATCCCAGGTCATGCTCGGTACCCGGAACTTCCAGAGGGTAACAATGAAATTCAGGGCACCCAAAATGGAAGAAGTTCCCACTAGCACAATGCTGAGAATCCACATGGACTGGGCCGTATTATTCGTAATCAAACTGAGGGGTGGATAGGCCGTCCAACCAGTTTGGGACCCCCCAAAAAAGAAACTACCCAGCAGTAACAACCCGGCGGGTGGATTCAACCAAAAGGCGATCGCATTGAGTTTGGGAAAGACCATATCCCGCGCCCCGATCATCAGGGGGATCAGGAAATTGCCAAAACCCCCGATCGCCGCAGGCACAATCCACAAAAAAATCATGATGGTGCCGTGGTTGGTCATCAGGGCATTGTAAACCCCCGGATCAAGGAAATCGGGATCGGGCGTGGACAGTTCAGTTCGCATGGCAACTGCCATCAAGCCGCCGATTAGATAAAAGAAAAAGCTCAGGACTAGGTATTGGATACCGATCACCTTATGGTCCGTATTAAAGGTGAAATAGTCGTACCACTTCCAGGCTTGGGGGTGGTGATGGCCCGTCGGCATGGCTGCCGCGACAGGCATAGACGCATCAGATTGGGTCATAAGTCTGGAGGATAATACTGTTCACATCAAATCATTTGGAAAGCCAACCGTCAGGAGGCAGGCTATCAGCCCAATACGCACCCTAGCGGGGCAGTTGGGTGAGGACAGTCTGGGTGACGCCCATCTCCTGGGCATAGGGGGTGAGGAACTCCGTATCACTGGCTGGCGTTGGCGTGAGGGCAACGGTGGCAGTGGCATCGGCCTGTTGGGCAATTTGCGCCTGCAACCATGCATCGAATTCTGCTTCAGGATGAACGACGACCTGCGATCGCATGGAGCCGTGGTACGAACCACACAATTCGGCACAGATAATCGGATAAGACCCTGGCTTCGTTGCCACAAACTGGAGTTGGGAGGGTTGACCCGGTAGGGCGTCTTGTTTTAACCGGAATTGGGGTACCCAGAGGGAATGAATCACATCCTGGGCAGTAATTTTGAGTTGCACCGTCTTACCCACTGGCACATGCAACTCACCACTGACGATGCCACTGTCGGGATAGTTAAAAATCCAGGCATATTGCAGGCCCATCACATCTACCACGAGATCCGCTGGCTTGCCCATCACATCGGGGGCCGCGCCAAAACCATATTTGGGACCAGGGACATCCGGCTGTTCGTCCCCCTCACCCTTATCAGCTAGGACTGGTTCCGTCCCCGTGTCCAACCTGGGGGCACTCAGCGGGAGGGGAGCGGCGATCGCACTGCCCATCAGCGACGCAGGCTTAACCTCGGATACGGTGGCCGGATGGTGGTGGCCGGCATGGGACATCATCATGCCTTGACCCGACTGCTCAAAGCCACCCATTTCCTCATAGATTTCAACGCTATAGAGGCCCAAACCGATCACAATCACGGCGGGGATCGCGGTCCAGAAGATTTCCAGCGGCAGGTTACCGTGAATCGGGGGTGCATCCGTATCATCACCCGGTTTGCGTCGGAAACGAATGACCGCAAAAATAATGGCTCCCTCAACCACGAGGAAGAGGGCCGCCGCGATCGTCATCATCAGGTTAAAAAAACGATCCACGAGGGGGGCCTGCTTAGAAACCTCCTCCGGCATCAGGCCATGATGCTGACCAAACCAAAGGCTGAAGAGGGTAACAATGACTCCCAGGGTTAGGGTCAACAGGGAGGTGGGAACCGTTTCTTTCGGAGTTTGCATGGTGGGGTAGCACGGTTACAAAGATGAATGCAATGCAGTGTCTCAATTAGTGTATCCATTTGCCTCCAGGGAATAGCTTGAAATCCTGGGAGTTTCTTTAGCTTTTCTTTTTTCTTTGGGATCAGGATTGCCCACCTAGCACCCGCAAGTGCCATCAATAGCGCTTCGGCCCTAGGGTTTGTATCCCCGCTTACCCAATGCTTACCCCATCGGCGATGGGCCACCCGATCGCTAGCGGTCACCCGCATGGCGCAGAAATTGGTAGCGATTGCAACTTTCCATCTCAGATTTGTATGATTTCTTCAAGAACAACGAATATATGTTACCGAGGAAATCTTAAGAAAAATCAAAATAATCCCAAAGAAATTCCGAAATTAAGCCCCTCCGGCAAGGGATTGATTACAGTGTTAACGGAGGTTTGCCTCCTTTTACTTGTCTACCCTTTGGCTAATGTCACTGTGGGCAAGCACTCATTCTGTTGTTACCTATTATTGCGATCATTCTTGCGATTCCATTCTTGCAGCTGCTTTTCAGACTTCGAGAGATTGCCGATGTTCCACGCTGTGTTCCCACAGACTTCCCCTGCTTCGTCGGATCAGCCGACCCCGCGCATGCGGATTTACCAATTGGTGCAGCAGATGGTGATTGCGACGTTGTTGTTAATGGCGATCGGCAGTGCCACACGGGTGATGAATGCCGGACTGGCCTGTCCGGACTGGCCCCTGTGCTACGGTCAGTTGGTCCCAGCTAAGCAGATGAACTTACAGGTTTTTCTGGAGTGGTTCCACCGCCTGGATGCGGCCCTGTTAGGAATCCTGGCGATCGTGCTGGCGGCTAGCAGTTGGTGGTATTGCCGCGATCTGCCCCGTTGGGTGCCGTGGTTAGCGACGCTAGCCCTGGGCTTAATTGTCTTTCAGGGCGTCTTGGGTGGTTTAACGGTCACCGAGCTACTACGCTTCGATATTGTGACCGCTCACTTGGGCACAGCCCTCTTGTTCTTGATCACCTTGCTGATTCTGGCCACTAGCCTGATGCCCTACCAGCCAATGGGAACGGCGGCTAAGCTACCCTGGTTGGGCCTAACAACTGCGATTTTGGTCTATTTACAATGCCTGTTGGGCGGTCTTGTTGCCTCTCGCTGGGCTGCGCACCAGTGTTTCGCTGGGTTTGAACTGTGTACCGTGATGAATAGTCACCTCGTTGGGGTTCTCCCTCCCACGATCGCCACGCTGATGGTGGTGGTGATGGCATGGCGGACGCCAGCACTCCATCCCACCCTACGGCAAGCCGCTAATCTGGCCCTTTTCTTTCTGGTCCTACAGATTGGGGTTGGGGTTGCCACCTTCCGCCTACACCTACAGGTAGAACCCCTAACCGTAGCGCACCAAACCATTGGGGCACTGCTTCTGGCCAGCCTCACCGTCTTGACCGTCCTGGCTTGGCGAGATGTCTATGCCCCCCTGGGTCAGGGGACACCGCCTGCGATCGCGGCCCCCGATTCCGCCCTAGAGTCCAGCCCTGCATCCTAGGACAACCGCCAGGATTTTTTCAATCCTCATCCCCTTGCTCCTCGCCTTATTCTTCATTGTTTTTCAGGCGTTAGATTGCCATGCAAGAAATTCTTACGGCTCCGCTGCCCCATCACCGTAACCTGATCCAGGTTCTACGCAGTTATTATCAATTGACCAAGCCCCGGATTATTCTGTTGTTGCTGATTACCACGGCGGCCAGTATGTGGGTGGCTGCCCACGGTGAAGTTGACCCCTTGCTCCTGCTGGCCACCTTAGTGGGCGGCGCACTGGCAGCGGCGGCGGCGAATACGATTAACTGCCTCTACGATCGCGATATTGATGCGATCATGGTGCGTACTGCCCACCGGCCCCTACCCTCCGGTCGGATTCAACCCCGCGATGCCCTGATTTTTGCCGGGGTGTTGGCGGCGATTGCCTTTGGGCTGCTGACGATTGTTGCGAATCTCCTCAGTGCCCTACTGGCCATGTCAGGGATTGTCTTCTACGTCGCTATCTATACCCATCTGTTGAAACGCCACCATGTCCAAAACATCGTGATTGGGGGGGCGGCTGGGGCCATTCCTCCCCTGGTTGGGTGGGCGGCGGTCACCGGTGAACTGAGCTGGGCGGCCTGGTTATTTTTTGGAATTATTTTCCTGTGGACCCCGCCCCATTTCTGGGCCTTGGCGATGATGATCCGGGAGGATTATGCCAAGGTGGAGGTGCCCATGTTGCCCGTGGTGGTGGGAGAGGCTGCAACCAGTCGCCAGATTCTGGTCTATACCCTGATCCTGATTCCCGTCAGTTTGGGGCTGGCCTATCCCCTTGGGGTGAGTGGGTCAGTTTATGCTGCGATCGCGCTGATCCTGGGGGCGCTCTTTATCAAAAAAGCCTGGGAGTTGCTGCAAGATCCGACCGATCTGCAACTGGCGCGATCGCTGTTCAAGTACTCCATCTTTTACCTAATGCTGCTCTGTGCTGGCATGACGATCGACAGCCTGCCCGTGACCCACCAGGTCACCACCCTATTGGCGAGTCAGCTTGAGCATCTGGTCAGTCTGGCCCAGTTATAGGGTCAATCCCCAAGTCGAACGAAGTTGGGGTTAGGGGATGAGGGTTTGGATGAGGGTTTGGATACCGGCATAGGTGTCGGCGAGTTGGGCGTCCGTGATGCAGTAGGGCGGCATCAAGTACAGAACATTGCCGAGAGGACGGAGGAGTAAGCCCTGCGCAATCGCGGCTTGGCGGAAGGGCTGGGCAATCTGGTTGAAGTAGCCCGGTGTCGCGGGGGTGATCAGATCCATTGCCGCGATCGTCCCCATCACCCGCAATTTCTCGACTTGGGGCAGGGACTGTAGGGCTTGGCAGTGGGCTAAATGTTTGGCTTCAAGCCCCTGGAACGCGGGTTTAAATTCCGCCAGGAGTTCCAAGGAAGCGAGGGCTGCCGCACAACCCAGGGGATTAGCGGTATAGCTATGGCCGTGATAAAGGGCTTTATGGGCATCTTCACTGTAAAAGGCGTTATAGAGAGTTTCGGTGCAAACCGTTACGGCTAGGGGTAAAAAGCCCCCCGTGATCCCTTTGGAAAGGCAAATAATGTCGGGGGTAACGCCTGCCCGATCGCTGGCAAAAACGGCTCCCGTTCGCCCAAATCCGGTCATCACCTCATCAAAAATGAGCAGGACATTAAACTGTTGACTAATGCGACGAAGCTGCTGCATAAACTCAGGCCGACAGATGCGCATTCCACCGGCCCCTTGCACCAAAGGTTCAATAATGATGGCTGCATAGCGATCGGGATTTTGGATCAAACGATTTTCCAGTTTATTAATAACCAGAGCTTCCCGTAGGGATGCCTCCTGATCCTGGAGGTGGGTTGCGGGAAAAGGAAGAAATTCAACTTCAAAGAGAAGATCAGAAAAAGCTTGGGAAAAGGGCGATCGCGATCCCACGGACATCGCCCCAAAGGTATCCCCGTGATAACTCCCCTCAAAAGCGATAAAGGTGGAGCGTTTTTGTCCCAAATTTACCCAATATTGATAGGCCATTTTTAAGGCAACCTCTACAGAGGTAGATCCATCATCGGAGAAAAATACTCGACTTAGATCACCAGGTAATAGTGAAGTCAGTTGTTCGGCCAAGCGTTCGGCGGGATCGTGGGTAAATCCGGCAAAAATAACGTGTTCGAGTTGTTGCGCCTGTTGAAAAATTGCCTGAGCAATTTTGGGATGGGCATGGCCGTAGAGATTGACCCACCAACTGGAAATGCAATCAATAATCCGTCGCCCATCTTCAAGCTCTAGCCAAACGCCTTGGGCGGCTTTGACCTTCAACGGTTCTATAGCTGTTTTTGCCTGGGAAAAGGGATACCAGATATGGGGATGCATGGGGGATGTCCAGTTAAGACCTCATTCAATTTTAACTAGCAATGTTCAATAGATCGCAATCCAGTTGTGGGGTAGGCATCCTGCCTACCCAGTATCTTGTGTGCCTCATAAGTATTCTGCCTGCTTCATAAGGGTACCTCGATCTACTTCATAAGGGTACCTCGATAATTGGCATCAGGGCAGTTCAACGGCTCCAACCGAGGAGATTACGTTGTTCAATCTTTGTCTAATGCTATTAACTGAAATCAAGTTGATAAAATGCCTGTTTCAAGGTGATGGGACTAACCTCAGGCAGGGGGTGTACTTTTCCCAGGATTTTCACTTGGCCGTAGTGGGCGATCGCGCGACAGTTCTCGATATTTTCTGGACCATTGACAATCACACCGAGGATGGGAATTTGGTAGCGACGGAGTTGGGCGATCGACAAAAGCGTATGGTTAATCGTCCCCAGGGTACTGCGAGCAACCAGACAAACAGGTAGTTGCCAAGCAGCAATTAAATCAATAATATAGTGCCGATCGTTAATGGGCACCATTAATCCACCAGCTCCTTCCACAATCAAGGGGGAGTGCGCAACTTGGCTGGGTAATTGTAGGTCGGAGAGGTCGATCGTAACGCCATCGATCGCGGCGGATAAATGGGGAGAAAGCGGCTGGGTCAGGCGAAACTGTTCCGGCAGAAAATGAGTCGCATCTAGTTGAGTGGCTTGTCGCACATAATCCGTATCTGTGATCGTATCGAGACCGGATTGAATCGGTTTCCAGTAGGTGCCATTGGTCCCGGCCAGCAACAGGGCTGATATGACGGTTTTACCCACATTGGTATCGGTACCAGTAATAAAAATGCGATCGGGCCAGCCAGATCTGTTCATGAAGTTGATCCTCTAGGCATTCCTTTAATGATCAGCGTCCTCAGTTAGCTTAACTTGGGCGAGTAGTAGGGTGATCCCATAGCTCATCACCACGGGCTGGGCATGCCGATCGAGGGAGCGGAGCAATTGTCGAAATTGGGCTGTCGTTAGCCGTCGCCCTTGAGTATGGTAATGGACCCCGATCGCCTTTAAGCCCCGGAAGAAATCTGCTGCACAGGGATAGGTGCAGGCGGGCATTTCTTGCTGACACCGTAACTGGACAGCAGGATGACTGAGGCCGTCAAGCAGGCATTGGGTCGAAGGTAACGGATTACCGGTAAAGGGCAGAGCGAGGGCCTGACAGGCCAGCCGCCATTCGGGAAAACTGCGATCGTCGGGAAAGGCGACTAGCAACATTCCTCCCGGCTGGAGCCACTGGAGATACCGCCGGAGGGCCGCCAAGGGATCGCTAAACCACTGAATCGTAAACCCCGTGACAATCATGGCATAGGGATCAGGAGCCACGATCGGCGCTTCACCGTCCATTTGCCGGAATTGGATACTGCTGGGTGGGCGATCACGCTGCTGCACCTGCTGTTGGCAAAAGGCCAGCATAGCAGGGGATAAATCCGTAATTTCCAAGGCGCGATCGGGGAAATGCGTGAGTAACTGTTGGGTGATAAAGCCGGTCCCGCACCCAATTTCCAGAATTCGCCCCGACGGCAAAGGGAGGTGCTTGGCCCGGAAAAAAGCCATTAATTTTTCTGCATACTGGCGCTGTAGATGGGCATCCCGATCGTACCGAGAAGCTGCCTGCCCAAAGGTGGCCGCGATCTGCCCTTTATTCGCCAAATCCCCATCCAAATCCCAACCTGACTTGCCCACGATCGATCGCCGCCTCATACCGCCCTAGTAGCTCGAAAAGTAAATTCTGCAACGTTCGTAGTGCTGGCTTTAGCCTGCAACGACTAAAGTCGTTACTACCAACATTGCGAAACTTTATGTTTGTTGTACTAGTATCGGCTGGAGGATCGCCCAACACGCCTCCAGATGCGTAAAGGGGAGCGCATGGCCCCCAGCGAGGGGGATATACGGGCAAATCCCTGAAGGCAGCGTTCGCGCAGCGTCTCCCCTGGAGAATTGCACCTGTTCCCATAGCTGCTCCGCTTGGGCGACGGGCACAATAAGGTCCTGTAATCCTTGAAAAATCAAGATTCTGGGAATTTGGCGAAGGGGGGTTAAATCCAACTGGGCCTGATCTAAGGCTTGGAGATCACTGAGAAGCAGGGCGTGGTCAAGGGTCGGCATTTGGGTGTCTGCGTTCGCGTCGCGTCCCCCCTGGCGAATCGCGTCCGGGTAATCGCAATTCTGGTAAAACTGGCGCAGGACAGTCAGGGGGTCCTGTTCTAACTGGGTGATCATTTGGCGTAACACCCGCTGCGATCGCCGCTTGGCCTTGGGTTCCGAGGGATGAAAGTGCTGAAACCCGCCAAAAATAACCAGCAGGTCAATATCTGTCAGCAATCCCGACCCTTGCCAATCCGACATCCACCAATGCAAGCCATAGGAATGGGCCAATACAACCTTATGGCTATCCGTAGCCGAAAACTGGGGAGTTTGCCGTTCACCCCAATAGCCACGATCGTAACCATACCATTGGCATTGCCCCAACAACAGAAACCGGGTTTGCCAATCCTGCCAGCAGGGGGACGCAAATCCCCAGCCATGATAGGCCATTACTTCCAGTAGCTTTGCCATCCCATTGCGTCATCCCATTGCGTCATCCTGGCCATGCGCGAATCGCATCTAATAATAGATCAAGGTGTTTGGCCTGATGCTGGGCCGTGATCACTAACCGCAGGCGCGAAGTCCCAGCAGGGACCGTGGGCGGACGAATCGCGATCGCCAATATTCCCTGGGCTTCCAACCACTGGGTCAGCCCCAACGCCCTCGCCTCTTCCCCCAGCCAGATAGGCACAATCTGCGTGTTCGACTGGCCGGTATCATACCCCACCCCTTGTAATCGCTCCCGCAGGGTGGCCGCGTGGGTCAACACGGTTTGACGAGCCTGCTCAAAATGGGGCATCAAGGCGAGTGCTGCGTGCAGGCTACCCACGATCGGTGGCGGTAGGGCGGTTGTATAGATAAATCCAGAACATATATTAATAAGGTAGTCACGCACGGCTTGGGAGCAGGCAATAAAGGCCCCGAAACTCCCCCAGGCTTTCCCAAAGGTTCCCAAAACCAGATCGACCCGTGGTTGGTTCGCGGCTAATCCCATCCCCCCCGGTCCCAAGATGCCCCAAGCGTGGGCCTCATCCACATAGAGCAAGGCACCGTAGCGATCGGCCAGGAAGACCAGTCCCTCAAGGTCACCACAATCGCCGTCCATGCTGAATACACTTTCCGTCACAATCAAGCAGCGATCGTAGGATTGGCGATTGGCCTGCTGAAGTAAGCTTTCGAGATGATTGAGATCGTTGTGACGGTAGCGCTTGAGCCGCGCCTGACTGGCGATCGCACCGTGTAACACGCTGTGGTGGCTCAGGCGATCGACCAAAACCAAGGAATGTCGGGTCAGCAGGGCGGGTAGCACCGTTGCATTGGCCTGGAATCCAGAACTAAAGAGCAAGGCCGCCTCCCGGCCACAGGCTTGGGCTAATGCCTGTTCCAAATCTTCATGAATGTCATAATTCCCCGTAACCAAACGCGACGCCGTCGCCCCTACGCCATAACGCTGGGCGTACTCCTGGGCTGCGGCAATCAGAGTAGGATGGGTGGCTAAGCCTAAATAATCGTTACTGCTAAAGTTGAGCAACCGGCGATCGCCCTGCCAAACCATCCCCCCTGGAGCATCACTGAGGACCTGCGCTGGTTTGAGCACCCGGAGTGATCGCCAGCCCTGGGCATCCTGTCGCTTAGTTCGGAGGGTTTGAATAAAGTCAAAGCGATCGTCAATTGGCCCTAATTCTCGGCTCATCTAGGGGGTCGCTCTAGGGGGTCGCAGCACGATTTAATCACAGGTTCAGAGTGGGCAATTGCTGGCGGTTAGAGTACAGTAAGGGTATCCTCAATCTGCGGCAAAGCCTATCGGTTAGTCTAATTTAGTCTAATTTTAGCCGGGGTTTCCTAAGGGTTTAGCCCGCTGTTACCCGACTCTGTAGCACTTTACTGTAAAACAGATGTCAGATTTTGGAGAAAATCGGCTAAGATGGGTGCAGAATTCTCAGAGGGGTTATATACTCGATAGGTATCTTCCTCGGAGCTGTCTCGGTTAAGGTGTGAGGAAACGAAATGATGACGTCCAAGTTTTTAAGAAATTCACTTCTGGCGGCCCCCGCCCTTCTCGGTGCTAGCCTTGCACTGTCGGCGACGGCCCTTGCCAATGAAACCCGTACCGAAGGAGCCGTCCTGGTTCCCACGCTTGAAACGGCTGCTCCTCTGGAAGTAGCCCAAGCACTGCCCACCCTGTCCACGGATGCCGTAGTCACCCAACCGCGTGTTGAATCCGTTGCCCAACTGGATACCTCAACGCTCGACCAGGTTCGGACCTATAGCCGCGAAGGCCAAGGTCAACAAGGCATCGGTCAAGTGACCTCGGTTACTCAACTGTCCGATGTTCAACCCACCGACTGGGCTTTCCAAGCATTACAGTCCCTGGTTGAAAAGTATGGCTGTATCGTGGGCTATCCCGACGGCACCTATCGTGGTCAGCGGGCGCTGACCCGGTTTGAGTTTGCTGCCGGTTTGAACGCCTGTTTGGATTGGGTTAATGAACTGATTGCTGCGGCTACCGCAGATCTCGCCACTAAGGAAGATCTGGCTGTGCTGCAAAAACTGCAAGAAGAATTTGCGGCGGAACTAGCTACCCTGCGCGGTCGGGTTGATAACCTGGAAGCCCGCACCGCCCAATTGGAAGCCACCCAATTCTCCACCACCACCAAGCTGCGCGGTGAAGCCATCTTCGGCCTTAGCAACGCGTTTGGCACTGACAAAGCTAGCATCGTTAATGCTGATGATTTTGGCTTTACGGGGAATCGTGGCAGTGTTGATGACAATACGGTCTTCAGCAATCGCCTTCGGTTGGGGTTAGCCACCACCTTCACGGGTGAAGATTTGTTGTGGACCCGACTGGATGCCGGGAACACCAATGACTTCATCAACGCGACGGGTACTCCAATGTCTACCCTGAGCTACGCGTTTGATAACGGCAACAATATTGAACTCGGTCAGTTGTACTATAAGTTCCCGATGGGCGATCGCGTCCAAGTGACGATTGGGACTGCGGGTCTGGACTTCGACGATATCTCGCCGACCACCTTCAACCCGGTCTATGGTGATGGGACCAACGCGATTTCTCGGTTCGCCGATCGCAACCCGTTCGTTTATCGTGCGGGTACTGGGTCCAATGCTGGAGCTGGGGTTAACTTCTGGTTTGGCAACGATCGCAAGGTTGCCCTGACGGCAGCTTACCTGGCGAGTGATGCCGGCAATCCCGCTGACAAGAACGGCCTATTCAATGGTGACAACACCATCGTGGGGCAGTTGATGTTCGCGCCGAGCGAAAACGTTGAATTTGGCTTTGCCTACACCCACTCCTACTATCCGGGTGGGGACCTGCCTGGGCTGTCAGCGTTGACGGGTAGCTGGAATGCTAATGCCCCCTTTGGCGCACGCGCAACTTCCTCCAATACCTACAACGGTATGGTTAACTGGCGGATCTCGCCCAAGTTTGCCTTCGGTGGTTGGGTTGGCTTCGGAGATGCCCATCAGCAATCCGGTTCTAGCCGCAGTGCTGATATGTGGACTTGGGCTGCGGTGCTGGCCTTCCCTGACCTCGGTAAGGAAGGTAACCTGGGGGGTCTAGTTGTGGGTATGCCGCCTAAGGTCACCAACAACGATCGCGGTAGCGCCTTTGAAGATGAAGATACCTCTATCCACATTGAAGGGTTCTACAAGTTCCAACTGAACGACTTCATCGCGATTACGCCGGGTGTTTACGTGATCACCAACCCGAACCACAACAGCAACAACGATACGGTTTGGGTCGGTACGCTACGCACCACCTTCCAATTCTAAACCCCTAACTAGAGCTAGCAACCCCCTAGTTCTGAGTTAACTTCGAGACCTCCCTTATCCCTGAGGGAGGTTTTTTCATGGGATAAATCTTAAACCTGCATACCCCAGTGGAGAACCGGGATATACTGATAGGGGCATATTGATAGAACAGGCCGTGGAACTTTCTTGTAAAAGTGAATACGCCCTCTTGGCGCTGCTGGAGTTGGTGGGGACCTATCAGAGCGGGGAACCCCTACAAATCCGCCAGATTGCTGCCCAGCAGCACATTCCCGATCGCTATTTGGAACAATTACTGGCAACCCTGCGCCGGGGTGGGTTTGTGCGATCGCAGCGAGGCGCTAAGGGGGGCTATACACTAGCCCGTGATCCCTGGCAAATTAGCCTGCTGGATGTGATCAATTGCATTGAGGGTCTGGATGCCCAGACCGCCGACCCTAAACAAGCCAGCCAAACCGTTGAAGGTACAATCATTCATGAGGTTTGGCAAGAGGCCCAATCGGCAGTAGATTCTGTCTTCCAGCGTTATACCTTACAGGATTTAGCCACCCAACGGGATGCCAGACGCCAACGTAACTTGATGTATTACATCTAACTGTCGCGCTATGGTATCCCCAACCCATTACGAGGTGTTAGCGATCGCCCCCACCGCCACCCAGGCGGAGATCAAACAAGCCTATCGTCAATTAGTCCGGCGTATCCATCCAGATAATAATCGGGAAACCGCAGACCCGGTTCGCCTCACCCAGGTCAATGCGGCCTATGAGGTCTTAGGCAATCCCCGCCAGCGATCAGTCTACGATCGGCGGCTCCATCACCAGGGGAAACCCCACGGGACTGAACCCAGTTATGCATCGGCCTGGACGGGCCAATCCCAACGCACGGCAACTGCTCAACAGCGCCATCGGCAACAACGCCAGCAAAACCAAGCCCGTGACCAACAATTGCAAGATTGGCTCCAGCAGGTTTATACCCCCGTTGATCGCTTGCTCTATGGGATTCTGACCTCACTGCGTGCCCAGATTGATGCGTTAGCGGCTGATCCCTTTGATGATGATTTGATGCTGGCGTTTCAAGATTATCTGGAATCGTGTCGATCAGATTGGCAGGTAGCCCAACGTCAATTTCGATCGCGCCCGAATCCCAAGCACGCAGCCGGAGTCGCGGTTCATCTCTACTATTGTCTCGATCGGGTCGGGGATGGTCTGGATGAGTTGGAAGCCTTTCCCCTTAACTACAACGATCAGCACTTGCATACGGGCCAAGAGTTGTTTCGCATCGCCGCTGGTTTACGCCGAGAGGCCCAGGCAGCCTTGGGTAACTTACGCAGTGTCTAGGGCAGCGCCTCATGAATCATGCAACGTTTGTAGTGTGGGCTTCAGCCCGCAGCGACTGAGGTCGTGACTACCCAATCTTAAGCTTGACGCTGTACGAGCAAGAGATGGGCTGTACGTGCGAGCCGGTGCCGAAGCAAAACCGATGGAGCTAGTAGTCTGTCAGTCCTGAAATGAGGGGCTGTAGGTTGGTGTCGAGTGGGCGAGACCCAGCACGTTTAATGGCTTTGTTGGGTCGCCCTGCGTTTGACCCAACCTACCAAATCAAGACTGACAAACCACTAGAGGCACAATCGCTAGAGCCAGTTGAGTTCCTGGCAGGAGCAGATAAGCCAGCCCGGCGCGATCGTCGCACAATGCTTTGTCCTGCTGGGTCATGCTTATTTGTCAAGAAAATGTTCTAGAGTGAACTGTGTGTGTTATGACCCGTTCACGGTTCGCTTCTGTAATGTCCCAATCTTCCCCAGCCGCCCCTCACATTGTGGTTAAGAATCGCTATCCCGATTACTTGACCGTGACCCTAGCGGCAGTTCCCTTAACAGGTACCCCTATCCCACAGTCCAGTGCTGATGCTGATCGTCTACCTCCCCTGGACCTACAACTCACCTTACAGTTTGGCCATCACTGGGAAGTCCAAGCCGAGCACCGGGCACAGTTTGGCTTGTCGGGTGGGGTGCTGACCTTGGGCATTGAACAGGGGCGTTTGCAGCCCTCCCTGGCTGTCGCTGCCGATCCAGAAATGCCCATCAGTGTGCGGCGGGTAAGCGAGGGTCCCCAAACCTATGAGTGGCAATTGGTGTCAACCGCAGACTTGACTGTCCTCAACGGGACGATCGCGGCCCTGTCATTGGGCCAACTTCACCCCGACTCAACCGACTGTCAGGTCCTGATTAGCTTCACTGTGCTGCCATCGGATATTCACCTCACGGCTGCCGAAGGCTTGTGGCGGCACGATATTAGCCCCAACAAGCACGCCGTCCTCGAACGCAAATTGGTCTGGACCCTGGTGGAACCCCGGTTTCATCCCTACCTGAGTTGGGCGCAGATTAGCTATACTGCCGATCGGCCCCCAACCCCGGCGCTGGTCCCACCCCCCCCAGAGGTCAGCCTACAATCCATCCAGCCAGTCATTGATAAGATTATGGCTGCCGCCAGCAATCGCTTTCCCGACCTCGCAGACCTCGCAGAATTGGACCTTTTGCGGGATTTTGCCGGGGGGAATCTGCGAGGGACCAATCTCAATGGCCTCGATCTCAGTGGAGCCAAACTCGATCGGGCGAATCTGCGCGGTGCCGATCTCAGTGACGCCGATCTCAGTGATGCCATCCTACGGGATGCTAAGCTCAGTGGGGCCGACTTAAGTGGGGCCTACCTCAGTAATGCCGATTTGCGCCACAGCGATTTTTATCGGGCGAGTCTAGCCCTGGCTACCCTCAGCGGTGCCGATCTAGAGGGCGCTAACCTCCGGGAAGCCAACCTGAGCAGCACCCATCTCGGCCATGCCCAGGTGAAACAGGCCCTCTTCGGCCACAATCCTGGCCTCACCAGCGAGAGCGAACAATCCCTGCGATCGCGGGGAGCGATCTTCCCCGATCCCTAGCACCCTGTAACCTAATGCCATTCCTAGTCACCTGGCCCTTGTCTACCCTAATCCCCCATTTGCGATCCAGCCCTCAAGCCTTAACCTGCTCACTCTACCCACGCTTTTCAGGAACCCAGTAGCCATGACCCTCGCCACGGAACAGATTGATCGCCTTATCCGAAATCAGCACCAAGATCCCTTTGCTGTCCTCGGTCCCCATGCGGTTAATGTTCAGGGGCAGGAGATCTGGGTCGTGCGGGCTTACTTGCCCAATGCAAGTGCGGCCTGGGTTGTATTACCGGAGGAACGGCAGGAATTTGCTATGCAGTCGGTGCATGATCCCCACTTTTTTGAATGTGAATTGCCGATCGCGGAGTTAAAAAACTACCAACTGCGGGTACGGGAAAATGGCCACGATCGCTATCTGCACGATCCCTATGCCTTTCGATCACCCCATCTCACGGATTTTGATCTGTATCTATTTGGCCAGGGCAATCACCATCGGATTTATGAAAAACTAGGTGCCCATCCCAGTACCATTAACGGGGTAAGTGGGGTGTACTTTGCGGTCTGGGCACCCAATGCGAAAAATGTTTCGGTCATTGGTGACTTTAATCAATGGGATGGCCGCAAGCACCAAATGCAGCGGCGAAATAGTGGAATCTGGGAATTATTTATCCCCGAACTCCAACCAGGTGACACCTATAAATACGAGATCAAAAATGCCGAGGGGCACATTTATGAAAAATCTGATCCCTACGGTTTTCAGCAGGAGGTCCGCCCCAAAACCGCATCGATCGTGGCCGATCTCGACAGCTATACCTGGCATGATCAGGACTGGCTCGAAAAACGGCGGCAGACGGATGCCCTCACCCAGCCGATTTCCATTTATGAAGTCCATCTTGGGTCCTGGTTACACGCTTCATCAGCAGACCCCTATGTGTATCCAGATGGGACAATAGCGCCGGTTGTCCAGGTCGCGGATCTCAAACCCGGTGCCCGCTTTTTAACCTATCGGGAACTGGCGGAGAAACTGGTGCCCTACGTGGTCGAGCTAGGGTTTACCCATATCGAATTACTCCCGATCGCCGAGCATCCCTTTGATGGTTCCTGGGGTTACCAAGTAACGGGATATTATGCCGTCACCTCTCGCTATGGAACGCCCCAGGACTTTATGTATTTTGTCGATCAGTGCCACCAGCACGGCATTGGCGTCATTATCGATTGGGTGCCAGGCCACTTTCCCAAGGATGGCCACGGCTTGGCCTATTTTGATGGAACCCACCTGTATGAACACGCCGATCCGCGCCTAGGGGAACACAAGGAATGGGGAACGCTGGTCTTTAATTACGGTCGCCATGAGGTGCGCAATTTCCTGGTGGCCAACGCCCTGTTTTGGCTTGATAAATACCACATTGATGGCATTCGAGTGGATGCCGTCGCTTCGATGCTTTATCTGGACTATAACCGGGAGGAAGGCGAATGGGTGGCGAACCAGTATGGCGGACGGGAAAACCTGGAGGCCACGGATTTTATTCGCCAGGTTAATCACCTGCTCTTTAGCTACTATCCCGGCATCTTATCGATCGCGGAGGAGTCTACCGCTTGGCCAATGGTGTCCTGGCCAACCTATGTGGGCGGGTTGGGCTTTAACCTGAAGTGGGATATGGGCTGGATGCACGATATTCTGGACTATTTCATGATGGACCCCTGGTTTCGTCAATTTCACCAGAATAATGTCACCTTTAGTATGTGGTATCACCATCACGAAAACTATATGCTGGCTTTTTCCCATGATGAGGTCGTTCATGGCAAGAGCAATATGCTCGGCAAGATGCCAGGGGATGAGTGGCAAAAGTTTGCAAATCTGCGCTGTCTTTATGCCTATATGTTCCTCCATCCTGGCAAGAAAACCTTGTTTATGAGTATGGAGTTTGGCCAGTGGGGTGAATGGAATGTTTGGGGCGATTTGGAATGGCATTTACTCCAATATGAACCCCATCAAAAACTGAAGGATTTTATGAGCGATTTAAACCGTCTCTACCGCAGCGAGCCAGCCCTGTATGATCAGGATTCAGGACAAGGGGGATTTGAGTGGATTGACTGTAGTGATAATCGCCATAGTGTCGTGTCATTCCTACGCCGATCGCTGACAACGGGAGAGTGTGTGATTGCCGTCTGTAATTTCACGCCCCAACCCCATTCCCACTATCGCATTGGAGTGCCTGATCCGGGGTTTTATACCGAGTTGCTGAATAGTGATGTCCGTAAATACGGCGGGAGTAATATGGGTAACTTGGGCGGTAAATGGACGGATGAGTGGACGTTCCATAATCGCTCCTATTCCCTCGATCTGTGTCTGCCCCCCCTGGCAACCATCATCCTCAAGTTGGATGCCCAACAAACCGCAGCAGCCTATGGCACGATCGCCCCAGCGGAGGAGCCAGCCTAAGCAGGGCTGGAGATCTCCCCACTGACGACCTGATTTACTCAGACGGGTTTGAGCAACGATCGCGATCGCTGCAAATCCTCTAGGGTTGCATTACCCGTACAAAACAGGGTCACTTGCAGTTCGGCAATCAGGGCCTCAGCCAGGAAGGCTAAGGCTTCCTCCGACTCACAGGCCGCCTGGAGAAAGGGACGGGCTAAGCCCACCAAGTCGGCTCCCAGGGCGATCGCTTTGGCCGCCTCTAACCCATTGCGCAGCCCACCGGAGGCAATCAGGGGCACCGTAGGCAGGGTGGCCCGAATGGCAGTAATACACTCAGCCGTGGGGATACCCCAATCGCCAAAGGTATGGCCTAGGCGGCGTTGCAAGGGCGTCTTGGCCCGTTCCCGCTCCACCTTGGCCCAGGAGGTGCCCCCCGCCCCCGCCACATCGATCGCCTGGACGCCAGCCTCCAAAAGCCGTTGCGCCATTGGGGCTGAAATGCCATTCCCCACTTCCTTGGCAATCACGGGTACGGGGAGGTGTTCACACAGTTGGGCGATCTTGGCCAACAGACCCCGAAAATTCGTATCCCCCTGGGGCTGGATACATTCCTGCAACGGATTCAGGTGCAGGATCAGGGCGTCGGCCTCCAACCAATCCACCAGGCGGCAAGCTTCGGTGAGGCCATACCCATAGTTCAACTGCACCGCACCCAGATTTGCCAGTAACAGCACATCCGGGGCCAAGGCCCGGACCTGGAACGTAGGGGCCAGATCGGGGGTTTCCACCGCCACCCGTTGCGACCCTACCCCCATCGCCAAGCCATAGGTTTGGGCGATCGCAGCCAGTCGTTGGTTGATCACCTTGGCCTGCTCCGTTCCCCCCGTCATCGAAGAGATCAACAGGGG
>JBBILC010000110.1:0-18767 GCA_037445115.1 Coleofasciculaceae cyanobacterium bin_20
TTAAGCAACCGTTGATTCGTCAGATTTTTCGGGAGGGGATGATGCGCGAATCGGTAATCTATCAAGAGATTTTGCAGGAAGGGGTTCAAGAGGGACTCCAGCAGGGACTCCAGCAGGGACTCCAAAAAGGACGGCAGGCAGAAGCTTCGTCCTTGATTTTGCGGTTGTTGAACCGGCGGTTTGGCGGGGTGGACCCGGCGCTTGAGGTGGCGATTCGGGGGTTATCGGTGGAGCAGTTGGAGGGGTTGGCGGAGGCGTTGTTGGATTTTGGCGAGGTGGCGGATTTGCAGCGCTGGCTGGGACAACTGGGCCATTGA
Source organism: Coleofasciculaceae cyanobacterium bin_20 (assembly GCA_037445115.1). GTDB lineage: Bacteria > Cyanobacteriota > Cyanobacteriia > B231 > B231 > Trichothermofontia. The sequence goes on from JBBILC010000110.1 coordinate 318, forward strand.
GCTAGGCAAGGTTAGATAGCGGCTTTCGGGTTGTTGGCTTAGGTGAATTCGTGGATTAACCGATGTCGTTTGACAATCTTGGCAAATTGTTGGCGGAAAAATATCCAGAGCAGTTTGCGGCCTGGATACTGGGGGATGCTCCAGGGGTCGTGAGTGTCCTGAAAACGGAGTTGAGTATTGAGCCGATTCGGGCGGATTCGCTGGTGTTTCTAGAAACCCGCGATCGCATCCTCCACCTAGAGTTCCAAACCCGACTCCCCTCCAAGCCCCCCATAGAATTTCGGATGTTGGACTACTGGGTGCGGCTGTATCGGCAGTATCAGGTCCCGATTATCCAGGTGGTGATTGTGTTGCTCCCACCCACGGCAGTCACGGTGATTCGGGATTTCTTTCAGGTGGGGGAGACGCAACATCGGTTCCGGGTGGTGTGTTTATGGGAACAGGACCCGGAGGTATTGCTCCATGATCCAGCCTTGTTGCCGTTGGCTTCGTTGGCGGCGACCACCCAGCCGGAGGCTTTGCTGCGACGGGTAGCAGCCCAGATTGGTCAGCTAGAATCGGAACAGCAGCGGCAGGAATTCTCAACCTATACGCAGATTTTCGCGGGACTGAAGTTTAAGCAACCGTTGATTCGTCAAATTTTTCGGGAGGGCATTATGCGCGAATCGGTGATCTATCAGGAAATTTTGCAAGAAGGCCGCCAAGAAGGTCGCCAAGAAGGTGAACTGACTCTGATTTCGCGGCAACTGAAGCGACGGTTTGGGGGATTGGCTCCGGCGTTAGAGGCCCAGGTGCGGGGGCTATCGGTAGACCAGCTAGAGGCGTTGGCGGAGGCATTATTGGATTTTAGTAGCGTGGCAGATTTGGAGCATTGGTTGGGGGATGTTTAGGCGAGGGATATCATGCAGCGGATTGTGGCCCAGTGTCGTAAGGAGTTAGCCCAATTTCGTCGCGATCGCCTCACGGTTGCGTTGGCGTTAATCCTACCCGTCGCCACCCTGCTGATCTTTGGCTATGCGATTCGGCTAGAGTCAAAGCATATTCCCCTGGCAATCCAGGATTGGGATCAAAGTTGGCTGAGTCGGGCCTATATTGAACGGTTATTTGCGACCAATCAGTTTGCCCCCGTCCGTCGTGCCGCTGATGAAGACGCGATCGCGGTGCTCGATCGCGGCCACGCCAAAGCCACAGTCGTCATCCCCCCTGACTTTTCCCGTCGAGTGGCAGCCAAACTCCCCAGCCCAGTCCAGGTATTGATCGATGGCAGCGATGTCAACAACGCCCGTGTAATTCGCAACAGTATTCGGGCCACCACGAATTATTTCATGCGGGTAAATGACCTCTTACCAGGGAGTGAGCGGGTGGTCGCACGGGTGCGGCTGTGGTTTAATCCGGGGCGGCGGGAGTCATTATTTATCGTGCCGGGAGTCTATGCCGTTGTGCTGGCGGTTTTCCCGGCCCTGCTAGCCGCGATCGCGATGGTACGGGAAAAGGAACAGGCTACCATCTTGCAGGTCTATGCCTCCGATCTGAAGCCCGTGGAGTGGGTGTTGGGGAAGGGGCTAGCCTACTTCCTGGTGGGGCAATTGGAATCCGTGCTGGTCTTAACTGGTGCCGTGGTTCTATTTGGCCTGCGGTTAAGGGGGGACCCAACGCCCTTCCTCGTAGGGAATACAGTGTTTATATCCACCAGTGTCTTGTTTGGCCTATTGATTGGGAGTCGGGCCAGTAATCAGGGAGCCGCCGTGCAGGCAGTAGCCCTCATCAGCTTTTTGACAGCGCTGTTGCTATCAGGTTTTATCTACCCCATCAGTAATATTCCCTTTCCCCTGTCGCTCATCGCCTGGGTGGTGCCAGCCCGCTATTTTATGGAGATTACCCGCGATGCCTTTGTGCGGGGGACTGGGTGGGCAGGCGTCTGGCCAGCAGAGTTAGCCCTGATGGGGTTGGCCTTGGTATTTTGGCGGGCGGTGTTGTTGGCAACGCAGCGGATGCAGCTAAAGGATTGACATATGCAAGGACTGATACGGAATGGGTAAAGGATGGCCCGGTTGGCGGCGTTGGCTGCTGGGGGCAAGGAAACCCTGGCATCTGGGAGAGCAGGTTCCAACCCTTTGGGGAGGCTTAATGGGCAGTCGGCTGCTGGCTTTAATGCTAAAGGAAGTCCGGCAGATTTTGCGCAATAAGCAATTGCTGTTCCTGCTGGTATTCCCGCCCACGATTCAACTATTGCTCTACGGCTTTGCCCTGAATCCGGAAGTGAAGTATCTCGATCTAGGGGTAGTGGACTACGCCCAGACCATAACCAGCCGCGAGTTGGTGGCATCGCTAACCAATAATCAAGTATTTATCCGCAACCCCCACAGTGCGAGTCAAGCCGCCTTGAGTGAGCAAGTACGACGGGGAGAAATTGCGGCGGGGGTGGTCATTCCCCCGGATTGGCAGCGGCAGTTACAGCGGGAAGAAACGGCAGAGGTACAAGTCTTGATTGATGGCGTGAATGCCAATACCGCAGGGATTGCCAATGGCTATATTAATCAGATCGTTCAGGTTTTTAGCCGCAACCTAGAGCCACCGACGGCCCCAGTTCCGATCCAACCCCAGGTGCGTTTTCTGTATAATCCCGGTCTAATGAGTAGCTGGTTCTTCGTGCCAGGGATGATCGGGGTGGTATTGACGCTCACCAGTTCCCTGGTCTCGTCCTCGGCCTTAGTGCGGGAAAAGGATACGGGCACGTTGGAGCAGTTGTTGATGACCCCGGCATCGGCGGGAGAGATTCTGCTGGCGAAGATTATTCCCCTATTTGTCTTGTTGATGGGGGATGTGATGCTGGCGTTATTGGTCGCGGCGTTGATCTTTTCCGTCCCCTTTCGGGGCAGTGTGCTTTTATTCCTAATCCTGTCGGGTCTCTATATTTTTGTGGGCATTGGGGTGGGGATGATGCTGGCCACGATCGCCCGCAATCAACAGCAAGTGGTGCTTATTTCCTTCTTTATCAATATGCCGCTGATCCAGCTATCCGGCGCGATCGCCCCCGTAGAAAGTATGCCGTTGTTAATTCGCTATCTTTCCTGGTTAAACCCATTGCGGCATTACATCACGATCGTCCGCAGTATTCTCCTGCGCGGTGTGGGATTGGACGTGTTGTGGCCTCATGTCCTAGCGCTGTTGGTGTTTGTCATACTTTTGCTGAGTATAAGTATTCATCGTTTTCGTCGGCAACTCAGTTAGCAAACACGAATACAGCACTTCCATACCCGGTGAGGTACAGACAAGGGGCTTAAGCCCCTTGTTCGCAAGGCTTGACAGTACTTCATTAGAGAGGGAATGGCTGTAGACCGTCGTCATGGGGACAGAACCCTCATCAAGACCAGTTTTTTTAGCAACGGGTGCGGCAGGACTCGAACCTGCGTCTCACTGCTTAGAAGGCAGTTACTCTATCCACTGAGTTACGCACCCTCAATAAAATGGGCAGCCTAATAAGGTAGGCAGCCGAGTAAGACGGGCAACAGAGTCGGGTTCCTCAATTGCCGAGGTGTTAACACACCGTCTTTTATTCTAGCGATCGGCATTGAGGCTGCACAAGGGGGCCAGCCTTAGCGTCTCGGCAGCCCCCTGCTCACATCATTTGCCATCCGCAGCTTCAACCTGGGGCTGAGAGGGTGAAGTGGCATTACACTAAAAACCAAGATGAATGCATCTCCAGCCCGAATAGAGTAGTGTATTGTCAAGCCTAGCTGTCACTGACGGTTTAGGGAAAACCCATAGACCTGTCAGCGGTAAGCCTTTGTGGGCATAGGGTATCCTAGTCCCTTGGCCACGTCAGTAAGGTCGCACTCGTCCTCGCCAAGCCCAGACAGGAATTCATCGGCAGCGCCATGTTTATTCTCAAGCGGCAAGACGTTGAAATCACCTCGGTCCAGCCCCCAAAGCAGGATCGACAGATCCCAATTTTGAAATACCAGGGGCAGGTGTTTCGCCTGGTCAAGGTTTTCCCGGCCAACCAGGCGGAGGAAGCCAAGGAACTGTGGCGTAAGTTTACGGACGAGCAGGGCAAGGCATGTGTGTTGCTAGAGGAACCCGATCGCTATAGCATCTGGGGCCGGGTCCGTCTCGAACAACTGACCGAAGAGGCCGGGGCTGAAGATGAAGCAACCCCCATCACCCAAGCCTGCCTACTCCTTCTGCAAGCTGTATATGCTGATATTGAGGACCTTTTGGGCGCACGACAGGCAGGGGCCTTTCAGAAAGAATTGGGCGAGGTCCTGAAGCAGTGGCGTTTTCCCCAAGCCGAAACCCCGAATGCCGTGATCGCCCTGCTCACCACGATCGATCCCCTCGCCCCCGAACAAGTCCCCCCCTGGCAGGAGCACCACCAAAGCAAATTACTCGAGGAATTACACCGGATTGGTAAGTCCTACTTTGGTAATGAAAGCTTTAGGGAGCGTGCGGTTGATACCCTGCAAGATCTCTCGAATGCCGATCGCACCCAATTCGTCCAGTGGTTGAGTCCGCCCCTTGCTAAACTATGGGCAATTTCTTAATCCACGGGCAATTTCTGCACGAAAAGCTTAAGGTTGTCGCTATGAAGTCGCTATGAAAAGTTGTCTCTTTGTTGCGGGGTGCTGTACTTGGATACACTCATGCTCCATGCTGAAGTAACGTTAGGTTGACGTAGGGACTTGTGCAGGGTTGCCACAGGCGAGTCCCCCTTGCCAGCCCTGATGCAGGGGTGAGAGTGGGGGATGACATCGGGTACCGTCCCGTGCCTGCCCGTCTTTGCGGTGAAGCATGATAGCGGCGGTGATCGAGACGTTCCGTTTCCTATTGCCAGATACCAGATTCCGGAGTTCCCATGAGTCGCTCTGCCGATAAATCCTCTTCCCAAGCAAAATCTTTCCTCAGTGTCCAGGTCATTGTTGCGATCGGCATTGCCTGGGCCGTCATCGCGCTGCTGTTTTTCCTGCTGTTCAGCACCCCGACCCTGAATGCCGAGGGTGTGCCCGAACGAGCCGATTGGTATCGCACAGGGACCTATATCCTAGAGCAGGGTGCTTGGCTGGGGGCAGCGCTCCTTTGCCTGCGGAATGCCCGCAGTAGCCAGATTATCAGTGGTCGCAATGTGTGGTCATGTATTGGGTTAGGAACGCTTGCCTACTTTACCGGCAACTTGTTTCTATGGCTGTGGGAATTGTTGTTCGGGTTAGATCCCAATGTTTCACCAGCGGATGTTTTCTTCATTGCAGCCTATATCTTGATCAGCATGGGGATGGTCTTTGCCGTGACTTCGCGGCGGTTGAACCTGGTCAGCTGGCAGTGGGCAGTTGTGGGTTTGATTGGGATTATCGGGGCTGGGATTGCCTGGTTTGTCTCGGTCCCGGCGGAAGCTTCCCCAACGGAACCAGCGGCGATCGTGCAAACGGCTCCGGCTAACCCTGAGCAATCCCCTGTCCCTGCTGCTGAGGTTTCCCAATCCCCAGCTTGGGCGTTGGCGCTCGATCAACAGCTTCAACCCTTGGCCCAACCCCTTGCCCTGTTCTATGTGGTCATGGATGTGCTGCTGCTGATTATTGCCAGTATGTTGCTATTGGCGTTTTGGGGCGGACGCTTCTCCCAGTCCTGGCGCATGATTGCGGCGGCGGCCTTTTCCCTTTATATCGCTGATATTTGGTTTAAGTACGCCACCAAGGTGAACCCGGATTACCAGACGGGCGATTTACCAGAAGTTTTCTGGATCTTTAGTGGGGTGCTGTTTGCGATCGGGGCGGCCTTGGAACATGATGTTTCCCTCAAATCCAGTCGTCGCTCACGTCGCAGGGGATAATAGAAACGACGGTTGAGACGGTTGAGGTATATTGGCCCCATGCCTGCACGCAAACTAACAGACTCCGAAACCCAACAGATTCCGCTCCTATATCGTCAGGCCGGGGAAACGACCGCCACGATTGCCGAGCGCTTTAGCGTCAGTAACTCGACCGTGAGTCGGATTCTTAAGGATGCCCTTGATCCGGATGAATATAAGGCTTTGTCGCAGCAAAAGCGGGCAGCGAGTAAGAGCAACCGCCAAGCGTTGAACCCGTCCACCCTCACCCCACCCCCACCGGCGGTTATGGGTTACCCACAACGGGCGAAACCTACCGCCACCGCCGCATGGCCCGATCCTACGCCTGCCGATAGCCCGGCCACGTCCCCATCGCCCCCTCCCCGCTCCCAGCGGCCTAATCCCAAGCGGCGGATCGCACCCCCCGATACACCCAGCCCCGGACCAGAGGCTAGCGGCATCCAACTAGCGCTGCTGGGGGATGAGTCTGTTAACCCGATCGCTCCCCAGCCCGAAGGGGATCTGATGGCCGAAGCCCTAGCGGTGTTGCAGGCGGGGGGAGAGAAGCCGCGCCTAAGGCGCGATCGTGTTGCCTTTGACGACCGGGATGATGACCTAGATGACGGCCTGGATGACGGCCTGGATGACGACGGTGAGGATACCGTTGATCTGCCTGATCTCAGCGATCTAGGTATTGTGGACGACGAAGATGAATTTGACGAGGACGACGAGGACGACGAGGACGACGAGGACTTTGACGACGAGGAGGGCCTTGATGTCGCAGTTACCCTCAAAGCAGAGGTCGCCGTTCAGGTGTTACCCTTGGCGGAGGCAACCATCCCCCATCCCTTCTACCTGGTGGTCGATCGCCTTTCGGAACTGATTACCCGACCCCTACGGGAATTTGGTGAACTGGGTAAAATTCCAGAAGCCGAGGCCAATAGCCGCATTTTGCCGATTTTTGAAAATCATCGCATTGCCCGTCGCTTTTCCCGTAAGAACCAGCGGATTATCAAAGTGCCCGATGCCCATATGTTGTATAAAACCAAAGCCTATCTAGCGGCCAAGGGGATTAACCGGTTGTTAATCGACGGCCAGATCTATGCCCTATGAACTCGGCCAGCCATTGCTTGACGTGGTAGGTCGCCCGACAGTCATCCTCGTTGTAGCGCTGGATCGCTTCCAGATACCGGCGATCGCCCGTCTGTAACCATTGGTTATACCAACAGACTGATTGGGCACCATTGGCCTTGGTATCTCGCCAATCAAAGCCTAGCCAGCGGGCGATCGACTTGAGGGCGTAATTTTCGATCGGCAAGGTAACGGTGCGGGTTACCCAGGCATGGATATCCACAAACCGGGGCAGGAGTTGTTGCATCAAGACTGGGGATGTGGGGTAGGCTTGGGCCAGTTGTTGCACCACCTGCACCTCATAGGGACAAAAATGGAAAATCGGGGCATCGGGATAGCGATCGACGAGGGCCAGGAACCGTCGCCATACCTGTTCCTCGGCACCCAACTGCTCCGCCAGCAGGGAGTGAAAGGTTTCGGTGCGATTCACCCGATCGACCACCAGTACCCCATGCAAGTAGGTTAAGTTCAAATCCGGCTCCGCCTCCACATCAAAATAAAATTCCACAGGCGCAGCGGGTAAGGTCAGGGCTAGGGGGAGGCTATCCATCCCCCCGGTCCCCGGGAAGGGAGAGGCTAGCCAGTCTGGGGTTGCATAGACTTCGCCACGATGAGACGCTGCTGGGTTCGCCTGAAGTTCATCCGTAATCAGGATCGGTTGTTGGGATAGGGTTGCCTGGGCCTGTCGAACTAATTTGACGGCGATCGTTGGATCAAACCCAGTCCGTTTAGCCAATTGCCAAGGATTGATCTGGGCTAGGGCTTCCAGGGTTGTAATCCCCGCCAACTGTAGGTGGCTGTAGCGATTGGGGGTTACCCCCGGTAAAAGGGAGAGGTGCTGTTGGCTTTGGGCCAGCGCGTAGCAGTAGCTAAACCAGTGGCAGAGTTCACAGCGATTGCGCGAGATAAAGACCTCTGGCTCCCGCCGCGATCGCAACATGGCCAAACAGGATTGCAGGACGTCTTGCAACTGGGGCAATCGAATCTCCAGATTCACCTCATAGACCCCCTTCTCCCGCAGGATCAGCAGGGCTACGTCGGGTAACTTGCCCTGGACTTGGTCCAGCAAATAGGCTTGGAACGCGGCCACGATCTGGTAGTCCAGCTTGGGCCGTTTTCCCAGGCGAATACTCACGGGGCGATAGGACCACTCCCCCCAGCGGGAGGGGCTGGGATATTTCACTAATAAATCCGGCTGACTGAGGAGATAAATATCCGCTTCTTTCTGAAGAAGGACAGGCTGGTGAATGGTCGCGACCCCTTCGGCCATGAGGGCAGCGGTGGCGGCGGCTCCGGCCTGCCATGCCCGTTCTGGATAGACAGGTGTCGTGTAGGTGTGGGCAGAGAGGATTTGCTGACGATGGTGCTGGCCATCCTGATGAAGCTTGCGTAGGTAATCGCTGGGGGGATCTTGATGGTTTGTATCACCCCACAGATCTAAAAAAGCGCGGCGATCGCAGCGTTGGTAATCAAGCAGTAACCGATCTGAAACCCACATGGGCCGCCCCATCGAAACAATATGGGTCGCACAATCCCTCCCCTATTCTGGCAGATGTTGCGAAATCGCGGTCTTGACATCCTCACGCCCCCACGGTTTTTTCGCCGTCTGCCAGTTTCGGTCACCAAGGGGTTAGACCTAAAAGGGGGCATTTGCCCCCTTAGCGTTACGGTAAATCGCCACTAAACCGCTGCGAAATATTCCTTCGACTTCACCGGATCAGGCGTCATGGTCTTATCCCCGGGTTGCCAACCCGCAGGGCAGACCTCATCCGGATGGGATTGGACGTGTTGGATCGCTTGTAAAGTGCGCAGGGTTTCATCCACACTGCGGCCAAAGGCCAAGTTATTGATCGTGGCATATTGAACAATGCCATCCTTGTCGATGATGAATAACCCCCGCAGGGCAATGCCCGCATCCGGATCAAGCACATTGTAGGCCGCACTAATTTCCTTCTTAATATCGGCCACGAGGGGATAGTTCAGGTCGCCAACGCCCCCCGACTTGCGATCGGTCTGAATCCAGGCCAGGTGCGAAAACTCACTATCCACAGACACCCCCAACACTTCTGCCCCTAGTTGCTTGAACGCATCGTAGCGATCGCTAAAGGCGGTCACTTCCGTCGGACAGACAAAGGTGAAATCAAGGGGATAGAAGAAGAGCACGACATACCTGCCGCGACAGTCAGATAACTTGATCGTCTTGAATTCCTGATCGACCACAGCCGTAGCGGTGAAATCGGGAGCCGGTTGCCCCACCCGCAAACAACCATTGTTCAGGGTCATCGGTATACTCTCCTTGCAAATTATGGCGTTAACATCACTGCGTCTTGAGCGTGTGGGCACAACCCACCGTTCCCCAACCCAGTCAGGACTGATTGTTAAGGAACTGTTACTGACTCTAGCATACTCATACCCGTTATGACTACGGCTTGATGATTTTATTCCCATCCAATTGGCAATAGGCGCGGGTAGCCTGCCACAGTTGGGAGATCACATTCGCAAGGGTATGATCGCTATCCAATTCCCGCAGGGTAACCCACGATCGCGCTTGGGCATAGGCACGGCTAGCGGCGACTGGAATCGTGTCATCGTGAATCCCATGCAAAATTAGGGTGGGGATGGGCCGTTGTAGGGTTGTGTCGTCGTAAGGGTGAAAATCCGCCAGGAAGCGGTAATCCAGGGGTAACTCCGTTTGGCTGCCATAGTGGTAGACCGGCAGCGTTGTCTGGGTTTGCCATTGGGTGAGTTTGGCGTCTCCTAATCGGGGTAACCAATGGTTGAGAAAGCCAAAAGCAGGAGCCAAAAGTACCAACCGGTCTACCTGGGGATTGCGTTCCCCCACCCAAGCAGCGGTGAGACCCCCCAGGCTAGAACCGATCAGGGTCACGGCAGGGGCCGACTGGATCAATGCTTCAACCTGCTGGATTTGGCGGGTAAGGGTGAGATGGGTGAAATCAGGCTGATTGAGATCGGGAATCTGGAGGGGCACCCCCACACTCTGGAAGCGGCTGCGGAAATACTTCGCCTTGGCTGAGTGGGGGCTAGAGCCAAAGCCATGCAGATACACATACTGGCGATCGGACATACCCTAGTCCTGAATATATTCTTGGCCCGTGATCAGGGCCATCTCTGCCCGCAGCAGTTCTCGCCCCAAGTAGGCCGCATGGTCTAGATAGGTGACGGGGCAGGGAGCAGCTTCTTCAAACAGTTTGATGCACACTTCCTTCGCTGTGCGGCCCGTGTAGACCTGGCTAGCGGTTCGTTCGACTTGGCCCTTGGCGGGGAGTGGTTTCCCGGTTTCCGGGTCACAGGCAAGGCCGCGATCGTCGATCACATTGGTAAAGTGCTTGGCGCAAATCAGGTCTTGGTCGCGATCAAGGTAGATAATGAAATAGCCTTGGGGGTCGAGTTTAATAAAGCGTTTCGAGAGGCGATCGTCTAGGGCGCGACGGTCTTCTTGGGTTTGATTCATGCCAACATGGGGGACAGTGCAAAATAAAACAAATCCCTATTGTACTCTGTTCACCTACGGTCCAGCGTGATGTCCTGTGTCCTACCCTTATCGCTAATCCGCCGCCGTTTCAGTCATCTCCTACTGGGGGTGGCCCTCCTCATGCCGCCAGTTCCACCGCCCACAATCGCGGCTGAGGAAACGGGAGCGACAGCCTCCCTAACCCCCCTGCGCGATCGACGATCGTCGATTCGCTCTGACGCACCTTCACGTCCTGACACCCTCCCCCCACCTGCGCCTGAACCGCATTTCCCCCCACCCAGCCACCTATCAGGAGCCAGTCTGCTATTTGTCATTTGGCTCGTGGCCGAGCAGGTCAGTGCCGATCTCGGCGATCTTGACGATCGGGTTGAACCCCACGGACCGAGCCAATCACTCCCATAACGCCTGAACCCCAGGGGAATTGATTTTCGTTGCAACCGTATCCTGACCAATTCTTACCCGCTTGTGCCGGTCACTATACTCTCGATAATTGTGAACTTTATTAAATTAGTGCGCTGCAACGCAATCCTTAGTGCTAGCCTAAATATAGGCACAAGGAAAGCAATCAAAAGGCTTTCAACCAATTGATTTAGAGTTTGTGCCATCGGCTCTAAATCAGCGGCAACTCCTCTTGTAATCAATCCCCAAATCTTAAGTCAAGTGGCTTATTGCTTGAGAATTTCGGCGTGTCTCCCTTGCTTTCTGGAACATCTTGAGTAAGAGGCCAAACTAAGGGTCTAGAAGACCAAGCAATGGGTAGTTAGCGAGAACGAGTTGCAAAGGTAGTAAACCCTAGCATGAGTTAGACGTTCGATTGTATTTCTCTAATTACGCGTTAGTTTGTAGTCTGAGTTTGATTGATGATTGAAGGGACTCTGGAACATCTCCGGGTCCCTTCTCGCTTTAGACAATCTCTACATAAAATAGCGAAATAGCGAAATAGCGATAAAACAATAGCGATAAACATCAACCATCAATAGCGATACAGCACTTCCATACTTGGTGAGGTACAGACAAGGGGCTTAAGCCCCTTGTTTACAAGGCTTGACAGTACTTCATTAGAGAGGGAACGGCTGTAAGCGAACCTTGATTACTTGATTAATTGAAGTGGGCGGCGCTGCCAACTCGCCTGAGTCTTGTATGATTGCATGGGCACAGTTGCGACAATTGGCATTTTCCCAAGTGCCCACAAGTTAATAGGGGGTAATAATAGCGGGTAAGCATCGAATGCTAACTCCCAGCAAAATTGACACGTAACTTAACAATTACCGGTGCCCTTACCATCCACAAGATGCCGCGATCGCAACTTGCGAAAAAGGGGACCCCGTTATCCCGTATAATCGATCCCGCTAAGCTGGGAGAGTTAAGTGTAATGGTGGTAGCAACAGAAGCCCCGTTTTTGCTGCGGGCAGCACGGGGAGAAGTGTTAGATCGTCCGCCCGTTTGGATGATGCGGCAAGCCGGACGGTATATGCAAGCCTATCGTGATCTGCGGGCTAAATATCCCAGTTTCCGGGAGCGATCGGAGAACCCGGATATCGCGATCGAAATTTCGCTGCAACCCTTTCATGCCTTTCGTCCAGATGGGGTGATCCTGTTTTCCGATATTTTGACGCCGTTGCCAGGCTTGGGTATTCCCTTTGACATCATTGAAAGTCGGGGGCCGATGATTGATCCACCGATCCGCAGCCAGGAACAAATCGACAAGCTGTATCCCTTAGATCCAGAAGCGTCCCTCCCCTTCATCAAGACGATTCTGAAAACCCTACGGCAGGAAGTGGGTAACCAAGCAACGGTTCTGGGTTTTGTCGGTGCGCCGTGGACACTGGCAGCCTACGCGATCGAGGGTAAAAGCTCCAAGGATTACACGGTGATCAAGGGCATGGCCTTCTCAGAACCCGCCCTGTTGCATTCATTTCTGGGGAAATTAGCCGACGCGATCGCCACCTATGTGCGCTATCAAATTGACTGTGGTGCGCAGGTGGTTCAGATGTTTGACTCCTGGGCCGGCCAACTGAGTCCGATCGACTACGAAACCTTTGCCCTGCCCTATCAACAACAGGTCGTCTCCCAGGTTAAGGCGACCCACCCCGATACGCCGCTGATCCTCTATATCAACGGCAGTGCTGGGATTTTGGAACGGATGCCCCAGTCTGGGGTGGATATTGTCAGTCTGGATTGGACGGTGGATATGGCCGAGGCTCGCCAACGCCTGGGTCCTAATGTGGGCGTGCAGGGCAACCTTGACCCCTGTGCCCTTTTCGGCTCCCATGACTTCATCCGTGCCCGCATGGAAGAGATCGTGCAAAAGGCGGGTAGCCACCACATCATGAACCTGGGACATGGGGTACTGGCCAGTACGCCGGAGGACAATGTGCGCTTTTTCTTTGAAACGGCGAAACAACTGCGGCGATCGTAAGGCATTGTCCCTAGCCGACGTCCGTTGAGGATTGCCCCTAGCCTATGGGTATTTGGGGAGGTCGATCGCCCAATTTCCCATTCATGCGTTACCCTTTAGGGCAACCTGACCTGGGGCAATGGCCACGGCAGGTGCAGGCAATTGCAGTTTGTGGGGGGGGTGAGCAGAGATGAGTCATCCAGTGGCGCGATCACGGGGGGTCTCCCAGGGCCGATCCCAGGCTCCCAAGACCCATTCCCACCGCCCCACGCCAACCCAGCAGCACCACCTAGGGGCATTGATATCCCAGTTCCGTTCCTACTATGCGCCGCAGGGGATCACCCTGTACAGTTTCAGCTTCTGAGCCAGTCTGGGCTGTCCCCGCGCGCGGCCCAGCAAGTTGGGCAACAGGTGTGTCGAGCCTTGCAACAACAACAGGCGGTTTTACTGGCTAGCCAAATTCGCCAGGTGGTGGTCAGCATCGCAACTCATCAGGGAGCACCTCCCCTATGGCGGCGCACGATCGCCCTCCTCCCACCCCTCGCCTCAGCCAGTGTCCGTTCCCAGCGCGTTGCGCCCGCTGTCGCTGCCCCACCCATCCTCAAAATGGGTCAATGGCTGGGTACGGGCTGTCTTGATTTTCTCCGCAGCAATGGGTTGCTCCTCACCTTCCTCCTATCGGGTTGGTTGTATGCTGCCTTTGCCCTGAATCCCTCACCCCAATCGACCCAGCCCCAGCCGCCCCAGCCACCCCAACCGACGGCCCAACCCGTTGAGGTGCCCCGCCCCACTCGCTCAGATCTCACCCCCGTTGAGGTGGCAGCAACCCCCAATCCCTTAACCTTTGCGGTGCCAGAAGTCTTCCAGGGCAAAACGATTGATCGCATTAACCCCATTCGGGCACGTAAACTGATTGCCTTGACCTTTAATGGGGGGCCTTGGCCCGACAATACGGAACAAATTCTGGCCATTCTCAAGCGTTATCACGTCAAAGCTACCTTCTTTTGGACAGGACAAACCGTGGTGGATCACCCTGCCCTCGCCCGGCAGGTCGTTGCCCAGGGCCACGCGATCGGGAACCAGCCCTGGAGCCGTCCTGAGCCGGTTAGCCAGCGCCACGCGATCGCCCACGCGATCACACGCACAGCCCAGGCCATCCAACAAACCACGGGAGTCACCAGCGGGCTATTGCGACCGAGCCAACTGCCGGTTAGTGGAGCTTTCCTACTGCAAGCCCAACGGCAACAGTACACCACTATTTTGTGGTCTCTTGATGCCAGTCATGAGGATAGCTCCGATGCGATCGTCGATCGTGTCCTTCAGGAAGCCTCATCAGGGACGATTGTGCGGATGCAGGAGGAGGGCGATCGCGTGGCCCTGATCCAGGCATTACCCCAAATCATTACCCTCTTACGCCGCCAGGGCTATCAATTCCTGACCGTTCCCGATCTCCTGGAGCAGCAAACGAATTTGCAAACACGGCCCATTTAGGCGGCCTGTCCAGTCGTCCGACCCGGCATCCTGCCTAAATCACATCGGCAAACGTGCGTTCTACCCGACGGAAAAACCACAAACCACTGCTGAGCAGTCCCCCCACGAGCGTGAGGGACAACCAGAAACCCGGTAGATACAGGGTTGAAGTCCCCCCTAAAATGGCCCAGCGGAAACCATCAATCACCCCCACCATTGGATTGAGGGAATAGAGCAAGCGCCACTGCTCTGGGACAATACTGCTACTAAAACCGACCGGGGAAATATACAGCCCAAATTGGACCAGGAACGGGACCACATAGCGAAAATCACGATATTTCACATTCAGGGCGGCTAACCACAATCCGCCCCCGATCGCCGCAGCAAAGGCGATCGCGGTAAACAACGGCAAGCTCAGAATGCGCCAACTGGGCACGAAATTATACCAGGCCATGAGGCCCAACAGGATCAGCCCCGAAATCAGAAAATCTACAAAGCTGACAATGACAGCACTGGCTGGAATGACTAGACGCGGAAAATAGACCTTAGAAATCAGATTGGCATTCGTAATCAGGCTATTACTGGCCTCCGCTAGGGCACTGGCAAAAAATTGCCACGGCAACATGGCTGCAAATACCAAAATGGGATAGGGCACCCCCTCCGATGGCAATTGGGCCAACTGACCGAAGACGATTGTAAACACCACCATCGTCAAAAATGGCCGCAGCAGTGCCCAGGCTACCCCGATCGCTGTTTGTTTATAGCGCACCAGAATATCCCGCCATGCCAAAAAGTAAAACAACTCTCGGTAGCGCCAGAGATCACGCCAATACTGCCGCTCCGTTCGCCCCGCCTCAATCACTAGCTCTGTTTCCCCGCGTTGCACCATACCGAGTTTTTGAATGTTGAATGTTGAATGGTCAGATACCTACCGTTTCCCCCCGTTTGAGACAGGGACCGGTAATTTGGGGGCTTTCTGGTGGTAGTAACGATAGTAATAGCTATCGTAGGAATACCCGGTCACGAGCCGCTGCACCCCATTGGCAATGACACCGAGCAGGGGGATTTGGGCCGTTTGTAAATGATCGACCACGCGTTTGACTGCCGATCGCTTGGTTTTACCCAGGCCAACGACCAAGGCCAACCCACTGGTCGCAGGCGCTAACAACTGGGCATCCGAGAAACCCAACAGGGGTGGTGTGTCATAGATGACAATATCAAATCGGGTGTGTAAGTCCTCCATCAGGGTCTGCATCCGGCTAGAGGCCAATAACCGCGAGGGGTCACGGGGGGAAGGACCGGCGGTTAGGACAAAGAATTTGTCTTCGTGGGGGGCAACCTGGATCAATTCTGCGGGGTCCCGATCGCCCAGCAACAGCGTACTCAACCCTTCCTGATTCGCCAATCCCAACGCTCGATGCAACTGGGGGCGACGCAGATCCGCATCCACCAACAGGACGCGTTTCCCCATCGCCGCTGCGGCATGGCCCAGGTTCAAGGCGATCGTGGATTTACCTTCCGCTGGGGCTGCCGAGCTAATCACAAACGCGCGAATCGGGTTCAGATTGTTCAACAGGCGCACCACAGTCCACAGAGAGCGGAAGGATTCCATAAAGGGAACGACCTTGTAATCCCGATAGCGTTGGGTAACAACCCCGGATTCGGGTTCAGGCTGGGGCAAGTCTTCCGGTAGGATCACTTGGCGCGTTCCCCCTAGGCGGCTGGTATAGGGAATAACGCCCAGGAGAGGTGCCTGGGTCAGTGCCTTCACTTCCTCCACACTCTGCAACGACTCGTCCAGCTTTTCCACCATAAAAACGGCGGCACTGCCTGCCAAGAGACCCACGATCGCCCCCAGGATGAGTTGGCGAAGAATGTTCGGTTCAATCGGGTCAGTCGGCACGGTCGCGATCGACAGCAATTGCCAGGGAATTTCCTGTTGGGCCGCATCCAGGAGCAGCTTTTCACGGGCCTCCAACAGCCGTGTTAGCCCACTCGTTGCCAACGTTAACTCCCGTTCTAGATCCGCGCTCAGTCGCGATAGGGCAGGCAATTGGGCGAGCTGTTGCCGCAACTGCAATTCAACCTGGGTGAGGGTTTGTTGCTGGGATTGCAAGGCTTGAAGGTCGCTGCTCGTGGTCGCCAGGGTCCCGCTTAAGGCCCGCTCCGCTTCCTGGCGCAGGAGGGGCAGCAGGTTATCTCGTTGACGTTGGAGGGTGACCAGGGCAGGGCTGTCGGGTTGTGATCGGGCCAACTCCTCGGCAATCTGTCCATCCACCTGCCGTACTTGCTCAACCAGAGATTGGTACAAGGTATCCTGCCGCAGCACCGCCGTCGCCCCCGCCTTACCATTAAGCGTGCTCAAGCGCTGTTGGGTTCCCTGCACTTGTAGGAAGGTATTGAGCCGCTGGGTTTCCAGGGTACTCAGTTGGCTCTCCAGTTCCCGTGCCTTGGTGTCCAAACTGGTAAAACTATAGCGCTGCCGTAGCTCTTGTAGCGTTGCTTGCAGGCGGTTGACCCGGGTCTGCATCAGGGGAATTTGCTCCTCCACAAATTGAATGCCCTGGCTGAGAGAGGTTTGACGCGTTTGCAGGCTATAGTCCAGGTAGCCCTGGGCCAGGTGATCGAGGACAAATTTAATCTGCTCCGTATCGGCCCCCCGAAAGCGAATATCCAAAATCTTGGTATCTTGCAAGCGGGTGATGCTCAACCCCAACATCATCTCGTTGTAGGTTAAGTCGGGATAGCGGACCTGAATCCGCCGCAAAATCGGGTTTAGGATTTCCGGACTTAGCAACACCTGAATTTGGGTATCGTAATCCAGGCGATCGCCGCGCCAAGGTGGAGCTTCCCCCGACTGCCCCAGGAGTTGGGGTAAGGGTTGGTTCGTCGCAACCGCTTCGACCAGAATTTGAAATCGCCCTTGATACACTGGGATAATCTGGGTTGCCCGCCACCAGATCAGGGAACTGACTAGGGCTGCCACGCCAATAAAGATCGGCAGCCGCCGCCGCAGAATATGCAAAAGCTGACCCAGGTCTGTCTCTTGGGTGGGTTGGGTTTGAGGTTGCCAAATTGCTGCTGGTGCTAGGGCAGGGGGGACCCAGTCGCCAATGGGGACATGACCGGGTGCGGAAGCAGGGGGGATCGGGGGGGTAGCATGCATACCGCAAACTCTCCACAAAGATAGAAAACTAGAACAATCGGAGCAAGGTATTGAGCAACAGGACTACGGGGGTGGCCACTTGGGTAATCCGGTCGGCGGTGCGGGTAAACCCAGAGCGATCGACGATAATCACATCATTGGGGCGCATAATCGGATTTGTGGCTTCATTCACATCGGCAGCAAGGTCAACGGCCAGGGTCCGCCGCACGATCGTGCCATTGGGTTGGAGGCGAATCAGCTCCACCGTTTGGCGATCGGCACGGGTACTATGGAAGCCGCCCGCCGCCAAGAGTGCTTGGTTGAGGGGGGTATTGGGGGGCACCTCCACCGCCCCCGGTTTAACGACCTCACCGACCACATTCACCCGAATCGTTTCGGGGGCAAAACTGGCGGTGGCTACCTGACTCAGTTGGGAGGGGGAAAGGGTGGCCGCCGTGGCAATCCGGATTCTGTCCCCATCCCGCAGGCTAATGTCCTGACTCAGATTACTGTTTTGTAGTAACTCCCAAAGGTTGACCGAAATAACCTGTTCCAAGTCCTCTAGGAGGGGCCGCCGTACCTCAATTTGGCGCAAATCCGCCCGTTGGGTAATCCCCCCCGATGCCTGAATCAGTTCCGTGATCGTGACGCTGGGAATGCTACCGCTGTTTGTCGGTTCAAACTTATAGGTGCCCGGACGATTGATTTCCCCACTAATCGCAACCCGGAGAGGACGAGCCTGCTCTAGGACAATCGTCGTGAGGGGCTGGCGAAAGAAGCGGGTGTATTTCGCCGTAACCATGTCCCCGACCGCTTGCAACGTTAGACCCGCAACCGGTACCTGGCCAATGCGAGGCAGGTTGAGGGTCCCATCGGGCAGGACAGGGTAGCTTTTGCTGTACTCTGGCACGTTGAAGATATCGACAAAGACACGATCGCCAGGTCCCAACGTGTAATCTTGCCTCTCTAGGGGAATGGAGCCTAATTCAGGG
>JBBILC010000110.1:18777-18990 GCA_037445115.1 Coleofasciculaceae cyanobacterium bin_20
GTGGCAGCCTGGGTAACGCCTGGGCGCGAGGGGAGGGGGGCCAGTTGGGTCTCAGCCGATCGGACCGTTGGTAGTGGCGTCGCTACCGTGGGCGTCACTACCGTGGGTGCAGTAGGTAACAGGTCCTCCACAAAGGATACCGTTTGCGCGAGGTAGAACGGCGTTGGCATGGCTGGGGGGGCTGCCAGCGTCGGGGGGGGCAAATTGACCCCC
>JBBILC010000111.1:0-18673 GCA_037445115.1 Coleofasciculaceae cyanobacterium bin_20
TGATGAAAAACAATCCTCGTACACCTTTTAGTCTTCCTCAGCAAGCCCTACTTAGACATGATGGTTCTCCTTGAATTAATCAATTGATTTTCAGATTCAGTAAGCCAGAGCCGCCGCACCAAATCCCCACGGCTGGCAGAATCCGGGTGGATCGCAATCAAAACCCTGGCTGAGCAGTCGGCTGAATTGCTGGCGGATGGCTGTGAACATTGGTTTCGCTCCTGATTGGTTAAGACAACTTGAGAAATGAGACAAATTCAACAAAAACTCGGAATTGGCGGTTGAGACGGGGTTGAGACAAGTTTCTCAGGCTGTCTCAAGTTCTCAAGTTGTCTCAACTGTCTCAAGCCGGGTTGAGTACCCCTGGGGAATTCCCCATCACATCGGCAGTGCGCCAGCAACGGTATGAGGCGCGATCGCGGGTAGCTCCCAACTGCCGACTGCATCAAACGCCTCGACCAGGGCATCGATCGCGGTAACTGTCACCTGCTGTCTCTCTGGCTCCTGCTGTTGAGCACCTTTGAGCTTTTTCTGAGTCAGCCGGAGTAGATCATTCATGAATAGGTTTTCATCTTGCAGGTAGGCCATACGATCGCTCAGTCGATCCAACACTTCTCCCCGGCGTTGCTCTGCTTTGTCGAGAGAACTGGAGAGATTGACCAGGCGTTGCTGGTGTCCTGTCACTAAGGCAACTTTGAGATTTTCAGCGGCTTGCTGGGCCTGTTGCTGGGTTTGGGATAGGTGAGAGGGTTGAGAGGTGGATGGGCGATCGGCTGGCGGTTGCTGGTGAAAATTGGGCAATTGTGGCGACTTCGGCTGATTCCCCTTGAACTTCTGGACGATCGCTTGAGTCTCGCGATCGCCATAATCCAAATCGTCCTCAACAGGGAGGTTTAACTCTGCGATCGCTTTTCGCAACTGGGCATCTGTGCAGACTTCACGGCCTAACATTTGTCGGATCTGATGACGCTTCATTGATTTGAATTCTCCTTAAGTAAATGGGGTAAAGGTTAGATAACCGGGAGATTAGTAGACTTGCCGCCTTGGGCGTAGTGCAGACAGAGGGCTGATAGGCGCTTCACTTCGTTGTGCGAGTAACGAAACTTGGGAGTAATACCCAGCTCGCCACACCAGCGGTAAAAAGTTGGCCTACTCACCGGAGGTTTGCTGCAACGGTTTCTAATCCTGTTCAACATGAGACAAACCTCAAAACGGCTAAACCCTTGTGGTATATCAACTTCGAGCATTCTCATGTCCTCTCATGAGACTTCATGGCGTTCTCATGGATGAATACTAGCACAAGTTTTAATATTAGTACTACTATTACTAATAGAAAGATCGCTAGTCCTATAAGTTGGAGTAGTATTATGCAAGATGCGCTAAATGACCCCATGAGACTCCAGGTAGACATCTCAGACGACCTTAAAACACGATTGAAGCTCCAATCAGTTCGTGAGGGACGTACTATGTCCGAGATTACCGAGTTGGCTTTGATGGAGTATCTCAACAAGGCAGAAAAGGAATCTAAAAAGAGCAAGTGAGGAGCGATCGCAATTCTTTACAGATGCAAAGTGATGCGTTTTGAGGATTTGGATCTAAGATCCACTCATCCCGATAGCAGGTGAAGCGATGAAGCGAATAACCGTATCTCTGGATGATGAGGTTTACCAAGCGCTGCAGGAGTGGGCAGATGACGAGGAGAGATCCATGTCAAGCCTGCTCAGTTATTTAGCAAAACTTGGAGTCCGCAAGCGGCAGCAAGACCAGCAACAGCAACCTAAAGCAAGTTAAAAACTGATGACCGACTCTTCTGATACTAGAGACTGGAGAGATCCCCAAAAGCCAGTGGATCCAGAGGATGAAGAAATTGGATTTGGTGGATGGAGGAGAAAGGCAGATGGAACTTGGGAGAAAATCCCAGTTGATGAGGTAGAGCAAGGAGACAAGGGCAATGGCAACAGCACAGAAGAAATTGATTGAATGGGATGCAAAGCAGGGGTATAGAGATACCAACATAGAGACGCTGCTTAGACAAATTGGGGAACCTGAAGCGGTAGTTATTCTTCGGAACGCTCACTTCTTTACAGCAGCAGCATTTTATCGATTACATGATTTTGTCCAGCGACATAAAGAAGTGAAATTTTTCCTAGTTTCTAATGAACCAGACAAGATTTTCCCACCATTGCTCGACTATGTTGAATTGCTCAACTCCGTAGATTTTGCCGCTTAAAAACTAGACACCAGAGCAGCAAAAGGTAGGAGAGATAGCCATGAGCACGGTTACGCGAGATGAATTTGAAACGGTTAAACAGTTGCTGGCTTCAGCAGCTCGATATGCTGAGTCTGCCAATCAGAAGCTGGATAGAGTAGCCACACAACAGGATGTAAACACCATTGCGATCGCGAATTTGCATGAGGCGCAAGGCCGTACTCAGCAAAATCTGGAGAGATTAGAGCAGATTCAGGAGCGATCGCAACAACAGTTAGGCCAACTTTCTGTGCGTGTCACTCAACTCAGTGAGCGAGTTGATTCCTTTGTGTTTGAGTCCCAACGGCTGCACAATCAACACGCTGAAAAGATTGAACAACTACAAGGGATTAGCGAAAGGCTAGAGGCAATTCTGGCCTACCTAGTTCGAAAAGAGGGCAGTGGAGAATGACGGCAATGGAGCGATCGCACCAATTTGTTGTTGATCGTTCTGGAGATCCAGGCTAGTATATATGCTCTGAAATACCACAATGTGCTCTAAATCGACAAAACATCGACTAGGAGCCAGTTCCAGGGATTTCTAAAAGGCTTTTACAGTCTCACTGCCCTCTATGTAGTAGCTGTCCCTCTGTAGTTTCACTTGATAAAAATTTCAAATATTCGGAGGCTGCAAAAAAATGACAACCGCTCAACTCCATTTTGGAGTTCGTGTTGAGAAACATTTAATCCATCAGTTAGATGAGATCGCGGCTCAGAAAGACCGATCGCGCAATTGGTTGATTAAGCGGGTGATCGAGGCATACATCGAGAGTCAGAACAGTGATCAAAGAGAGCGATCGCATATCCTCTGAAACCCCGCTAATACCTTATAGAAAGCACTTTGGAGGTAGTCAAGCAATCACATCAGCATCAAGCCAAAAGACCAGACACCAGGATTCTTGAGTTTTTTTGCTAAATTTTTGCCACAACCGTATTAATCTGCGCTACTATTAGCGTAGTCTTAGGATTGGACTCAGGTGAGACAAATGAGAAAGCTAGGCCAGGGCCACAGAACGGATATTACCAGCCAGAAAATCCCCGCTGAACTGCATGATCGCCTGATTGATGCTTGCGATCGCTTCGGTCAGAAAAAGAGTGAAGTTATCCGGCGGGCGATCGCTTTTTACCTGGATTCCCTTGAAAATCAAAAACCCTCGGAGGTCGCCTAGAAGCTAATTCCGAGGGTTTTATTTTTAGGTTTTAACTTAAATCGAGACAGCCAAAGATACTTTTCACTTACCAGGCGCTAAGTATTCCGGTTGCTCTCCTGACTAGCCACCAAAGGAGGCTTTGCCTTGACTCGTAACTCGTTCGTTGCGATCGGTCTTGACCACCGATCAGCCTTTATCATAATTTTTCGTCGATCAACCGTCAATCGTGCGTTACCGATTTTAGAATACGGATTCCCCTCTACCGGAACGCTCCCCTCATCCCATTATAACTCACCGTGTAAAATGTCAGCCGCACCTCTGCGAGCTTTTGGAGGTGCGCGGTGATGCAACAGTTAGCACTCTTAGAACCTAAGAGTCAGACTCAAACCAAGCCGATTCTCACCGTCGTCCCAGTTCAGGATCGGGGGGTTTCGCCACTAGGCTCAGATCGCTACTTCTTAACTGTCCAACAGGGCGATCGCTCCTGGTCGTATCCCTTGCAATTGCTCGAAGTTGAGGCCCGCTGGTTACTGCCAGGGCTTGAAGGGCTGGATTGGTCGCTGGAGACGAACGGGTATCCGGCTGATATTGAGCGGATTCACGCGATTGTTGAGAGAGCGATCGATTCTCGGCTGGCGGGAGGTGTGAAATGATCACCACCTCCTCTCTGATTAAATTTGAAGCCTTTCGCGCATTCCTATCCACCCTGCAACCTAAAGATGGTAGCCGTGAAATTTGGCTTAAAGCTGGACATAACCGCTTTTTCGTAGGCGATTATCACGAGTCTGGACACTTCGGTATCTGGGAAACAGAAGGCGAGGGCACAAACCGGAGGCGCACAAAATATCACTCAAATGGCTATGAATTCCTCCGTGCTCTTTCAGAGTCTGAAGAGTGCAAAGGGGGAATTTTCTATATTCCCTCGCAACCACAGGGATTCCCCATCACAGAGTGCATCACTTCTACTGACGATATTGGGGTGGAGCGGGATTATGGCTCAACTGACGAGCAACTCGCACTCTATGACGAGTTTGAAAGCGTCACCGAATTGGCTTTTTCCTGCAAACTGACCAGCGGCGGGAAATCAATCCACGCGCACATCAAGCTCGACCAGCATCATCCCGTTGACGTTGCATCTTACTGCCGTCGCCTAGCTGCGATCGCACTCCTGGCTGACCCGATACCCGTTCGGTTGCATCAACCCATGCGGATCCCTGGATTCTTTCGACGGGAGAAGGGTAGAGAACAATCCTTGCTGCAGGTAGGAAGCGATCGCTATACACCAGACGAATTGATTGCAGGACTGCAAAAGTGGTTTGACTACAAGGGATGGGAACTCCCCAGCCGGATCACAGAGGAGTGGTGGCTGGAATTTCAACGCATCCTGGCATCTAAGACGCTATCGGAAGCTGAAAAGGCTGAAGCGGTCTCCCAACTTTTAACTGAAGGTGTTGAAACCTTTGGAGCTAGGAAGGTAGAGGAGCGGGCTGAAGCCAATAGAAGGGCAGGAGAGCGATCGCGACGGTTCAATGAAACAGGCAAGACCGATTTATCTGGGCTGATTAACGAGGCAGAAAATCGGATTGGAGCCACCATCTTCACCAACCGTACTGACCTTAACTGGAAGTGGGATAGAAGCAGGCAAAAGGCTCGTGGGTGCTGTCCCTGGCATAAATCAGATTCAGGTACTGCTGGATGGATTAAGCCACTTCAGCACGGCTGGGGATTTGCTTGCGGTGCTTGTACAGACAACAGGTTTATTTCTGCCTTCACTTTTTGGTGGTGGGGAAAGAAGGGCTTAAACGCTCCCTATCCCCAGGGAAAAGAGTTTATTCAAGCAGCGGAAGAGTTTCTTGCGCTTGCTGGAATGGAACTGCCAAAAGATTATCAGAGTGTAGAAGAGCGTGAGCGCCAGCGGCGCAATAGTGGACAAATCGCATTCGATCGGGATCCAGCACGGGATGAGGAACGGGAGGCGATCGCGAGGTTGAAGTATCTGGCTGAACCAGACCCGATCGCCTATGCCGAAACTGTTAGCCAACAAAATCAGCAGGTAGAAATCGAGCAGGCCCAAAGGAATGAGGCTGGGATTAATGGCGTTATCGCTTGGGTGAGAAACCAGCCTAAGAATTCAGTACAGCCCTGGGGATTTGCCCCTCTACCTGCTGTTCCTGGGTCAGACGTAATTCAGGTTGGCTCACACGCTGAAGGGCACTACAGGGCAGATGAGGCGGGAGCGCGGCTTATCGTCAATCTGTCTGCAACTGGTTCCAGGAAATCAACCTTTTACAGCCGGACAACTCCTGAATTTTTTGGAACAGATCGAGTCTTTGCAGTACTACCAGATGCCCTTAACCCGACCGTAGACAGCCTTTTAGAGTGGGCACACCTGGAAGGGCGGCACTTAGGGAATGTTGAGGATGCAAAGGGGAAATTGCGGCGGGCAAAGCCGGAGACACCTGCCAGCATCAAAGTTACCCCTGCAAACTGCGATAAAGCGGCTGCAATCGAGCAGATGAGCGATCGCAACCCTGTAAACCCGGCGTATAAGCTTGCTTGCCTGAACTGCATTCATAATTGGCGATGCGGGAAGGAACAAGGGGACGGCTTCGGGGCACGATTCCAGAGTAGTGTTACCCTTAAACAGCCACGAGTCAGAATGAGTTACGGGCGGCTGCATGGTCAAGGGGAGGAAGCCAATCTACTGAGCAAAGCTACCCTAATCCTGGATGAGTCGAGTTCTAACGTCCGCAAAACCGAAACCATCAAAGTCACCCAGCAGGACATCAAAGACACCTATTTCCAGATTGACCGCTCTGGAGATCCGGCCCTGCAACAGTTCAAGCCACTCTTGACCTACCTGCTAACCGATGCCTGGAAAGCAGGCGATCGGCACTATGGGACGGGTAAAGCCAAACTGATTCCCCTACTTCAGGAGATCATCCCAGAAAACATCGACTGGGCAGCATTAGAGCGCTTAGAAGATGAAGATGAGGAACTGAAAGCGTTTGGATTCAAGCCGGATGTAGAGCCGTTGTCTGATGCCGAATATCGACGGCTGAAGAAACTGCAAGACCTGAAATGGTTGGCACCTGACCAGCAACGGGACTTTGACCAATTGCAATCGCTTACCAAACGAACTAAGGGCCAACACCAACGGCTATTGACCTATCGCAAGTATGGACTCACACCCCAGTTAGAGCGTGAACGGGACGAACTACAAAAGCGATATGACGGCTCCAAACGGGAAAAGCTATCCGCGTCTGAAATGATGGCTAAGGCGGCATTCCTGCCTAAGCGATGGCTACGAGATTTTTTGCTGGTAGTAACCGATCCGACCTACGGTTACGCTCATTGGGGTAGTGAAGGGGTTACAGTCACCCTACCTAATGGACAACACCTGGCAGCAATTCAACGCGCTCAAAAGGTTGTCCTATCCGATGCTTCAGAACTGCGATCGAAGTCTGAACTATCTAAGAAATACGGCATCCCTGAAGATAAAATCTTTATCTTTGAAGTTGAGCAACCAAAGGGAGCGGAAGTTGAAACCGTTCAAATTACTGGATTAGGGAGACTTGGAAAGAACAGGGGGGAAGGTCTGGAGAAATGCCGTCAAGCCCTAGTAGCCAAACTCAAAGAACTTGATCCAACCCATGCAACTTTTGACTGGAAGGAGCTATCTGGAAAGCGATCGCCTGATGCTGACGGCGTTTTATTCCGGGATACAGTAGGCAGCAATGACTATAAACACTGCCAGTCAATCAGCACGACGATTCCACGGCCCAATATCAACGCGCTATTGGCTGAATACTGTGTCCTGAACGAAACGACTGTAGACGAGAAAGACGAGGGCTTCCAGCAGTTCTACAAAAAGCACATTGCTGAGGCTTTGAAGCAAACCCGTGGGCGGCTGCGTGAACAACTCCGGTCAGGGGAGAAGCTAATCTTCTACATCATGGGGGATGATGACATTCCGATCGAGGGCGATCGCACCGTTGCGGCGGCTGATATTTGCCCGGACGCTGCCAGGAAGGGAGAGAAATCGATCCGAACAATTGTTGACGCAGCTAAGGGTTTACTGCAACAGGGACAGGAATTAACCCAGTCTGCCGTTGCTCGCGCTACTAAAATTTTGGGACTGAACGACGGCAAAGGGTATACCCAGCAGTACATCTCCAAACTCTGGGGGCGCATCCTGGATCTCCTACAACTTTTCTTAGGTAAACACTATAAAAAAAGTTGTAGCCCTGCCCCCCTGGATAAGGGCAAGGTTGAAGCCCTGGTTCCAGTTATTGAGGAAATCGCTAATACTGGCCCGCCAGAGAGCCTGGACGATGTGATTTTGTGGCTCTCACTTGATGAATGGGCGATCGCATTCCAGGTTTTGAGCGATTCCACTAAGAAAATGCTGATCAAATGTTGGGTATCATTGCTCCCTGTTGGATGGGTGGAGGCGATCGCATGAGTCCATCCTCAACGTTGAGTGAATTGATGGTGACAGTCAGGGCACTGCCAGAAGCCGATCGCGTTCGAGTTCTGCGTTTTGCCCTCGCCATTCTGCAGGACAGGCAGGGGAAGAGGGAGCGGAGGCGATCGCGCTTTCAGGGGTCAAATTCAGCGATTGATAGCTGGCGTATTGGTCAGTGACTTCAAGAATTCTTCAATCATTTGCAAAGACTGACTCCTCTGGAGCGTGCTTTGTTAATGCCGCACCTGTTGCTATTGATGCGATCGTTAAAAATTACAAACCATCAGGCTTTGTAAAAGTTTCGTGGAGAATACTATAGATCCCTGGTCTCCAGTGCGACAAATGAAAAAGATGGAAAGGCATAGGGCTTCTACTTGGTTGGTGTTGAGCCTCGACCTTCACAAGGCTCAATCTTAAAGACATCTATCTCAATTTGGTATATGGCTAAATCTACCCGGCTTAAGCGACCGAACTTCAATGCTGTTCGTAGCAAAATTCGTCAGATTGCTTCAGCCCATCAATACGATGAGCAAATTCTCCTTGAACTTGCAGAGTATGTGAATGGTGGGCCATTTAAGCAGGCCGAACTTTCTATGGCAGAACTGAAGGATGCTGTCGTAAAAGCCTTTAGATGCAAGAGTTATGAGGAACTGAAGAAGAACGAGAATTTCAAGCTCTACATAGCTGATGCCAAGCTAAAGCTCAATACAAAAGATACTTGGCAAAAGCTTTATCGAGAATGGGTTGCACTTCCAGAGTCAGAGCAAAACGCGATCGGCTCAAACTGCATCAACGGTATTGATATCTTTCGCAATTTCCGCCCCTGGGAAGTCTTTGGACTCAATCCTGAAAACGCAACTGCTGATGATATTAAAGCCTCATTCCGCAAGTTGTCCTTGCAACATCATCCGGATCAGGGGGGTGATGCGAAAGTTTTTGATCGACTGAAGCATATGAGAGACAGTTTGCTCGCAGCCTACAGTTAAGAAAGATATGTCTGAGAAGTGCAACATTCGTGATTATGAGCTTGCTGCTGCGCTTGAAATCACGTTGGAAAGAGTCTATGAGATTTGTCAGGAATTTGATAAGGATCCTAATGATGATTGGAACCTTGTAGAAGGTGAACATTTTGTTTGGTCTCGAAAAGCCATCCGTCAACGTCGTTTTAGCCCTGAAGGTGCTTATGCAATCTGTAAATATATCAACGAGCATGAGGGGCGCAGACTATTTCGGCGCTTCCGACGGTGGTTAAATCGTCGGGATGAAAAGTTGAAGCAATTGTTGGTTGAGAAGAAGTTTATTGAGGTCACACAGGACAGTAACTCTTTTGTTATTAGTGGCGGGAAAGTTTTTCTCCGCCCTCCGTATGTTAGAAATCTACTAGGCTTAGGAAAAAGACAGGACGTTCTTACCAAGGCTTTTAATGAAGAGATCAAAACATCCAATCCTGAGCCATTGCAATTGGACAAGCACTTTATAGAAGATGGATCGTCTAAGTACCTAAGTGGCATGGGAATCTCTCGGGTTGCAGTCAATTTGAGCCTCAAATTGACTAAGCAGCATCGCCGAGATTGGTGTCAATTAGTCGGGGAACGTGCAATTTCTGCCCTGCATGAGGTCGTAGAAGATCGAGAGGAACGGGTAAAGCGGGTAGAGCGAGCAAAGAAGAAGGCAAAGACTGCTGCAAAAAATACTTGCCAAATTACAGGGCTGTGCTGTAGTCCGCTTAATCTGTTTGACCTTGCAGTTCACCATGTGTACGACCAGGAGACCTATCCTCAGTTAGCAGACCATCCTTTCAACTTGCTTGTGATACGTGCAGACATCCATAAGGAGTTCCATCAGTGGATGGGAGGCAACCATGTGAGTTGCACTGTAGATGACTTGCAGAGATATATCGAGACGTTTGCGGCTAGCCTCTTTCCCGATGCTGATGGTGCAACTATGGCGAAAACTCTTAAGCGCCTAGAAAAAATTCGTAAGATGGTCAAGCCAATTTAAGTTGCTGTTATCTTCTGCGGGCCAGAATTGAATAATCGGCTGTTAAGGAGACAGGGTTGAACAGTACACCAACAATCAGTAGCCAGATCATGCAATTGCTGCTGGCAACTACCTGCAGATGACCAGTTGAAAATTCTGAAGGTTTCAGCCGTCCTGGTAAGAAAGCAGAACCAGCGACGACAGCTTGAGAACACGGCTACAATCAGTACAGAACTGGTGTCCCAAATTGGCTAAGAAAGTCCAGCAAAAGCAAAGTCAAACCGAATCAGACTTTTTGAACGAGCTTCAGACAAGGGCTGCTGGAATGGTTGCGACTGGAATCAGCCACAAGACAACGGCTGAAAGGTTGGGCGTTCATCCGACAACGATTAGTAAATGGCAGCGCTGCCCATATTTCAGGGCTGAGGTTAATCGATTGCTAGCCGATGCCAGAGAAAGTACCTCCCGGCGGCTGGTCCACGCTGCAAATATCGCGCTCAGTGTTCTGATTGATATTGCCGCAAATACTGAAGCCGCGCATCGCGATCGCATAACAGCATGTAGCCGAATTCTTGATTTGGTGAGTCCCTCTCCCGCCCCTCCAGCTCCAACTGACGGACGAGAACTAGAGGAGAAAGAGGAGAGAGAAAGGGCGCACGATGCATTCCTGGCCAGTTTAGAGAGGTTTTAAGCCATGAAGCGAGATCATGAATCATTTTTAGAATCCCCTGACCTGTTGAACCATGTTCGTCAGGAGTTCAGCGATCGCCCACCCCTGAAAGCGATCGACGATATGCAGCGCGAAATGTTGAAGCTAACCCGCCAAAAGCCAACAGCAAAACGGATAGCGCGGGCTGTTTGCCTTTCGGCGATATCCACAGATCTGGTGATGTCAGAGTGGAAGCGGGAATTGCAAGCGGAAGCAATCCGGCTCGGACTTGACCCAAATGCCATTCCTTAGCATTTGCATCAAAAGGTGCAAAAAACCAGCATGAAACGTTCTACCCCATCCCAAGATGAGATTTATCCCACACGAAAATGGTCAGAGCTGGATGATTTGCTGGAGGGGACAGATGAAGATCTGGCCGAGATTATTCAGGAATTAGATGCTCAATTGCCCAGCTTCGGTGAACTGTTGCAGCAACTTGAACATGAGAGCGATCGCGCCTCTCAAAAGCCCTGCCAGTTCGAGGTTCTGGCATAAAAAAGCCCCATTACAAAAACTTGGTCTATTTTTTTGGAGTCTCACGATGGGTCTAAATCAATTCATAATAGGTGTATAAGTGATTGAGGATTTGAAATGTTAATCGCCGAAAACGTTACGCCAGAGCAGCTTGAAGCCAAGCGGAAAGAAGTCCAACAGTTCGAGGAAGCCGTTAACTTCCATTTTGGGAAAAGCAATTTTCGTCCCACCCCAAGTGGTGATTCTGCCATTGAAAAGCTTGAAAGCCTGATCGCTCAAACCAAGAGCCAGGAAGACCACAACCGGCTTAAGCAGCAAGCCGAGCAATCTTTAGCTGAATCCAGACGCGAACTGGCATCGCTTGAGGAAGATTTTCGCCGCCAGCAACTGCAGCCGCAATGGTCAGCCCTGCACGCTGAGATAGAGCAACTTGTAAATGAGGCAAATGAGCACGCCCGCGCCAGTCTGGAAATTTACCGGAAGCTTGAAGAGGTCCGCCAAACCAAATCAGAACTGTTACGCTTTGGGAAACTCCGGTTTGAGTTTTGGGTGAATCCAACTGACGTGCAGCCTTTTCAAATCTTGACTCCTGCTGAGATTGCGACGAAACAGCGCCAAGAATTGACTGTTGCCGAGCTTAAGCAGGTCGGTCTCTAGCTAAAAAAAAATTCCTCAAAGTCGATCGCCAGGGTTCATCATCGTCCTGGCTTTTTTGCGTCTACAGCCCTTGGATGAGATAGCTGAGCAATGATCCTCTGGTTGCAATCGGGAGCAAAGATTTATCGATCTCCTGCTCTGCCTGCTCTGGGCTTGCTGAATCAAATCTTACTACTACCTGTCCATCCGACCAGACAGTTTTGGGGGCTGCAATTCTGAAGCTGCCACTTGAATCCAAAACGATGCGATCGCGCTTCTTTCGTCTTCTCAAATTAGTTCTCATGATCTACGTGTCCTTTCTTCCCATTCTAAAATAGGCAAGAGTTTGACGGGCGTTAGTGAGATGTTCTCACGAAGCTTTGCAGTAGACTTTTTCCCGGAGCCGGGAAGCTAGATGGAGACGTGGGCTTTAGCGTTTCAAACAGAACAACCCCAACCTTTCATTAGCCGATGAACTTTGACTGCGATCGCGTCTTCCCTTTTCCTCCCTTTTCTTCCCTTTCCCCTTGCCTAGACGGCGAAGGCTTCAAAGGTGAAATTACAGCTTCTAAAGCCATAGCCAAAACCCTAGAAGTTCAAGCCCTAACTTCACAACTTCGTTGATGCCCAGCAAGCCGGAATCATGAAGCTCTCGGACGACGCGAGGAGCGCGGGCGATCGCGCGGTTCCGTTTTTCGGTTATCTCTGGGGCTTCACTACCATTCGTATCATTTTGAGACGTATGGCTATCCGTTTCTACTAACCTGCCTTTCTCGTCTCTGTCTCTATCTGCTCTCTCGTCTGGGTATAACTCCTCTCTCAGTCCATCTCTAAGGTCTTGAGGGATTGGCAGGGATGTTATGAAGTCCTCTCCTGGAACCTAGAACGACGGCACCTGACCAGTAGCCAAAAGGCAGCTATTAGCCTGGGAATTGGAAGGGTTATTTGAGGAGTTAGAACGGCAGGCAAGGGAACGGCAGAAAGAGGCAGGCGAAACCTTTGGAAGAGGGCAGGAAAAGCTTACTCAAAATTTTGAGCAAGCTACCGTGCGATCGTTGCGATCGCACGGTAGCGACCAAAGCTGCCAATCATCTCGGCACCAATCGCCAGTATGTGAGTGATGCCCGGAAGATTGCGAAGGAAGCCCCGCAACTGGTTGAGCCGATGAAGGTAGGGCATGTGGGCGATCGCATCCCCTAATCCCCATTCCCCCTCACCCGCTATTCGTGTCACTTTTCATAAAAAGCCCCATTTCAGGGGCAGGAGCTTGAAAAACACAATAGTTTAATTATGGCTTACCTTTTCGTCTTTCCAGATTTTTGGATTGGCGAAATTTCAGAAAGTTGAATCTCTAAGTTTTCACCCTGCTGCCATTTCACCCAGGCGGTAAGCAGAATTTCCACCAATTCAGATTTATCAATATCAACGCCTTGCCGCTTCAGTTGGAGCAATTGCATTTCAACGTCCAGATCGGTTTCTCTCTTCACATAGAAGGTTCTCCCAATCCATTCATCATCTGACCTTTTCCCCGTTGCGGGCCTTCCTCTCTTCTTAGGTTGAGTCTCTGGCTGTCCGGCTGGCTGCTCTGGCTTAACTGCTGGTTGTTTATTCCTGTTGCCGATGGCAGCTTTATAGGGGTTGAATTTATCAGCCATTGTTCAAAATCTCCTTACCCACTCGCTGGTAGTCACTCCAGGCAATTCGAGCATAGCGATCGCGGGTCTGGTTCACTGTACATCCCTGCAAGCTTGCCGTTTCATACGCGGCATATCGTCTGATGTAGCCTACAAACATCGGATATTCGCTTAAAGCTTCCCTGGATTGCTCTCCCGTCTTTCTGCCAGGGGGGACGATAGTAAGCAACAGTTTATAGCGATCGCAGCCCATCTCCCCAAGCAAATCAACTGTTTCTAAGGTTGCATCAATGCTCAGAATGTCTGGAGTTGTAGGAATGATGAGCAAATCACATCCCTCTGATAGTGCTTTCAAGTCCTCCCTAGAAGGTCTGGCAGGGGTATCGAAAACAATATGCTCAAAGTTCCTGGTATGTTTTGGTGCTTCCATCAGTGAGACAACCTTAAAAGGCAGTTCCCCCCGTTGTGCCCACTTGATAGAGGAACGGTTGGGATCTCCATCAATCAGCAGGGTAGAATTATCACCAGCCAGGAATGCTGCAATATGGACGGCTGTGGTAGTTTTCCCCACGCCCCCCTTGGCGCTTGTACAAGTGACCAGCATGATTTTTGCTCAGACCTACGAGAAGACTGTATGGCGAAATTTCACCAATGTCTATTTCTAAAAATCTAAAAACCTGAAAATCTAGAATTCCGCCAATTAAAAATTACGGATTTCCAGATTTGCACCAAGCCTTTAATCAATCAGGAAAACTAATCAAGCTTTTCCATCCGCAACCGAAGCGATCGCACCCGTAAAATGTCAAATTTCGATTTAGTCCAGAGTATTTAGTCCAGAGTCTAAAAGTGAACCCTGAAAACGCTACTCTGATTTACTTGTAGGACTTTGACTAATTGCCTGTTAAGCAATTAGTCAGGACTAGGAAAACGCTGTAAGTTATATATATGAGGACTTGTAGCGATTCGGTGCAGTTTTTGGCCTAGTCCAGACCGATGATTTTAGTCCAATTCAGAATCCTTATACCATGACCGAAGAATTTCTTGAGTTTGAGCGCGAGTGGGACAAAGCAGAGCGCGATCGCCATCGTCAAGTTCTGCGAGAACTGAAAAAAGAAATTGCCCTGAAGCGTAGAGAGAGCGATCGGCCATCTCGACCAGTGGCAAGGGGTGGGTAGGGGTGGATGGTGGGGACTGCCTTCAGTCCCCTGGTGAAAACTTTGGTTAGGCGATCGCCCTTCCCAGCGCATTCAGCATCTCAAGTCGGGTCATGTGCTTGCCTTGACCTTTCACGTTGCGCCAACGGATTCCCAGTTCCTTGCAAAGGTTTCGCAACTGGTGCGAGTTCAGAGTGTTTGGGTCAACGGGTGATTGAACTGCGATCGCTGGTTCAGATTCGGAGTTCTCCTCCGTTCGGCGGTAAACCTCTGATACCAGTACTTCTGGCTCCTCCACTTCCACTGTGGTCGTGGCATCCTGCTCCATCTGGTGAGGCTGGCTTGGTGCCGTGCGTTGCCAGCATCCCCACAAGTGAGCCAGGAGCAGGATGGCGGCGGTAGCGATCGGCAGGAGTGAAAGAATGTCGAGTGCCGTTTGTATTTCTTGCATGGTTGAATTCTCCAGAAATCTTGTGTGGTGTACCTCTTGGAGCGATCGAGGTGACGGGATGGGGAGATTTGCGGCTCTCCCCTGGCCTGAGAAGTTTAATCGCGGTCAAACTCTGGAGCGTCCCAGGTATCCTGGGTTTCGTAGCTGTCTGGACTTTCCTTTAAGTACTTCTGCCATTGGGCTTCAATCTCATCCAGGCTCCATCCAGCAGAACTCATCGTGGCCTCAAACTCGTCGTAACTCATCGTGATTGCGCTCCTTTTATCGATTGATTATTAGGAAAAGGGCGATCACTTGTTTACCCGGTGCGATCGCCCAATCTTGTCAACGTGCCAGCGCTTGCAGGAACTCCAGGGATTTGGTGTTGTTATGCCAGCGCTTCAGTTTTCGTTCCATCTGGCGGGCCTGTGCAATCCGTGGGAACCGGACAGCGACCAGGCGGCACTCATGCCCTGCTTCTACTGCAGCCTTAACCAGTGGGGAGCCTACACCCGTGATGTGTTCTCGGTAGCGCTGTTTGAGATGAACGGTACTGCCCAAGTAGGCTCTGGCGTGGTGATACGGGGGATCGAATTCGATCCCGTAAACGTAGCCTGCCATTGCCCTAACCGGGGAAAGGATTCAGTAACTCATTCCCCCACCCGCGCTCCAGATAAGATTCAGCGATCGCAGGCACATTGGCAAGACTGTTCGGGTTGGCTTGGTAGCCCTGGGTGTGCCCCATGACGTAATCGAGAGACTCGCGGTACTTGCGATCCTTGGGACGGAGGGAAAGACCGTCACCGTAGCCGATCGCGTAAAGCTGTTCGGATGTGAGTTCGACTTTTGAGAAAGTTGATAACATGAATTCACCTCAATTGAAGTTGAGTAGGGGCACCCGCTATCCGCCAAGAAAACCGGGTGCCTTTTGATTTGCAAAAATCTGGGAATCTGCTTCCGGGGCTTTACCCAGCCTTGCGGCCTTGTGCTCTACCCGTTTCCGTATCCCATGAATCTAATTTACCGTAAAGAACTTTACGCTGTCAAGGTATTTACGTAATGAAATTTACGCTAAGATATTGCTATAAGTTCCTTTATGGGAGAGATACCAGTGAGTAATGTTGCCGGACTGCGGAAGCGCTTAAATCTGACTCAGCGCGAGTTAGCCGATCGCGTTGGGGTAACTGAGACTACGGTTAGGAATTGGGAGAACAATCGCAGTGGGATCGAGTGGTTCCAGCGCGTAGCTTTGTTGTGTCAAGCACTGGAATGCACTCCAGAAGATTTGTACCGAATGCAGAAGGTGGGTGAAGAGTAGCGAGTAGTTACTGCAGGGGGCTTTCTTAATAGAAACTCCCCTAGTTTGTAGCCAGGGGGATTGCGTCATGGGTGGGTGTGACATGGGGTGTGACATGGGGTGTGGCAGGATAGCGTCACAGAGGTGGCAGGAGTAGGGGTGTGGCAAGTGTCACCCCTTATGTCACGCGGGTCACACGCTGCCACAGAGGTGGCAGAATCACCCATCAAAAGCGGTATATTCGACCATTTCCCCATCACCCCTGTGACTGCCACACCCCTGACCAGAAAGTATCAAGAAATATTCTCGAATCGTCTCAGTAGAAACGGATTTGTAAGCTCTAACATTCCGCTTCACATCGATCGCCTTAATCCAGCCTCCCTGCTTCATTGACAGCCTAACAATTGGCCGCAATTCCTCAAGTACATCATCAACTTCAAAGGTCATTTTGGGCTTAGGAACATCTAACTCTAATTGATGGCCAACAGCAGGGGCATTAAACATTTTTTCCAGTGCCTTTCTAGGGTCGGTAACGGTGAAATCTTGGCTGAACTGCTCCAACGTTGGGGGCTGGGAAGGGACGGATGGGGAAGGGGCGATCGCGGGTGATTGGAACCGGGCGATCGCCTTCCTCACTAAAATGGGTGAGTCAATCAGGGGAGCCTGAAGCCGAACGATTTCATTGCCAGCGCGTAGTAGTAAATCGCCTTTACCCAGCAGGTTTTCTGCTCCGGCATTGGGACTGCCCATGATGATGGTGGATTCCTCCAGGCGTTGCACCTTCAGACCAATACTGGCTGGCAGGTTCGATCGCAGTTGAGGATCGAGCTTTTTCGCGTCGGGTCGTTGGGTGAACAGCAGGAGGTGAATACCAGATGCTCTGGCCTTTTGTGCCAGCCTTCTGACGCCCTTCTCAATGGCCTTAAGATCGTCATCATCCGCCTGGTCAAGCGCTTCCCCATACTCGTCAAACAGGAACACAATGCGGGGGATAGGCTGGTCAGATTGGCGGTTATAGCTGGAAATATCGCTTACCCCTGATTCCTCCAACAACTCATAACGCCTGTCCATCTCTCCGGTTAGGGTTTGCACCAGGGCGCTGATTTCATCAGGACTCTTGGCTACAGGGGCAAGCATCCAGGGGCTATCGGCGAAATCAGAGAAAGAAACCCTCTTCGGGTCTGCGATCGCCAGCATCACACTATCGGGTGAGTACCTCCCAATCAGCGACAGAATGGCAGTTCTCAGGAATTCACTCTTACCGCTTCCGGTTGTCCCTCCTCCCAGGCAATGGCAGGAGTTTGGATCGGATAAGTCGAGTTCAACTAACTGCCCATCCAAATCCACACCGACAGAGAGCATTAGAGGTTCCAGGGGCGATCGCTCCTCAAACCCAATGAATTGACTGAACTTGAGGATTGACCTCTGACTATTGGGAATGTCGATCGCAATCCCCGACGGCTTGACGCTAACCAGGGGCGGGTTTTCCAATCCTAAAGCTAATTGCAGTTCCGATCCCAGGTTCATGATTCCTGAAACCTTCTGGCCTTTGGCAGGCTTGAGGAATAGACGGCTGAATGTTGGGCCTTTGATTGCTCGCTCAAATCGGGATTGCACATCGTAATCAGCAAGGCATTGCAGAACTGCATCGGCTTCAGCGTTGCCTGTGCTTTCCAGCAGTTGAGCATCCAGCTGCACAGGCGGCAAACTTGGAGCAACCGATTGCCGGAGCAGATGAATCGTAGTTTCCTCACTGAACTGCTCCAGGGCGGTTACTCGACGACCATACTTGGAAGCTGTTTCCCCTGCCTTCTTAGCGCGATCGCACAGGAACAGGCTTCCAGCAAAACACCCAAGCGTTAGCTCAATCCGGTTGGGATGAGTGCTCACAAAGGCAGTCGTTCCACCAATCAGGCCAGCACACGCCATCAGGGAGAATGCCCATGAATTCCACCTGGCAGAGCGGGCATGGGCGTAAATATCGACCAGTTCATGGGGTTTCAGGCTACTGGACATAATCAATCACTCCTTGCCAGATCATCACGACCAGGACGGTGAGCCAGGGGATAAACAACTGAATGTTCACCAGGGACCGTAACTTGGGATCGGCACTATTGATGACGAAATAACTGAAAAACAGTAGGCAACCGGCAATCGCCAGGGATGTAACAGCCATCAATGACCCCTGACCCGTCGCCCACAGCCAGTGAGACAGGGGCAGGTAAATGAGTGTTGCCATTGCGGGCACGACTACCAACCAACAAAACCGCCAGAGTAAGTCTTCTGGATTGTTGGGAAGTCCAAAGTGGCGATCGATCCAGTTGGGTTGTTTAACTTCCTGCTTCTGAACAGGCATTTTCATGTTCTGCAACAGCAGATTTAAAAGCTTGGCTTCTGGAGTAGTTTCTGTTTCCTTGCTCATGGTGGTGTTCTCCTCAGCGATAGCCGTTGCGGGTTGTGCAAACTTGCCCCATCCCCAGGAATCCTCCCGG
>JBBILC010000112.1:0-312 GCA_037445115.1 Coleofasciculaceae cyanobacterium bin_20
GATCGCCGGGAGATGGGATGCGATCGCGGTTAGACCAGTGACCGGCACGAGTACAGCAACCGGCGTACCCAGCAACGTTAGGGCAGCGCGGCTAAGCCGAACGGGATAGGTTTTCATATGATAGAGAGGTCGATTAGTTTTCGATAAGACGGGGGCAAGTTCGCGCTTGCCCTATTTTTTCGGTTGCCCTACTTGCCAAGGGGCCATCAGGCAGTCGGACCTGGGTTACACCCAATGCTGTTTAAGGACTAACGGCTTCCGGGGGCGGGGCCTCCACAGGGGCCGGGTCAGGGGGTGGCGGTGCTTCCATCG
>JBBILC010000112.1:322-18436 GCA_037445115.1 Coleofasciculaceae cyanobacterium bin_20
TACGGGTTCGGGGGGCGGGGGAGCCTCCATTACCGGGGCAGGTTCCGGGGGCGGCGGCGGGGGAGCCTCAACGGGGGCGGGTTCCAGTTCCGGCGCAGGTTCTGGCTCAAGAGCCGCTTCCGGTATCGGGGGCGCAGGTTCCGGTTCCGGGGCCGACTCAGCCCTAGGGGTAACAGACTCCTCCGTGTTCACGCTGGGGGACGGTGCTGCGGAGGTATTCGCCTCGGCGGGTGGCGCGATTTCAGCCCCTGGAAGAGCCTCACGCTGGGCGGCGGCTTCCTGTTCCTCGATCGCTTGCCGACGGGCGGCGGCTTCTTGCTCCCGCAATTCTTGCCGTCGTCGGGCCTCATTATCCCGATGGAAACGGGACCCCTCCTCTTCGTAAGTAACCCGAACCCGCTTGCGCACCCCTTCCTGGGGCACCGTTTGCGGATCAAACCGCCAGCGACTCATCGTTTCCAACGTGGCCCGATCGAGGTCGGGATTTCCACTCGACTGCCGCAACCGAACTTCTACACTGCCATCGGGACGAATGCGCATATCCACCCGTGGACTGGCTTCCACCCCCTGGTACTGGGGTTTGGGACAGCTTAAACAAACGGGTTGACGCGCGGCGGGACGGGGTGGGGGAGCCGGAGGGGTGGGGACGCGCCGAATCGCCTGTTGTCCGGGTTGACGGGCGGGTTGACGGTTGGGGATGCCCTGGGGTTGACCATTAATCTGCCCATCTGGTCTGCCCCCTGGGGCAACTCCCGTCGGTTGGCTGGCCTCACCAAATCCACTTCCGGTTCCCGCCGCATCCGTGATTGGACCACTCCCCGGTGCAGCAACGGCGGTTTCACCTGCGGCATTGGTGAGGGGAGCGATCGGGCTGGCTTCCGAATTAGGAGCCTCTGGGCTGGGGGCATCCTCCCCCACGGGTGTTGGAGCCTGGGTATCTGGGGTTAAAGGTGGTGGTTCGGAGATCGCGGCAACAGGTTCAACCACAGCGGGAAGCGGTTCCCACTCTGGCGGGGGCACTTCGGTGAGCAGTTCCTCTGGGGGAACTTCCTCCGGTACGGGTTCCGCCGGGATGTCTTCGACCACGATTTCAATCTCGTCGATCGCCGTTGGGGGCGGCAGGATCTCCCACAGTTTACCGACCCGCAGTGTCATGGCCCCCGCATGGATCGCGAAGGAGCCAATCAGGGTACCCGCCAGCAACCGCCTCAGGGCTTGGCCTTCTTTTTGACGTTGTTGAGCAACGAGGGTGAGGACATTCATGGTTTCGAGGTCGGGAGGGATAGACAACAACTGCTGGCAGCAGGCGGCGCGCGATCGCTCAGGTATTTCGTTACGGTCGCCGCGTCGAGATCGCCAATTTGGCCCCGTCGATCTGGCGGATCTGGTCCATGACGGCCACCACGCGATCGTGGGTTACGGCTCCGTCGGCATTGAGCACCACCACCAGATCCTGACCCGGTTGCACTAGTTGGCGGATGGCGTCGGGTAAGGCATCAACTGTGATCGCGGTTTTATTGAGGTAAAGCTGATCCTGGGTGTCCAGCGTCACTGTTGCCCGCACGACTTTCTGGGGTTGGGCCGATTGGGCCTTGGGTAAATTCACCACCAAGCCTTCAAAGCGCCCCAGAAACAGGGTAGACATGATGAAAAACGTCAGAATCGCAAAGATCACATCGATCATCGGCACAATGTTGATCTGGGGTGGCACATCCGGTTCAGCGATCGTGCGTCGTCGCATAGGACACCTCCAAACGTTGCCGACGGCGACGGCGATACAAGAGTTCTAGCTCCGCCGAATGCTCCTGAATCAAAGCCAATTGCCGTAGGTAAAACCCGCGAAAGGTATTGGCAAAAAATAGCGTCACCACCGCCACCACTAGGCCAAAGGCTGTTGAGGTCAGGGCTTCACTAATCCCAGCCGTTACCCCTGCGGTTTTGGTACCCCCGATATCGCCCAAATTGAGCGCGGCAAAGGAGCCAATTAACCCCAAAACCGTTCCCAAGAGGCCCAGGAGCGGCGACAGGGTAACGATCGTGTCAAAAACCGTATTAAACCGTTTGAGTACCGGGATTTCCGCCTGCGTGGCCCCGTCGATCGCGAGGGCCAATTCCTCCGGTTCCGCATCCTCCAGGGAAATGGCCTCTAGGAAAATGCGGGCCAGGGGCAGATCCAGGTTGCGTTCGAGTTTTTCACCCGCCAAGGACGGATCTTGTTGATATAGGGCCAGTGCATCGCGCACCACCCGTTCTTGCCGCCGGTTCAGGCGGTACCAAAACAGACATCGTTCAATAATCAGGGCGATCGCCGCGATCGAAAAGGCCAACAGGGGGATCGCCACCACGCCTGCCGCCATCAGGACTTCACCAAGTTTTTGCATACATCCTTCCCATCACACGGGGGTAGCCGGAACCCGCACTAGCGAACCGACTGCCCACTTAGCCTGCTTAACAGTTCTAGAAGACTATAGATCTTAATGCAAACTATTTGCAAGTATTTTGATAGAGTAGACTCTACCCCTCTGAAGCGGCGACTTCGGGGCAAGATTCCCCAGATATCGCCCTAAAAAGGAGCCTTACTACCGTGATTGACGTTCGGAGGGGGTGATCTCAGACTGCTAGCGGTCTAGATGCTATTGATTTTTAGTAATTGATCATTGCTTACGGGTTATTGCCATGCCTAAGTTCCGTGTGCCTACCGCTCCAAACGGCTGGAATCGGCGTCAGTTCTTAACGTGGGGACTGACGGGACTGGGGGCATCCACGCTAGGCATTTGGAACTGGCAGCGATCGCGCTCCGCCTCCCTGGCCTTAACGCCACCCACCCCCGTGATCCCCGATCGCGATCTCCCCTTTAATCCGATGACGATCCTGCGGGACTTCGATCGCGGTGTGATCAAACGGGAAAATGGGCAGACGATTCGGGAGTTTCAGGTCACGGCCCAGAGCACGGTAATTCCGCTAAACGCCGCCCTCTCCTTTGTCAGTTGGAACCTGAATGGTCGCCTCCCTGGACCTACGCTCCGGGCCACCGAGGGCGATCGCGTGCGCATTGTTTTCCACAACGAAGCAGGCCACCCCCATAGCCTGCATTTTCACGGTATCCATCCCGCCGAAATGGATGGGGTAAAGCCCGTGCGCCACGGCAAAACCACCATCTACGAATTTGAAGCCCAACCCTATGGAGTACATCCTTACCATTGCCACATTGCCCCCGTCACCCGCCACATCAGTAAAGGACTCTACGGCCTGTTCATTATTGATCCCAAAGCCGGACGCCCCCCAGCGGATGAGATGGTGTTGGTAATGGGCGGTTACGACCTCGACGATGACGGCCAAAATGAACTCTACGCCTTTAACGGCATTCCCAACTATTTTCGGGACTATCCGATTCCGATCTACCAGCACCAGCGGGTCCGGCTCTATCTCCTCAATATGATCGAGTACGACCCCGCCGTTACCTTCCATATCCACGCCAATCTGTTCCAGGTCTTTCGGACGGGGCACACCCTAACGCCGGATGAGGAAACCGATGTGATCACGATGGGGACTGCCGAGCGCCATATTCTGGAGTTTGCCTATCCCTATCCTGGTCGC
Source organism: Coleofasciculaceae cyanobacterium bin_20 (assembly GCA_037445115.1). Classification (GTDB taxonomy): domain Bacteria; phylum Cyanobacteriota; class Cyanobacteriia; order B231; family B231; genus Trichothermofontia. The sequence goes on from JBBILC010000112.1 coordinate 3,920, forward strand.
TATATGTTCCACCCCCACCAGGACGCGATCGCCGAACACGGTTGCATGGGCCTGTTTGATGTGCTGCCCCGCGAACATCAGCAATCAGCGTAAGCTTTGCTCAATTTATTGACATTAGTTCTTAATTAACGCTACTGTGCATCTACAGCAGATTTATTGATAATAGTTTGCAACTAATTACGTTATGAAACGACTCAAAGCAGTAGAGCTTTTTCTCGCGATCGGCCTCGTAACCACAGTGGGGGCGTGTGGTTCAAGCCCGACTAGCACCCGTGAAGGCAGCCCTGGGGAAGTAAGTCCTAGCCCTAGCCCAACCATGCAGGCCCACGGGGGTGAAGGCGGTGAAGGGGGCGAAGGCGGTGAAGCGGGGGCCAGTGGCAATCCCGATGTGGACTATCTCACGACGTTAGGGTTAATGCAGGGGCATCTCCTGGTGGCCAAGGAACTGATGGATGCGGGGCAGTATGAGCAGGCGGAACCCCATATCGGTCATCCGGTGGAAGAACTGTATGGCAATATTGAAGGCCAATTGGCGGCGCGTCAGGTTCCCGATTTCAAGCCAGTGCTGAATCAACTCCATGACCTCGCGAAGACCGCCCCCGGTAGCCCAGAAATGACTAAAGCCTATGAGGAAGCTATCCCGACCCTCGATCGCGCCATTGCCGCGTTACCGGCATCAGAACGCCAATCACCGGACTTGGTGCTAGACACCATCAATCAAATGTTGAAAACGGCAGCCGAAGAGTATAACGCCGCGATCGCGGATAACAAGATTGTGGAAGTGGTTGAATACCAGGATTCGCGTGGGTTTGTTCTCTATGCGGAGCAGATGTACCAGGCGATCGCGCCGCAAATGAGTCAGGAACGGGCAGAAGATCACCAAGGCATTACGGCTGCCTTTACGGAACTCAAAACCGCATGGCCCAGCATCGAACCCCCGGCCACTCCAGTCAAGACACCATCAGAAGTATATGGGTTGATTGCCACGATCGAGTTACACAGTTAAGCTGGGCGACACCCCCGTCGCCATCCCCCGTGCCACATCCGCCCTGCCGCCCTCAAGGGGTGTTGTTCGTCACTCTGCTGCCTCACCGCCAGGCTACCGCCAGGCTGATCAAAATTCCCGATGTGCTGACTGCTGATGAGCTTCGGCAAATCACCGACACCCTGGCCACGGCTGAATTTATGGATGGCAAATTGAGTGCAGGCTGGTATGCCAAACAGGTGAAACATAACCAGCAGTTAAAGTCGGCAACGGCCACGGCGGAAAGTCTTAAGGCCATCATTCACCAATCGCTCGATCGCAACGCCCTGTTCCAATGCGCGGTGCGGCCCCGGTTGATCCACAACGGCACCTTGTCTTATGTATCTTGGCTGTTAAATACAGCCGTTCTCTCTCTAATAAAGTACTGTCAAGCCTTGTGAACAAGGGGCTTAAGCCCCTTGTCTGTACCATAGTATAGCTAAGCTGAGTGAGCTGGATAGCCCACTCTTGTGAACAAAGGGCTTAAGCCCCTTGTCTGTACCTCACCAAGTATGGAAGTGCTGTAAATGATCCGGATATTATTTCTGTTCAAAGGACTGATTGTTGAACTTGAGTGTTCGACAATTTTCCATAACAGTACGCGCAACATCATCAGGAACCCCTTCCGGGATGTCTGCTTCAATCTCCAGGGTGATTTTGACCGTTGCACCCTGCAACGCGGTTAAGTGTTGAATGACCTCGTTGGCGATCGCCGGAGCATCTCGGTTAATTCGCATCGCATCAATCTCCACATTTCCATAAAATCTCCGGAGGATAGGTGCTTGGGTTCCTCCTGTCCCGTCCTGCTTGCCATCCTTGGCAGTATTGTCACCAGAACCATGCGACAAGTCGCCGCTGGCGCGAACAGATGGTGTACTGCCACCAGTTGTCCCGACCACGGTAACGGTTGTAGTCCCTCCCGCAGTCATTGGAATTGCCTGAGCGGCTTCAGCATCAAATTGTTGCTGAGCAACCTCTGGTTTAACCAGAAGACTTTGGGGACTAATGCTGGGGGTGATGCCCGTTGCAGCCCGCAGACCAAGATACTTTCCTTTTATGTCATCAAAGCCTTCCGCATAGGCGAAGTTGTCGGCCCACACCGTTGAGGTGACTCCATCTTGAACGACTTCTAGAAGCACAGTTTGGTTCTTCAAGCGAGGGAGATAGAGGTACTGGGTGAGATATTCCCAAAGTCGTTTTAGATCGATATGATTCGTGTCTCGCCAGAGAATCCTATCCAGTGCTTCGATGCGTAGGTTGGTAGCTGAGTAGGCTGGCAGCAGGTCACCTTCATGACTCGCCTTGCGGCTAGCTTGCAAGATCGGGGAGTCTTGATTGGGGAGCCGGGTTTCTTTCCACTCAATACTGCCCTGAGCATCCGGTTGATGAGGAATTAGGAGCCACTGATAGGTATCGCGGAGGATAGTCTCAACATCCTGGTTGGACTGTTTGAGCTTGGTTGTGGCTTGGTTACTTTGGAAGACATCCAGGTTGAGCGCATCTTTGTCGTCAACGATCGCTTTCCAAGCTAGGTATTGAGCCGTGTTGCGTTCCAGGTTTTCAATTTTAGTCTTATCTGGGGCCAGAAAGAGCAGGGTATTTTTGTAATAGCGGGGGCCACTCCCTTTGTGGTTGAGCGCCTTCTCGACCCACTGGCGAGCCGCACTGTCTACAGTCCCTTTATGGTGAGGATGTTGAGGATCGAGCACGACCAACCTAACGCCCAAGGTCGGATCATCAGGGATATCGGCGGTGGAGTCGGGAGCGACATGAATGGCGCTAAATTCGCCTCGGTTTTTGTCAGCTTTGAGGCGTTTGATGATTTCTTCCCAGACGGGATAGCGATCGCTCAAAAACTGATCGGCGCGTTCTTGAGCGGTGCGGTTGACGTTGGGCTGGGTGGAAATCCAGTAGCGATTGCCGTCGATATACAGATAGGTGGCCTGATCCGTGAGTCGTCGCAGGGCATCGCCAAAGGTGGCGACACTTTCCCCCGGTTGAACGCAGCCCAGTTTGATGCGGCGATCTTCGATGCCGCGATTGGCAGCGCGGAGGGTGGGGGCTGATCCCATATAGACGGTGCGGGCGACACGGCGGCAGGCGGAATAACGCCCCAGGTTTTGATTGTTGCGATCGAGGAATAGGGGGAGGGAATTGGCTCCGTCCACATCCTTATCGATGACGGGCAGCCAGTTATCTTCGAGATAGCGCATTAGTTCTGGCTGAATTTGTAAATCATCCATTGGAATGTGAGCGGGCAGGATCATTAGGCTTTTGTCGTCGCGTTCCCAGAGGGAGTGGATGACTTTGGCCATCAGGCGCAGAACGCCACGGGTGCGTTGGAATTTGTCGAGGGTGGACCAGTCGGTGTAGAGGCGATCGAACAGTTCGGGATGGATGGGGTAGGCGTTGCGCATTCGGCGTTCGTAGTCGCTTTCTTTGCATTCGCTAGGGAATTCCTGACTTTGGGTGCGGTACATGTCGGCGAAGGCTTTGACGACGGCATCCCGCTGGACGAATAGGCTAGGGTCGGTAATGGTTTCAAGTAAGCGACGGCGCACGATTTCAAAGCTTTCTTCGGCACTGGCGGGTCGCCAGGGGGATTCGACACGACCGATCGCATTTTTGAGCCGATCGAGGGCTTCTTTGCCGCGATCGCCGCCAATTTCAATATCGGAGGAGGGGATGCTGACGACGAGGAGGGTATTTTGGGCGTTTTTAGCAGATTCGCTGAGGGTTTGGGCAAAGGTGAATTGGGTATCGAAGCTGCCCCCGGCGAGGTCGCTTTGTTCGTGTAACTGGCGGGCGTAGGACACCCATTCATCGATCAGGATGAGGCAGGGGGCATAGCGGTTAAACAGTTGGGTGAGGGTATCGCCGGGGTTGGTGGCGGTTTCGTCGGCCCGTCGCACGAGTTCGTAGCCCTCGGCTCCCCCCAGTTGCCAAGCGAGTTCGCCCCAGAGGGTGTTGAGGGTGGGGCGCTTCTGGTTAGTATGTTCGGGTTTGTAGGGGACGATGCCGCTGGGTTGGAGTTTATTGCCGACGAGGACGGCGACGTTGACGTTTTGGGGTGGGGCGTTCAGGCCGATCGCTTGGAAGAGGGGTTCCGTTCCGGGTAGATCAGCGATTTGCAGGGCTTGGCAGAGGTGATACAGGGCGAGCATGGCGTGGGTTTTGCCGCCGCCAAAGTTGGTTTGCAGTTCGATAACGGGATCGCCGCCTTGGCCGCTGAGTCGCCGGAGGGCGTTGCTGAGGAGGTGTTGGAGTCCTTCGGTGAGGTAGGTGCGGCGGTAGAATTCGGTGGGGTCGCGGTATTCGTCGGAGCCTTCGTCTAAGTAAACTTGCCAGAGGTCGGCGGCGAATTCGGCTTGTTGGAAGCGTCCAGAGGCGACATCACGGTGGGGAGTGGCGATGTCGCGCCAGGGTTTGAGGCCGGATAGGGGTTGGCCTTCGGTTGGGGCGACGGCGGCTTTGCGGGTTTCGCGTCGGGCCTGGTCTTCAAACCGTAGACGGAGCAGTTCTTGTTTTTGCTTTTCGACCTGGGTAGCTTCCGGTGCAGCCGAGATGGCATTGAGGAGACGGGTGATGCTGTCTAGGGCGCGGTAGGCGTCGTCGGTGGAGCAGGTGGTGGTATGTGCCCAATCGTTACGGGTGGTGCGCAGTTCGCTAATGAGGGTTCGTTCGGATTGACCTAGGGTTTTCTTGAAGATGGTGTTCCATTGCTCCCACATGACGATGAGCAGGGCTGAGATATCTTCTTGGAGAACGGCTTGAATGTCCTTATATTTAACGTAACTATCGGGTAAGCAGGCGGAGGCGGCACTGAGCCAGTGTTTGCCGTGGCCCGTTTTCATTTCTCGCTCGAAGTAGGGATAGAGTCCTTCCTGGAGAAGTTTGAGGGCACGTCCAATGCGTTCGTGGTTGCTAATAGCCATAGGTCAACTCAGAAAATATAGAAGTAACTGTGAGACTCAAGATTCAAGGGTTAGCCGCTGCCGTTCGGCAATGCGGTCATGGCTGTTGAGCTTGAGTAGATAGGCGGTAGTGCGACCCTCTGGGGTGAGGCCGTTGATGCGGGCATCTTGCAGACGGAAATGATCAGACCACGTTTGGGTGCGAGGATTAAACAGAAAACTAAATTCGCTAGTTTCAGGATCAAAGGAACCCAAGTCAGTCCCTTTGTAACGATTGCACCGCCAACAGGCATAGGCCAAATTCTCGGCATTGGTCGCGCCGTTGTGTTTAAGGGCAATGATGTGATCGACTTCATGGGGATAGAAGCTAAGACTACTTGGTAGCAAACAGTATTCACAACGATAGCTTGCTCGTTCTTCAATCTGACGACGGAGTGATTCAGAAATAGAAGTCACGATCGGGAACCTGTAGTGAGATAAGGCAGGTTGCCTGCTTTCAACAAGATTATGAGATGCTCGATGCGTTCATACTCATCCAACTCTTGTTTTTCTTCTGGTGTAATCGTGCTGTTCTGACTACGGGTGAGCAGATATTTGAGTCGAGCTTGCATTGCGGGGGTGGGCCGAAAGGTGGCTATTTGCTCTGGGGTTGGTTGGCTGGTGAGGAAGTCGAGGATATAGCGATAGACTTGCGTTGAAATGACTGAGGGCTGTAAACAACGTCGCAAAAGTTCAGGTAACTGATCGTGGATGGGCGCAAGGCTTTCCATCAGATCATCGGGGATTTCTATGATTAAGCTAGCCATTATTATATGCCTAATAAGTGTTCTTGGTTTTCTGGGTGTCTTAATTATGCCTTGATTAATCCTTGGTGTAGAGATAACGATCGTGGTTGATAGATGGGTTCTCTAGCTTGCCTTCAACAGCATCATCTCCTAATGAAAGAAATACGTCCCAGCCATCTAGCTGCTTTTGTGGTTCTACTTCTACTGCGGAACTGGTTTCCGCTGCCGCAGTTTGCATTAGGACATTGAGTTGATTGATTAGTTCTAGTTGTTCTTCCTTAGGTAAGGATTGGACAACTTGTACAATTGAATCCACTAATTTTGTATTCATCGGCTGTCAGCCTCAATATAGATCAATCTGTTTACTAGGTTCATATTCACTAGGTCGGCACAAGGGGTACAGAGGGATTATGGGGATGGGCCTGACCGAATTTTTTGGCGAAAGGCGCGTAAGGCAGGGCTGCGACCGATCGCGCGACTTTGCTCTAAGACCTCTGACACCCATGCCAGAATGGGTAGATTCGGAAAGGTGGGGCTGGTAGCGGCACTCTGATATTGCCCTGCTTGCAGGAGGTAGATCTTTAGCTCGGTATCCTCATAGACCCAGAGTTCAGGAACGCCTAAGCGGGTGTAGGCTTCGATCTGGGTTTTGGAGGTGACATCGACTTCAATGGCAAGATCGGGGGGTGGATCAATGGCTAAATCTAGCCGATCTTTACCAATCATGGTCTGGTGGTTTTGGATATAAAAGCATTCATCGGGTTCAATGCCGTAGTTCATTGCTTGCCGCTTGAAGGTGGTTGACCCAAAGCACTCGCAGTCAATTTCTAATTCTTCTAATAGGATTTTGACGATATCACCCAGAATAGATTTCTCGCGTTCGTGCTTGGGTAATGGCATCCTGATTTCCAAAATTCCATCGCTGTAGGCAATGCGGCTGGCGCGTTTTTCGCCTAGTTCCGTCAAGATGGCTTCAAATTCTGACCAGGTGAGATTCTGGATCAGGAGGCGTTGACCGGGAGGAACGGAGAGTTGTCGGAGTTGGAGGGTGACCATAGGGATTTTAGATTTTAGATTTTAGATTTTGGATTTTAGATTTTGGATTTTGTTTTTTTACTGCCAGATTGGGGTTAGGTCAATGGTGAAGTTGGGGAGGAGGGGGTCGCCGGTTAGGGTATTAGGGTGATCAAGGGTTTGTGGGGGGTGGTCGGGGCGGTAGCTGTAGACTTGTTGGGTTTCGGGATCGATTAACCAGCCGAGTTGTGCGCCATTATCTATATATTCTTGGAGTTTGGCTTGGAGGGTGGCGAGGTCGTCGGTGGGGGATTTGAGTTCGAGGACAAAATCGGGACAAAGGGGGGCGAATTTACGGCGTTGTTCTGGGGTGAGGGCATCCCAACGCGATCGCTCAACCCAGGCGGCATCGGGCGATCGGATGGCACCATTGGGGAGGGTGAACCCGGCGGAGGAATCGAAGACAATGCCTAACTGCACCTGCCGATTCCACTGCCATAGTTGACCCACTAGATCGGCATTACGATATCCGGTTTCGCTTCCGGCGGGGGACATGGCGATCAGTTCTCCTTGGGCGGTGCGTTCGAGTCGCAGGTCGGGGTTGCTGCGGCAAAGCTGTGCAAAGGCTTCGTCGGTAAGGTTGAGGGTGGGGCGGAGGTTGATGGCGATCATGGGGGTTTAGATTTTAGATTTTAGATTTTAGATTTTAGGGTTTAGATTTTAGATTTTAGATTTTAGATTTTAGATTTTAGATTTTAGATTTGGGATTTGGGGGGATTATTGGAGGGCGTGGGTGAGGATGCCTAGGATTTGGGGGAGGTCGGTTTTTAGGTAGTATTCGCTGAGGTCGATGTCGAGGGTGGTTTGGGTGAGTTGGAGGAAGCGCCAAATGGTGCCGGTGGTGATCACGCCGTAGATGGTGGTAATGTCGGGGTTTTCTTGTTGGTTAAAGATTTGGGCGGCGATCATTTCGGCGATGCATTGGGCGAGGCCGCTTTTGAGGTTTTCGTTTTTGGCTTCGACGATCGCAATCACGGGGGCACGGATAAAGAGTTGTTCGGGGGCTTTGCTGAGGATGAAGTCGCAGATGCCGTTGAGGCCGCGATCGCTGTCAACGGTGAAGTCGGTGCCGGAGAAGAGGCTAATTTGATAGTGAAAGTGACGGCGAATTTCTAGGAGGACGGGGGCAATAATCAGTTCGGAGCGGGCTTTTTCGGTGTTGATGGCGATCGCTAGTTCTAGGTTTTCCTGAAGCATATTGGTAAGCAGGGGGCTGGGTTCAACGATCGCGATATTGGCAAAGCGGTTTGTAGTCTCGTGGAGGGTGAGGCCAAAGTCTTTGATGAGTTGGGTTAGTTTGAAGTCGCTGTAGGACATGGGGGATTTTGGATTTTAGATTTTAGATTTTAGATTTTGTTTTTTACTCCCAGATTGGGGTGAGGTCGATGGTGAGGTTGGGTAGGACGGGGGTATCTCTGTATTATCTGTGATTTACAAGTCAAGTTGAAAGGCTCGGATTAAGGTTTGGTTGAGGCGCTGCATCTGCTGTATACCCAGGCTACCTAACCTTCGTTGTAGCAAACGTCGCTCTAGGGTAACGATTCTAGTCACTCTAATTTTGGATGTTACCTTGAGTCCCGTTTGTGTAAATTCTGGTTCGCTTGTTTCAAGTATCAATTCGTCAGGTGTAATGCGCTCAAGGTTCTGCGAAGAGATAAAGCATAGTGTGATGTCCTGCCCGTGGGGATCAACCCATAGAATAACGGCAGGCCGTAGCTTGGTTTGGCTGAGGTCACTAAAGGGGAAGGGAACCAGGACAATATCGCCTTTTCTTAAGGACATTGGATGGGTTCTCCATCATCAAGGGTATAGAGATCTGGCTCTTCGTTCAGGAACTCAAAACTGCTACCGCGTAGGGCGAGGGTGATGATGGCTGAGGTAGATGGGTAGGTGCAGTCGAAAAACAGCTTTTCTTCTAGCATGGCTTGTTCCTCTGGGGAAAGTGAACGAATGATGTGAATGATGGAATCAATTAATTGGGTGTTCATGGGGTTTTAGATTTTAGATTTTAGATTTTAGATTTCGTAGGGTTTTGATGGAGGTGTGGGTGATGGCGACAATTTCGTTTGTTTCTTGGATGAGGTTGCTAAGTTTTTGGGGTGGGAGGGTTTGGCTTTCGGTGAGGAGTTCGAGCCAAAATAGGGTTTCGTCGGCTTCTTCGAGGACGATGTTAAGTTTATTGATCATATCAGGTCTGGATTTGGCACGGCAGGCGGCGCGATAGTTCGCTCCAACGGAAGTAGCCGATCGCAGAATTTGTTTACCAATCACATCCCCAACCGTATTTTTCGGCAAAGCCCCCACCATCCGAATCACCCGCAACGCCAACTGCTTAGTCCGCCGCTTAAACTCCCCCTCATCCATCCCTTCACCTCTCACAAAAAATCTAAAATCTAAAATCTAAAATCTAAAATCTAAACCCCCAACTCTCCCTGCACCGCCACGGATGCCCCAAACTCGTTTGCCAATCGGCTGATTTCGGGCCAGGAGATGACGAGGCTGTTATAAGCAATGCCCTCCTGTCCCCAACCTTTTCTGTCGCACAGGCTATAGAGTCGATAGGCGAGGTCGCGGGCAATTTGGCCGCTGTCTCCCAGTTTAGCGAGGAGTTCGGCGGCTCCGGTTTCGCCGTTTTGATCCAGTTGATGAATCAGTGCTTGCGTAATCAACCAATCGGGGGATTTTAGATTTTGGATTTTGGATTTTAGATTGCTGCCCGCTTTCAAATCTAAAATCTCAAATCTCAAATCTAAAATTTCCTCTCTCTTCAACAGCCGCACTTTGCCGCCTTTGGCTTCGAGGATGCCCGCTTCGACCATGCCCTGGACGCTGGTGTTTTTGGCTTTGCTGAGGGTTTCGGCATCGCCGTACTGTCCTGGCTCAAACTGGTATTGCTCGAACCAGGTGAGTGCCCAACGGGTGTCGCTGTCGAATTCGCCTTCTTGTTCGGTGAGGTATTCGTCGAGGAGTTGGTTGATCAGTTGGAGGGCGGTGCGGACGCGCAGGGGGGTGCCATCGTTTTCGAGGACGGCGGCATATTGGGAGTAGATGGCCATGCCGGGTCCGATGCTGGCTTGGGCGAGATCGACGGGGGCGATGTTGCCTTGTTGCAAGGTTTTGAGGGCGGGGGGGAGGTGGCGTTTGAGTTCGGTGAGGAATTGACGACGGGTGATTTTGGGGGCGTTGGTGGGGCGGGGGCGGCAGACAAGGACGATCGAGGAAGCGAGGGCGTTAGTACCACTGGCAACCATGCGATTACTTAGCTCACTGCGCATTGGCCAGGTGCCATTGATGGTTAAGCCGGACTGCATTAACCCTTCCAACATGGTTTCCCAACCCGTAGAGGAAATAACTTCTTCACCTTTTTTGCCTTCTTCTTCCTGCTGTTTGAATGCGTAGAAGATGGTGACAGGATAGGAGTCATGGGTAACTGCTTTCATGCGCGAGAAGGCTTGCTTAATCCCTTTTTCAAAAAAATCCTTAGCTTTTTTCTTGCTGCCTTCAAAACGATAGGGAGTGGAAACGAGTTCTTGGGCTTTGGGAACGAGGAGAGTACTACAAATATTGGGGTAGATGCTTCCCAGGGAGCAACGCAACCAGACATAGAAAAAGTCGGACAGATCAGCATAACCGATATTGTCGCAGTTATGCACACAGCCCATTGCGGTGGTATAGGAATGATCTAGAGTTTCCAGATTATAGACATATCCGGTATAGAGTTTCTTCTCTATTTTCCGAATGGGGACGAGATAGCCATTTTTCCACCAATATCCATGCTGGCTAAACCGTTTTAGCGATAGAGGTTCATGCTTGGGTTCACCAATATATTCCGCGAGTTTCAGTAAGGATTTTCCATTGACGATGATGTTGTGTTGAGGATAACGGGCGATGACAGGCTTGCCGTTGACGATCGTGGTCTTAACCGTGCGGGTATGGAGGCAGGAGCGAATACCCAATTTTTGCAAAATGAGTTGAATCTGTCCTGCTAAAGCAGGCGAAACAGTAATAGCTTTATAGCCATTATTAGCGCGATAGCCATCACCCCACCAATAACCTTTGATCAGTTCCTCTAGAAATTCATCAGGGAGTTCTAAGACCCATTGCGGTAAGCATTTATGATTGTCTTCTGTATAAAACCAGGTGCGAAACAGAGTGGTGATGGGTTTTGAGTAGAAGTTAAGACGGAAAGAGTTGTTGTTATTTTTGCGGTTGTCGGTGGTTTTACCAGGAGCTAGGCCAAAGCAGGTTTGCATCAATTGGATAATGTCTTCTTTAAGATTTTGCTCTTCCCAGTGCAGGGTAAATTGAATGGTGCCGCCATCAGATTCAAGTCTGGCATAGCCTTCTGCAATGAAAAATCCGATTAGACGGCAAAGAGCAGGGGTGATCTTTAGGCGAGCCGGAATGGTGTATTGACGATCGAGGCAAAGGGTAGCGGTTTGTTGTTCTCTGCGACTGAGAGATTTAGAGGTTGCTTTTTGGTAGTGTAACAAGCCATCGCGTTCAAGGTATTCACCTTCTGGTAACCAATCTTGCAGCACAATGGATCGCTGAAACTGTTCAGTGGTTAGGGTTGGGAGAAAGATTAAATCGTAAGGCTTAACCTGTGCAGCAGGTATCCAATCTAGATGATAATCAGCAAAGGCTTGATGGCGGCAGCGGCCTTGACTTTTGATGTAGGAACAGTCGGGATGGCAATAGCTAAATTGGTAGCCGCAGGGATTGGTTTGAATCCCATAGATTGGATGTTCTCCAGTGATGATCAGGGGATGGTTAATCCCTGCAACTGTGAGGTGATAAATTTCTCCTTCGTACCAGCGTTTGGAGGTGTTGATAATTGTTGAAAATTGTCTTTTATGGGTTAGGACTTGATCGCCAATTTGAATATCTTGAATAGGGATATAGCCCTTTGTGGTTTGGATAAGGGTATCTGGCGCAAGGCAATAAGGCGGATCGGTGGAGATGAGTTTGGGGGTGGTGTCGTTGGGGTGAGGGGCGATCGCATCATGTTGGGTGACTTGTCCATTTGTGGAGTTGAAGGATTTCTCTACTACTTTCCAAACCCAATCTACGCAAGCCATCCAGTTTCCAGTAGATTCACTAAAGGGGCAGCATTCGGCATAATCCCAGACCATCGGGATTGCTTGGCGACCAAATGTATTTCGCATTTTCTCACCTGAAGAATGCCAACTACAAAGCCCAGACCAGTAATCACTCGCTTTATCTGTAGCAAACGCCAAATAAGTTGCGATCGCATCTCCATAAGCCCTGGCTCCCGTCCCGCCCTCAGCCAACGGCACATCATCATCCGCTAGCCCCGCCACCACTGCATCGGCAATGGCTTTTTCCCGTGCTTCCCCCACCAAATCGCTGAAGGTGGTGAGGGCAACCAGTTGACGTGGCGTGAAGAGTTCAGCGTAATTTCTTAATCCGTAGACGGGTGGTGAAAACCAGCGTGCATTATCAGGCATTTCACCATCGGGATACCAAGTGGGTTCTGCACTTCTAGCAATTTCTTCCTGTTCAGGTGTGGGTGAAAGATAAATTCTGCCGTTTTTCCCTTCAGCCACGATCGCCATCAACTGAGCGCCCATTCGCCCCGCCATTCCCTCAGCCTTGATGTGTTTATCCCCCGCAGGCTGTCCACAAGCTAAACAAACAAAGGTTGCACCTCGTCCTGTTTTGGGTGGGTCAGGCGCTTTACCCTTCCCCGACTTCACCACAAACCGAATTTTTGGAACCACAGAGGCACAAAGATCACGAAGATTTTCCTTTGTGTCCTTTGTGTCTTCGTGGTTCATACCCTCAATCACCGGCTCCACCCAAGCCTCCTTCCCCTTCTTCGTCGAAAGCTGAAACGATCGCACCAACGGCATCGCACACCCACACGCCGGATTCGGACACTTCACCGTCCGCGCCCACAGCCAAGCGATCACCGTAGCTTCCTTTGTGTCCTTCGTGCCTTTGTGGTTCTCATTTTCACCACTAAGACCCAAAGAACACGAAGGGTAGAGGTGTCCAATGCGTTCAAAGGCTTGTTCCCGCATCCACTGGCCGTAGTAGCGCACATCCGCCGCCAATCCCTGCGCCCCCCGCCAAGACGAGATATGCTTCTTAGCCCGATCTTCAGGATTGATAGGCATTCTGTCCTTAAATTTCGGTGGAATTTCGATTAAAGCCTTATTAATCAACACCGCCACCGGATTCAAATCACTCGCATGAGCTTCCAACCCCAACCGCTGCGCCTCCAACGGAATCGACCCACCCCCCGCAAACGGGTCATAGGCCGGCGGTGCATACTGGGCAATATATTCCCGCACCGCCTCCGGCTTCGTCGGTGGCTCCTCCCCCCGCTCCCACGCCAAACACCGCGCAATCTCCCGCTGCGCCGCTGCCAGCACACCAGAATTGGGGTCATTCACGTCATCCCACGACACCAGCCCCCGCACCACCTGCTTCTGATTCCCCTTCTTATCCTCTTCAACGACAATCCGCCCCAAAATATCAAACAACCGTTGCCGTTCCTGCGTTTGCTCTGCCTCCGTCGGAAACCGCTCCGGCCAACTCGAAGGATCATCCACCAACGACGCCCACAACACCGCCCGACACGCCGCCAACGGACGCCGCGCCCACCACAGATGCAAAGTCGAGGGATGCCCATGCCGAATCGACTTCTCCCGCGCCGACTCCATATTGATGGCTTCCAAAGGTAGGGCCACTTCGATCAGCTTTTTGCGGTAGGTCATCAGAGGACATCCAAACGATTACAGAATTTGAACATGGGGATAAGTAACAATCTTGCTGTCAACCGTCAGCAGCGGACAGTCATAGACTTGTGCCGTTGCCACAATGATTTGATCCGCTGGGTCATTATGAAACCCTTCAAGCTGGTTAGCCCGCACCACGATCGGCAAAGTCAAATCCAGCAGTTGCACACCAGGATAAGCCAATGCATCGTTAAGCCATTGCTCAATCACTTCTGGCAAAATCAGACGTTTTTTCTCAACCAGTTTCGCCACTTCCCAACAGCTAAAAATACTGACTCCTAGCCCCTCTGAGCGATATTGCTGGAGCCACTGTTGGTGTTGTTGGGTCAATCTGGAATCTTTTTGCACCCACCAAACCCAGATGTGTGTATCTAAAACAATCACTTCAAAACCTCCCAATCCTCAGCAGGAACAGCAGGTTCAAAAGGGTCATCATAGCGATAAGGTTGTTTTCCTTGCAGTGGATATTCAGTTTCCTGAGACGGAACGATCGGCTGTTTTTTGAATAGAATGATGACCTCCACAGTATCTCCAGCCTGGAATGGTAAATCCTTCAGCACTAGCGTTCCATCTTCGATTAGTGTTGCTGCTAGCTTGTAAGCATTCATAACAATTAACTCCTGAAAATAAAGAACCACAAAGACACAGAGGACACAGAGGTTTTAGCTTAGTTAAGTTTACGGAAAACCCCGTTGAGTCAAATCGCTTTGCACCGATACTAACACCCCCTGAGCCAGATCTAGCGCAGCCTGGGCAACCACCTGGGTTGGCTCATCCATAAGACTAGGATAACGCCCTTCGATTGCCCAAATCGTTAATTCCCTTAAAGTTGAATAGTCTTGGTGACAATGCCAGTCAGTTGGCAGCAGATTTCTAAGCATATCTAAGTCATGGATAAAGGGCAGAAGTGTTGAATCTTAAGATTTTATTTTCTAAAAATAGACACACTAATC
>JBBILC010000113.1:0-18196 GCA_037445115.1 Coleofasciculaceae cyanobacterium bin_20
TTAGTGTGTCTATTTTTAGAAAATAAAATCTTAAGATTCAACACTTCTGGGAGTGGCCATCTTTTAGGCGGACAAGCGTTGCGATCGACTCATGATGTCGCAACGCCGCTATATCGGGAGAGTATTGTATGTCGCGAGATGCTGTTGTTGTTGGGATCAATCGCTATCAATATCTATCAAATCTTCAGGCTCCAGCCCAGGATGCGGAGGCGATCGCCCAGTGTTTACATACCTACGGGGATTTCCGGGTCAACCGCCTACCGGAGGTCATAGACCAGCAGCGGCCTAAGGTTGGGGTGACCACGCCAGTTACCCGCCAGGAACTCGAAACCGCTCTGGTGCAACTGTTCAAACCCAAGGGGAAACATATCCCCAATACGGCGTTATTTTATTATTCTGGACACGGACTACAAAAGGATGCTGGTATCCAGGAAGGCTATCTGGCCACCAGCGATGCCAACCCTAACCAGGGGATGTATGGGTTATCCCTATTCTGGCTACGTCGCCTCCTGCAAGAAAGTCCAGTCCGGCAACGAATTATCATCCTCGATTGTTGCCATAGCGGTGAACTGCTGAATTTCCTCGAAGCCGATCCGGGTGTCCATCCCGGTACGGATCGCCTGTTCATGGCCGCTTCACGGGAATACGAGTCTGCCTATGAGTCTCTAGAGGGAGCCTACAGCGTTTTTACCCAAGCCCTGCTGGCCGGTCTCGATCCGCAACAGCGGGGTACGGTCACCAATTATGCCCTCACCAGTTGGGTTAGCGATGCCCTTAAGGGGGAACTCCAACAACCCCTCTTTGAATGCTCAGGCCGGGAGATTATCCTCACCACCTGCTATAGGACAAATCATCTAGATTCGGCAACGTTGCTGCCCACTGCTGAAGGGGACAACACGGGTATCCTGCTAGCCGAACCCTGCCCATTCCCTGGGCTGCAACCCCTGGGGTACGACGCTCCCTCACTCTTGCCCAGCCAAGCTGAGGTGCTGCAAACCCTGGGCGATCGCTTGCAAACTCACCCCCAGGTCACCCTGATGGGGGCCAGTGGCAGTGGCAAAACCTCCTTGATTCAGCAGGCACTCTTAGCCCAACCCTCCGCCCAGCCGTGGCAATTTCGTTATGTAACCGCTACATCGGGGGAGCAACCGCTGCAAAGTCTCGCGATGACCTTTGTGGCCAGGACAGCGACCGGGGTTGAGCGGGCCAGCCAACTCCAACAGGCGATCGCCCTTCTGGAGCAGGGGGGGACGGGCTTGGTGCAATTGTGTGACGCTAGCTTGGGAGCATCCCCAGGCATGGTGTTGATTATTGACCACCTTGAAGCTTGGTTGCAGCAGCTAGTCGTCCCTAGTCAGGCGGGTGCTCAGGTGGCTCCTCCGTCGGTCTACCCCTTCCTAACGACCTTGGTGGAGGCCAGCAAGCTGCAACCAGAGCGGATACGCATCCTGTGGCTTGTCCGGCATGACTATGAAGCCGAATGGACCCATCTTGCCCAGGTTTTGATGCCGGATACGGCGATGGCTTGGGTCACCCTTGACCCGCCGCTCCCAGCCGCGATTCAGTACTGCCTCATTGATGGGTTGGCCCAAATCGGGCTAAGGCTGGAACCCCATCTGCTGTATACCTTGAACCTGGAACTGCGGGAGCGATCGGCAGCCCTACCCTTGCTCCAGATGGTGTTACGGGAACTGTGGCAACGGCAGCAAGGCGAGACCGGCACTCGCCCCTCAATTCTGACTGTCGGCACCTATGCCCATTTTGACGGCGTCCGGGGGTTAATCCACCGTCATGCCGATGGGGTCTTGGCGGCTTTACCTCCCGCTGAACAGGCGATCGCCCAACGGCTGTTTCTGGCGCTTATCCATCTTCAGCCGCGCCAGGAGGCGATGCCGCGTCGAGTGCCGAAAGCCGATCTCTTGGCACGGGTGCAGACTTACCCCCAAGCGCTACAGGTGTTGGAAACCCTGGTGGCGGCGCGATTGTTTGTGATCCAGCAACAGTATGTGGAAATCAGCCATCCCGATCTGGTGCGGTCTTGGCCGCTGATGCAGACTTGGCTGGCTGAGCGCCGGGACATCCTCCACTTGCAGCAGCAGGTTGAGCAAGCTGCCCAGGAATGGCAGCACACACCCACCGCCCTCAACCATCCCGATGGCACGGCCTGGACGACCCAAGCCCCCCCTAGTTTTTTGAATTTGCCTTCCCAGGAACACTGGCTCCGGGGGGATCTGCTCACCGCCGCTACCCGTCACTATGAACGCTACCCTGACGACTTCTCGCCCTTAGCCCAACGCTATATTGCCCTGAGCCATCGGGAACAGCAGCGCCTACGGCGACAAACCCGACGGCTACGGGCGATCGTTCCCCTCGTCCTCCTGTTGGCCCTAGGGGCAGGGATTGGCCAATATCGCTCCCAAGTGTTGGCGGAACAGCAGTTGCGGGTGGCTCGCTCCCGCGAACGGGCAGCCATCTCCCAGACCATTCTGCAAGATGCGCAACAAGACCCTACCTCAGCCCTCTTGATTAGCCGACTGGCGATCGAACAGGATTGGCGAACCCCCGAAGCCCAGGCCAGTCTGCGTAGTGCATTACAACGGCTCCAAACGCTGATGGCCCAGAGGGGTGAATTACCGCCGTTACAAGACTTGACCCAACCCGTCAGTTGGGCTGCATTTGTGCAACCGGAGGCCGATTTCTGGCCAACAACGACGCTCCGGCTTCCCTCTGCGCCAGCCGCACGGCCCCAAGTGTTGGTCACTGCGACCCGTAATGGTCAGATCCAGTATTGGGATCTCCAGACGGGAGCGGCATTAAAACACCCCTTTTGGCTACCGCTACCGGCGGCTTCCGACCTTCGTCAGCCCTCGGCGCGATCGCGGTCTCCAGTATCCACACGGGTAACTGCCCCAAAAAACCCCTTGGCGACAACACCACTTGCCAACCCGAAGATAGACAACTCGGACCCCCTCACGGGGTTTGCCCTCAGTCCAGAGGGGCGGTGGCTCGCTACAACCCAATTGTCCGGGCGGGTGAATATCTACCGCTTGCAGCCAGATCAGACCTTTGAACTGGTCCACTCGCTACCCCAGACGGGACGGGTAGGGCAGTTAGCCTTTAGTCCGTTGAGCAATCGTCTTTTGGGGATTGACCACGATCGCGTATTGATATGGGATTTGGGCACGGGGGAGCAGGTGCAAGTGCTTCAGGGCCACCAAGGGGCGATCACCCAGGCCCGCTTTAGCCACGATGGTTGGCAAGTGGTGACCAGTAGTTGGGATCACACAATCGCCCTGTGGCAGGTCAATACGGGAGCGCTAGTGCAGCGCTGGTCCCATAGTGCTAGTGTGACCGCGATCGGGTTCAGCCCTAACGACCGTACCCTGGTGTTTGCCGGACAGGATGGCACCCTGGCAACCGTATCTCTGACCCGGATGGGGACACCCGATGTGCTCCAACAACTCGATACACCCGTCGTGGATGTGCAATACAGTCCAACCGGTCGTGTGCTGATTACCACCCAAGCGAATGGGATGATCCAATTCTGGGATGCCAAGACGGGGATTGAGCAGGGGCAACTGCTCGCATTTATTGCCGATGCGGCTAGGTCGGATGGGACCTTACCGCCGCCACTGATCCAGCAGGTGCTGCAAAGTCCCGATGGCCGCTATCTAACCACCTTGCAATCGGATGGGCACGTCACCTCCTGGACAGCCAGTTGGGAAAGTCTGTTGGACCTTGCCCGCGATCGCTCCCTACGGCAATTAACCCCTGATGAATGCTGGCAATATCTCAAACTATCGGCAACCGCGTGTCCCGTTTTGAGTTTGGGCAAGACCGTTCAAGTGGCTAAGCCAGTTGTCACGCCGGGGGGAAGGGCAGACCTAGCTAGCACCGTTCCACCACGATCGCCACGCCAGAGACAGCCACCCCAACTGTTGAGCTTGACCCGTGCCCCCAACTCCCCCTAATGCGGGCACGACCTAGGGAACTGGCAGGAAGGCATCGACAGGCCAAGGCCGCCCCAGAGACCCAGGCAGGGCTGATACTTCCCTGGCACTTATCCCCTACAATGGAAAGTCTGTACTTTGGGCATATCAAGATCTGTGACCGTCCTATCCACTCTCCCTGCCATGTCTGCCACCGCTGGTTGGCCCGGTTTGATTACGGCCTATCGCGATTATCTATCGGTGACGGAGGCCACGCCTGTCATTACCCTCCACGAGGGGAATACGCCGCTGATTCCGGCTCCCGCGATCGCGGCCCAGATTGGACGGCAAGTGCAGGTCTGGGTGAAATATGACGGCCTGAACCCGACCGGCAGCTTCAAGGATCGGGGGATGACAATGGCGATCTCTAAGGCCAAGGAAGCCGGAGCCGAAGCAGTGGTGTGTGCCAGTACGGGGAATACATCGGCTTCGGCGGCGGCCTACGCGGCACGGGCGGGGATGCGGGCTTTTGTGGTGATTCCCGATGGCTATGTGGCGGCGGGGAAGCTGGCCCAAGCCTTACTCTACGGTGCCCAAGTACTGGCGATCCAGGGCAATTTTGATCAGGCATTAGAGGCCGTGCGGGCGATCGCGGACCACTACCCCGTCACCCTGGTTAATTCCGTGAACCCTTACCGCCTAGAGGGGCAGAAAACTGGGGCGTTTGAAGTTGTGGATGTTTTGGGGGATGCCCCCGATTGGCTGTGTATCCCCGTGGGCAATGCGGGCAATATTTCCGCCTACTGGATGGGCTTTACGCAATACCACCAGGCTGGACACTGCCAAACCCTCCCCCGGATGATGGGCTTCCAGGCCGCTGGCGCGGCTCCCCTGGTCACGGGCCAAGTGGTGGCGCATCCAGAGACGATCGCGACAGCTATTCGCATTGGCAACCCCGCCAGTTGGGAGAAGGCGATCGCGGCACGGGATGCCAGCCAGGGGCGATTTGAAATCGTGACCGATGCGGAAATTCTTGCCGCCTATCGGTTATTAGCGTCCCAGGAAGGGGTTTTCTGCGAACCAGCCAGTGCGGCCTCGGTCGCTGGCTTGCTGAAGGTCAAAGACCAGGTGCCCACGGGGGCACGGGTGGTGTGTGTTTTAACGGGTAATGGCCTGAAGGACCCCACGACAGCGATTGATCACTGCCAAAACCCCATGCGCCAGGGCATCGCCCCCGACATTAAGGCAATTGCCACTGCGATGGGCTTTTAATCTGCAATTCTTTCTGTCTTTGTGTCTTCGCGCCTTCGTGTTATCTAAGGCAGAGCGTCTGGCCCCAGCCAGTGATCTTCCCATTCCCAGGTGGTCCGTTAGAGATAGCGATCGACCACCAACGCTGCCACCATTGCAAATGCCGTAATCCCTAGGGCCAAGAGGGGATGCTGACCCTGGCTGACGGCAAAAGAGGTCACAACACCAGCACCGAGGGCCGCCGTGACAGCCGCTTCCAGGGAGAGTTTGCGCGGGGGGCGATCGTACATAGTTCTTAAGAAAAACTGAGTCTAGATTTTTACCAAGCTAATGGCAGATAGCCTACCACTCCCCGTCATTCTTCCTGAACTGCCGGGCGCATTCCTGCAATCAAGTTTTATATTTAAAAACCTTTCTTAAGACTGGGGTGATCGTGTGACCATCCTTAAAGATGTTGATAATGGCACAAGTCGGTCATGGTACGAATTAAACCAGCCCGCGACGAGGGACAGTATCATCACTGCCCACCCCTTCGCAAAGTCCCTTCGCAAAGTCCCTTAACAAAAACAGAAGCCCTGTGTTTCCCGCAGACGCGATCCAGGGCTAAAAGACGCAGTTAGGAGGTATCTCGCCTTCTACGGTAAGGGCAGAATCGGGAAAAGCGGCCTGGCTTAACAAGTTTTTAACCAAACCTAGCCCATCCCGGATGGGCGATCGCTGCTCCCTTGCTTCGGACGGAACACTAGGGCTAACCCGAATATGGAAGAGACCGCCTGTCCCGAATGTGCCTAAAATGGTGACGACTGACAATCAACTAATGACAATCAACCCAGGGGCAGGGATGCAACCCAAACTCATTATTCATGGCGGTGCTGGTAGTTCTCTGAAGGGGAAGGGCGGCGTCGAGGCTGTCCGACAATCGCTGTTCCACATTCTGGAAGTTGTTTACGGCTCTCTCCAAGCGGGCCACAGTGCCCAGGAAGCCGTCATTCAGGGCTGTCAACTGCTGGAGGATGATCCGCGCTTCAATGCGGGTACGGGTTCTGTCCTGCAATCGGATGGGCAGATTCGCATGAGCGCCTCGCTGATGGCAGGGACAGCCCAACGCTTTAGCGGCGTGATTAATGTTATGCGGGTGCAAAATCCGATCCAATTAGCTGCATTCCTGCAACAACAGCCCGATCGCATCCTTTCGGACTGCGGGGCACTGGAACTTGTGCGGGAACTACAGATCCCCCCCTACCAACCCCTCACGGAACAACGCCTCCAGGAATGGCTCCAGGATCGGCAGAATAACTTCCAGCGATCGATGGCTGATGTGGTTGCCGCTGGGGAAGGTTCGTCAGCGGGAGGCTATGGCACGATCGGCGTCGTCGCCCTAGATCAACAGGGACACCTAGCGGCGGGGACTTCCACTGGGGGTAAGGGCTTTGAGCGCATTGGCCGGGTGAGCGATTCCGCCATGCCCGCCGGGAACTATGCCACCGCCCAGGCAGGCATTAGTTGTACGGGGATTGGGGAAGACATTGTGGATGAGGCCCTCGCCGCCCGGATTGTGGTACGGGTCACCGACGGCTTATCTCTATACGACGCCTTCGATCGCTCCTTTCAGGAAGCCCAGCAACGCCAGCGGGATTTGGGTGCGATCGGCCTGGATGCTGCGGGAAATATTGCCTGGGGTAAAACCAGCGAAGTCCTCCTGGCGGCCTACCACACGGGCGATCACATGGGGGATACCCTGGAGTGGCACGGCGATGCGCGGGTCGGTCAACCCTAATCGCCGATGGGCCAGTGGCTAGTACCCGTCCTCTGGGATTGGTGATCCTTGAAATTTATTTCAAGCATTTATTTCAATTCAATTGTGGGGTAGGCGTCTCGCCTGCCGCGATCACACAACGCCGGGTTAGTCGAACTTGGTGCGGGGTAGGCGTCTCGCCTGCCACCACCATAAAACCCTGCCACCGCCGTAAAACATTAGGTTGGTTGAACTAACCGATGCGGAGTACTCAACCCAATTTTGGGTGCGCTCAGGGATCTAAAATTGACGAACAGCCCCCATTGCGCCCTCCCCCCAAATCCCCCCCCTGAGATCCCATGTATTGCGACTATCTGGTCCAAATCCTCACGGCCCGCGTCTATGATGTGGCCCAGGAAACGCCCTTAGACGTGGCGTCTAACCTCTCAGCCCGCCTCCAGAACCAGCTCCTCCTCAAACGCGAAGATATGCAATCGGTCTTTTCGTTTAAGTTACGGGGTGCCTACAACAAAATGGTGCAACTGCCCTCCGATCGCTTGGCCCAGGGGGTCATTGCTGCTTCAGCCGGGAACCATGCCCAAGGTGTTGCCCTGGCTGCCCGTCAGTTGGGGACCCGGGCGATTATTGTTATGCCCGTGACCACGCCCCAGGTCAAAATTGATGCGGTGCGTGCGCGGGGTGGGGTGGTAGTCCTGGAGGGCGACACCTATGATGATGCCTGTGCCCATGCCCGTCAGTTGGCAGCAGAAAAGGCGTTGACCTTTATCCATCCCTTTGATGATCCGGATGTGATTGCCGGTCAGGGGACGATCGGCATGGAAATCCTGCGCCAATATCAACAGCCCATCCACGCAGTCTTTGTGGCGATCGGCGGCGGGGGCCTCATCTCCGGCATTGGGGCCTATATCAAACGACTGCGACCGGAGATCAAGATCATTGGCGTGGAACCCGTAGATGCCGATGCAATGGCCCGATCACTCCAGGCGGGGGAGCGGGTACACCTATCCCAGGTGGGGTTGTTTGCCGATGGGGTGGCCGTGCGTCAGGTAGGGGAAGAAACCTTTCGCCTCTGCCAGCAGTATGTGGATGAGGTCATCCTCGTGGATACGGATGCCACCTGTGCCGCGATTAAAGATGTGTTTGAGGACACGCGATCGATTTTGGAACCCGCTGGGGCTTTGGCGATCGCCGGGGCGAAAGCCTACGTGGAACGGGAACAGATCCAGGGGCAAACCCTGGTGGCGGTGGCTAGTGGGGCTAATATGAACTTCGATCGCTTGCGCTTTGTGGCCGAACGGGCCGAGCTAGGGGAACAACGGGAGGCCATTTTTGCCGTGACGATTCCCGAAGGTCCCGGTAGCCTGCGCCAGTTTTGCCAGTGCATTGGACGGCGCAACCTGACGGAATTTAATTACCGCATTGCCGATCGCCAGGAAGCTCACATTTTTGTCGGGCTGCAAATCAAGGACCGAGCCGATGCCGCCAACATGGCCCAAACCTTTGAAGCCTGTGGTTTTCGGACTTTAGATTTAACCGATGATGAACTCACGAAACTCCACCTCCGCCACATGGTCGGTGGCCACTCCCCCCTTGCCCACGATGAATTGCTCTATCGGTTCGAGTTTCCCGAACGTCCGGGTGCTTTGATGAAGTTTGTCACCTCCATGAGTCCAGATTGGAATATTAGCCTGTTCCACTACCGCAATAACGGGGCAGACTATGGCCGGATTGTCGTTGGGATGCAGGTCCCTGCCCACGAAATGTCTGAGTGGCAAACGTTTCTTGACAGCTTGGGATATCGCTACTGGGATGAAAGCCAAAATCCTGCTTATCAACTCTTTTTAGGCTAGGCACAAACAACACCCATCGGATGGTGGCCCCAAGCCTTCAGAATTTTTGTCAGGCTCATACCTGCTCGATCGCAATCACCGCCTCACGTCAGTGGTCCCGAACCTTCAGGATCTTTTCTCGTAACTGCGGGCGATCTACGTTAGGATAGAATCTGAGACTTCATATCGGTGTTCAGTTGCAGGTTCACTAGGTTCTAGGTTGACGGACAACTCCCCGATTGATTCATTGAGTTCTCTACACTGTTTGCATGGAGTAGTTCATGTCGATCTATATTGGTAACCTGCCGTATCAGGTAGACGAAGAGGCCGTTAAGGAGGTCTTTGCTGAATACGGTACCGTGAGTCGCGTCCAACTGCCGGTGGATCGAGAAACGGGCCGGATGCGGGGTTTTGGCTTTATCGAAATGTCCTCAGAAGCCGAGGAAGACGCGGCGATCGATGCTCTAGATGGGGCGGAATGGATGGGTCGCGATCTGAAGGTGAACAAGGCGCGTCCCCGTGAAGAACGGGCACCCTCTGGTAATCGGGGCGGTGGCGGTGGTGGCCAACGTCGCCCTGGTGGTAATAGCGGCGGGCGTCGCTACTAAAGGCCATTGCAGGCACAGAATATTGCGGCGAAGGCCCCTCAAAAGTCGGAGAGTGGGGTGTCGAACCAGTACCTAAGTCTCTGACTTTTGCACTTTTTATTTATCGATGGAGTATGCAGCATGGCGCAAGTGATTTTGGGTGAGAATGAAGGGATTGAATCGGCTTTACGTCGCTTCAAACGTCAGGTTTCCAAGGCAGATATTTTCGCTGATATGAAGAAAAATCGCCATTTTGAAACCCCTTTACAAAAAGCTAAACGCAAAGCCTTGGCCAGACGGAAAAAGCGCCGATTCCGTTCCTCGCGCACGCGCGATCAAGGTTAACTCCCTCAGCCGAATCACTTTTGCAAACCTCTGATTAATTGGGGTGGGCGGCAGAGTCGCTCGCCTCAACCCTGCGTAATTTCGTGGGCACGGCTGCGAAAATGGGTATTTATTCGAGATGCCCTTTTCAAATTGGTGATTGGCGATCAAATTTGATAATCAAATTTTAGAAGTGTTGAAGCCCTAAGATGCCAGCAGCCTACTAGCGTTCCGAATATTCTAGGCTGATTGGGTTGTATCACCATCATCTCTAACTTAAAAACAGAATCCCTAACCAACCCTATCCCCCCCATGCCGCGCATTAATCCCTACACATTGCAGATGCAGCTTACCCGCATGTTCGAGGAAGGGCAGTCATTTTTTCTGACCACCAAGGTCCAGGATTGGCTCCGGGAGCATAATGAAGACCCTAATGCCTACGAGACATTATCCATCAAGCGCCTGCCCCCCCTGGCTCCGGTCACACTATCGCCCTTACAGTAGAACTTCGCCGTCGAGATGGGCAACTGGTCGATCCCTGGCTCCAAGCGGAAGCCAACCGCAGTGCCTGAATTGGCTGGGAGATGTAGTCAGTCTGGTCGGTTAGCGCTACCCCACCTCTTATCCCGTAGCGTCACCCCGTTTTGCCAAAGCCCATACTCGCTCAGATTAATTTCCTCATTCCACAGATCGCATCCCCCCCGACTTCAACCTTAAAGTTTTAGGAGGACCGCATCCCCGCTAGCGATAGCTCTGCTTGAGCCAGCAGTTAAATTCAATAGCTAAATGGCGCAATTCGGATCGTAACCTCGATCAGTTGGTTCAATTTCCACCACGATCGCTGCCACATAGCTAGGCTCCTGATTCGGTTGGGGCACGATCGGCACATAGGAGACTAACCAATGGCGGAGTTGCGCCGGTTGGCTGGGAATCGTACCACTGAGCTTGAATTTGAGGATGGGCTGCCCCGTCTGGAAAATTCGTTGCAGGATGGGTTCGACGATCGGGGCAACGGTGGGCAGTACCTCGCCAAACGTGCGACCGATATAGGTAGCCATCGGATAGCCGTTCAACTGGGCAAAAGCTTCATTGATGGCCACAAAGCGGAGATGGGGATCGAATAGCGCTAACCCCACGATCGCGGCTGAGGCGCTATCAAAAAACTGCTGTAGCAATTCTAAAGCAGGTGAAAAGGGTATAACCGGTGTTGAGATAGGGAACGGCTGGGGAGCGGCGGCACCAAGGTAGCGGGTGATCGTATCCCGCAGACTGGCCATCTTAAGCGGTTTCGACAGGGCATAACTGGCTCCTAGGGCCAGCGCTCGCTGCTGGGCGGTGCGATCGCCCTTTTCCGTCATCAGCAAAAACGGGATCTGGGCCATTGCCGGGTCATACTTCAGGCTTTGGAGGATGCTCAAGCCATCGAGCTTTGGCACCTTTGTATCACACAGAATGAGATCGGGGGTTTGGGCAAAAGCCAGTTGTAACCCCCGTTGCCCATCCGTCGCCGCTAAACCATAAAACCCCTCCGTTTCCACCAGGGTGAGGATATTCCGTTGCAGTGACTTCTCCGGCTCGATGACCAGAATTTTTTTCATCTCTGTACCGGCATAGGGAGTGTCTAGAACCTTAAAATCAATCGCTACCATACATAAAAAACAATATTAAATAGCGTTAAGGACGCTTGTTTGCTGCCCCTTCTATTGTGCTCATTCTTCATTATGGGGGTATTTATTAGGGTATTGACTTAATCATTCAATTTGTCGGCCACGGTTAGCCGTTGACTTACCCCCTTTCTCTGGTTACTGAGGTTTCAGGACAGCGCTGGTGCCCCCGCCCCCGGCCCCACACGTCTGGCTTGGTCAAATGGCTTGTTCAAAGCCGCTGGTGTATCCTAGGCCACCGCTGGGCATAGATCCGGACTCCGATCGCAAGGTAAACACCCACCAGGATCAGCAAACAAAGATTGCCCAACTGGCTATAGGTCTGAATAATTTGGTCTGGACTCCAGCCGAAGTCATACACTAGCCGATCCATATCCCCCCCGGCATCCCCCTCCCCACCCAGAAGGCTACCCCAGGGAATCTCTGCCTGACCGCGTTTGATCTGATGCCAAAACCCAAAATTTTTCCAAAAGGAACTGGCGGCAATTACCAGGGCCACATAGCGCCAAAAATCCCACCGCCAGCGATCGGGCAGGCGCATATAAAACGCAATCATCACCAGCGTACTCAGGTAAAATTCACCGCCAATGCCGCCAAAAACGAGCCAGCATTCAATCACGGATTGGGGAAGCAGCCAGGTCATCACGAACTGAAGGAGCGCAATGCCCCCCGCCAAAATCATCGGCCAGCGCAATTTCTCCCGCCAGCCCGCATGGGCCATCAGCCCCAGCAGGAACACAATCCCCAGGTAGACAAACAGCGATCGCTGCTCACTCCAACTGGTCCAGCCAAAGGGCAACGGTAACGCCCGTCGGCCACTGAGCCAGGCAACGGTGGCATGGCCGAATTCATGAATCCAGATATGGAGTGGCAACAGGAAAAAAGAGACAAAACTGGCATTTAAGATCACCGCCAGTAGCGAAGCCACGGGTAGAGCGGCCCGATTAATCCAGGGATGTTCAAAACTAAACCGATCCCAAGCTGCCCCCGTCGCCTGTCGGACAGTCACCGTTTCACTCCAGACGATCGTCATCGTCTTTGCCCCGCGCCGGATGCCCCGAATCTGCACCTGGTCCACGCCCGGTAACCGTAGCTCCCGCAGGAGGGCCGTCAGTTTGGGCACCGCGATCGCCGCCGTGGGCACGCGATCGGCATCGAGCCAGATTTGCAACTGCTCCTGGTGCCACCGGGTGCCCACCTCAAGCTGAGGATCATTCAACCGCGCATTCAATGCCTGGGTGAGATACTGGGGCTGGCCTTGGCGGGCCTGCTTGAGTGCAAAGAGGAAATACTCCGGGTTAGCACTCTGGTGATTGACCCATTCCGGATCGTCCATACCGTCCTCCCTAGCTGAAGACCTGACCCTAGGTTGCCCCTAAAACCGGACAGAAATCGCATAAATCTTTAAGCCCGCGTCTGCCGATCGACCGGCAGGATTGCACTATCCTCATTACAGTGTCCTTGCTGGGGGGAATTTCCGCCCCGTGGCTCCCGGCCCAGTTGCTCCTCTCGCGAAAACCGCAAAAACGATGACAGCCCTTTCCAATCCCCCCTGCTCCCCCACCGCGATCGCGGCTGAAGGCTTAAAGCCAGACGAGTACGAAGATATTGTCCAACGGCTGGGACGGCATCCGAACCGGGCGGAACTGGGGATGTTTGGGGTGATGTGGTCGGAACACTGCTGCTATAAAAATTCCCGCCCCTTGCTTAAACAGTTTCCCACCGAGGGCGATCGCATTCTCGTGGGGCCAGGGGAAAATGCCGGCGTGGTGGATCTGGGGGATGGGTTACGGTTGGCTTTTAAGATTGAGTCCCATAACCATCCCTCAGCGATCGAGCCGTTCCAGGGAGCCGCAACCGGGGTTGGGGGTATTCTGCGGGATATTTTCACGATGGGTGCCCGCCCGATCGCCCTGTTAAATGCCCTGCGCTTTGGTCCCCTCGATGATGCCCGCAATCGCCGGATTTTTCAGGGGGTGGTCGCCGGAATTAGTCATTACGGGAACTGCGTGGGTGTACCCACAGTGGGGGGCGAGGTGTATTTCGATCGCGCCTATAGCGGCAATCCCCTGGTCAATGTCATGGCCTTGGGGTTGATGGAAACGCCGGAAATTGTCAAATCCGGAGCCGCTGGCGTGGGTAATCCGGTGCTCTATGTGGGGTCTACCACCGGGCGGGATGGCATGGGCGGAGCCAGCTTTGCCAGTGCGGAATTGACGGATGCTTCGATGGACGATCGGCCAGCGGTCCAAGTTGGCGATCCCTTCCTGGAAAAATCCCTGATTGAAGCTTGCCTGGAAGCCTTTAAGACTGGAGCGGTGGTGGCCGCCCAGGACATGGGCGCAGCGGGGATTACCTGCTCCACCTCGGAAATGGCGGCGAAGGGGGGACTGGGGATTGACCTGGATCTGGATAAAATTCCCGTGCGGGAAACGGGGATGGTGCCCTACGAGTACCTGCTTTCCGAGTCCCAGGAACGGATGCTCTTTGTCGCCCAAGCGGGACGGGAAGCTGAGTTAATCGAAATCTTCCAACGCTGGGGTCTCCATGCAGTTGTGGCCGGGAGCGTGATCGCCGAACCGATCGTGCGCATTCGGTTCCAGGGGGGCATTGCCGCCGAAATCCCTGCCCTCGCCCTCGCGGAAAATACGCCCATTTATCACCGGGAATTGCTGGCCGAACCCCCCGCCTACGCCCAACAGGCATGGCAATGGCAGGACTCCCAACTGCCTCCCTGCGATCGCCAGGGGATTACCCTACCCAGTGAGCCAGACACCCCTCACAGTTGGAATGCGATCCTATTGCAATTACTGGAAAGTCCGACGATCGCCTCTAAACGCTGGATCTATCGCCAATACGATCACCAGGTCCAGAACAATACGGTAATCCTCCCCGGTGGCGCGGATGCGGCGGTCGTGCGCCTGCGACCCCAAGGTCAAGAACTCCAGGGGACCCCCTCACCAACCCGCAAAGGGGTAGCGGCCACGGTGGACTGTAACGCCCGCTATGTCTATCTCAATCCCTACGAGGGGGCCAAGGCCGTGGTGGCGGAAGCTGCCCGCAATCTCAGTTGTGTGGGGGCCGAACCCCTGGCGGTCACGGATAACCTGAACTTTGGCAGTCCCGAAAAGCCGATCGGCTACTGGCAATTGGCGGAAGCTTGCCGGGGCCTTGCCGAAGCCTGTCGTGCCTTCCAAACGCCAGTGACCGGCGGCAATGTCTCGCTCTACAACGAAACCCTAGACAGCGACGGTACCCCGCAACCGATTTATCCCACTCCCGTTGTCGGCATGGTCGGGTTAATTGCGGATTTGCAACACATCTGTGGTCAGGGTTGGCAGGGGGAAGGCGATCGCATTTACCTCTTGGGCCAGCGCTTGGACGCGCCCCCCTCCCCCCAGGTGACCCTCGGTGGGTCCGAGTATTTGGCGGTGGTTCATGACACCGTTGCCGGACAGCCCCCGATCGTGGATTTTGAGCGGGAACGCCGGGTACAGGCCGTGTGTCGCGCCGGGATTCGCCAGGGTTGGGTGCGATCGGCCCATGACTGTGCCGAGGGGGGGATTGCCGTCGCCTTGGCCGAAGCCTGTATTGCAGGGCAACGGGGAGCAACGATCCACCTCGATATCCCCAGTGATGCCCCCCTGCACCGCTGGGACACCCTCTTGTTTGGGGAAGGGGGCGCACGGATTCTTGTTGCGATCGCGGAGCCGGACCAGGCTGATTGGGAAGCCTACTTAACCGCCCACCTGCCCCCTGATGATTGGCAATGGCTAGGGACGGTACAGCCACTAGCCGCTGACGTGACCAATGCTCAACTTCGGATTCAGAGTCAGGAGAACCTGCTCCTGGTTGAGGTATCAGTGACCGCGTTGGCCGATCGCTGGGAGTCGGCGATCTCACATCAGTTGGAGCGCTAAAGCTTTTGGCGTGTCATGCTCGCGATCTACGAGTACATTAAACATAAAGTTTCGCAAGGTTAGTCGTAACGACTAAAGTCGTTGCAAGCTAAAGCCCACACGACAACTGGCAAGATTAAGTTTCATCCCATCTTCAAATTTTTAGCGCATAGTCAAAGTTGAAGGCATTGAGGTTTTAATCATGAAAAATAAAGCGGTAGTCCTAGGGGCGATCGCCGCGATTGGACTCACGGCCACCTTAGCGCTAGCCCGTCCCTTGCGAAATCAACCAGAGACACCAGTGACGCAAGTGCCGCCCACGGGTGGAATGCATCATTCCATGATGGTGAATAGTGAATTTGACTATCTGGCCCAGATGATTCCCCACCATCAAGAGGCGATCGCGACAGCCCAGATCATTCTGGCCCGCAGTCAGCGCCCGGAGATGAAGCAGTTTGCGCAAACAATTATTAAGGTCCAAAGTGCTGAAATTGAGCAAATGGAGGCTTGGCTTAATGAGTGGTATCCGGGACAGGATCGCAGCGTTGCCTATCGGCCCATGATGCGCGATCTCAGTCAACTGAATGGTGATGCCCTGGATCAAACCTTTCTGCAAGACATGATTGGGCACCACATGGGAGCCGTGATGATGTCACAAATGCTCCTGAATCATAATCTGGTCCAGCATCCGCCTGTCCAGCCCTTTGCCCAGAACATTGCCACCAGTCAGCGCCAGGAAATTCACCAGATGCAAACCTGGTTGATGACCTGGTTCGGCGATCGCCATCCAATGGGGCGGATGCATCATGGGTCTTAACCAAAAGACCTCGGAGGTTTTCAAAAAACCTCCGAGGTCTCTCTCCGGGTCTCTCCTCATGTAAAGGTTTATACTAAACGTAAGACTGGGATAGGATTCATGGCGATCGAATTTGGACGCGACCTGTGCGGCTACCTGGAAACCGCCGAAACCCGGGAATGGCTGGTCACCAATGGCATTGGCGGCTACGCCTCAGGAACGGTGGCTGGGTTGCTCACCCGTCGTTACCACGGCCTCTTGGTCGCTGCCCTCGATCCGCCGGTGGGGCGCACCCTCCTGGTCAGCACTCTGGATGAAACCGCCCACTACAACGGCAAGATCTATCCCCTGTCCACCCATCGCTGGCGCAATGGCCTGGTTAATCCCGCAGGGTATCGCCACATTGAACGGTTTCGCCTGGAGGGAACGGTCCCCGTCTGGAGCTATGCGATCGCCGATGCCCTGCTGGAAAAACGGATCTGGATGCAGCCAGGGGCCAACACCACCTATGTCCAATACCACCTACACCGGGGCACCCAACCCCTCACCCTATGGCTCAAGGTCCTGGTCAACTACCGCAACCACCACCACCATACCCAAGGCTGGGGCTGGCATATGCAGGTCACCGCAATTCCCAAAGGCATTAAGGTCCAAGCCTATTCGGAAGCAACACCCTTCTATCTCCTCAGCCAGGATGCCGAAAGTACAACGGCCCACGATTGGTATTACGGCTTTGATCTCGCACGGGAGCGCGATCGGGGTTTGGGCGATCGCGACGACCACCTTCACGCCGCCACAATGATGATGACCCTCACTCCAGGGCAATCCCTCACCTTAGTCGCCAGTACCCAGAGCAGCCCCAACCTCGTGGGCGAAGTCGCTCTGCAACAGCGGTATGCGTATGAACGCAAACTCATCAATATCTGGAAAGCTGATCACCGTACCGATTTTGAGGGGACACCCGCCTGGGTACAACACCTAATCCTGGCGGCAGATCAATTTATCGTCAGCCGCAGCACGGTGAAGCGGCCATCGGGGAAAACCATCATCGCCGGGTATCCCTGGTTTAGTGACTGGGGGCGCGACACCATGATCAGCCTACCGGGATTGACCCTGGCCACCGGACGTCCGGAAATTGCGCGGGCGATTCTGCAAACGTTTGCCGACTACATTGATCAGGGGATGGTGCCCAATCGCTTCCCGGATGCGGGCGAACAGCCTGAATACAACACGGTTGATGCGACGCTATGGTACTTCGAGGCCATCCGTGCCTACTATCGCGCTACCCATGATGACGCTCTCCTGCGCGAACTCTTTCCGGTCCTCGCGGATATTGTTGATTGGCATTGTCGTGGCACCCGTTATGAAATTCACCTCGACCCCAGTGATGGTCTCCTCTATGCAGGTGAACCGGGGGTGCAGCTAACCTGGATGGATGCCAAAGTGGAGGATTGGGTCGCCACGCCGCGCATTGGCAAACCAGTGGAAGTCAATGCCCTCTGGTACAACGCTCTCCGTGCCCTGGCCCAGTTTGCCCGTGTGATTGGCAAGCCCTATCAGGAATATGAGGCGATGGCCGATCGGGCAGCGGCCCGCTTTTCCCGCTTCTGGAATGAAACGGCTGGCTACTGCTACGATGTTCTGGACGGTCCGAACGGTCCGGATGCGGCTCTGCGCCCTAACCAACTGTTGGCTGTTGCCCTGACGGATAGCCCTCTCACCCCAGAGCAACAGCGTCAAGTTGTTGAGGTGTGTGGCCGGGAGCTACTGACCTCCCACGGGCTACGATCACTGGCCCCCAGCGACCCCCAATACCAGGGCCACTACGGCGGCCCAGTCCAGCAACGGGATGCCGCCTATCACCAGGGTACGGTTTGGGGTTGGCTTTTGGGTCCCTTTGTCGTTGCCCACCTGCGGGTGTTCCAAAATCCGGCCCAAGCCCGCGAATTTCTGGAACCGATGGCCTATCACCTAACGGCCCACGGCATAGGCAGTTTCAGTGAAATCTTTGACGGAGATGCGCCCATGACCCCCCACGGCTGTATTGCCCAAGCCTGGACTGTTGCCGAAGTCCTGCGGGCTTGGACGGTGATTCAACAGCACGGAGCGAATTGATTAATTCAAAATTCAAAACTCCCCCCTACTCCCTACTCCCTCCCCA
>JBBILC010000114.1:0-17965 GCA_037445115.1 Coleofasciculaceae cyanobacterium bin_20
GGATTAGTGTGTCTATTTTTAGAAAATAAAATCTTAAGATTCAACACTTCTGTCATCAGCAGATAACTTAAAAACTCTTTGAGCCTCCCCAACTTGAGCGGGTTTCGTTAGGAAGAAGGAAAAGTCAGGATTAGGTGATTTTTGAGCTAATAATGTCAACATAGAAAATTTATAACGTCCATGTCCTACACCAGGGAAAATGTTCTCACGATTTTCAAAGTCGAAGAGACTAGCTAAATTTTGTCCTTGGGATACTGAACTAAAAAAGTGTTTACAGGTATCATCCGTCGCAATCCCCGTCGGCACAATAATCCCGGCTCTCCCCTGCCCTGCAATCAACTTCCTGGCTAATTCTGAAAACACTGCATAGGTATTAATATCCCCCCGCGAAGTCAACAAAAACCGCCTCGACTCCCGGATAAACACCCCTTGATTTTCCGCTTCCTGCTTCGCCCGTTGCCACGCCGCCGCCAACTCCGGCTTTCGTTCCGGCAACGTCTTAATCAACTTTTCCCGTGCCGCCTTATTCTGCGCCGTCGCAATCTCATAATCCCGTGACGCAAAAAACTCCTTCTCTTGCAGCTTGATCCGCTCCCACGGGGGATTCCCCAAAATGCAATCAAACCCGCCCTGCTCAAACACCTCCGGAAACTCCAACGGCCAATGAAAAAACCGCAACTCATCTGCCAACCGATTCGCCGCCGCCACCATCGCCGATACCGTCACCCGATGCCCTGGCCGCTCCTTCGCCTCCCGCATCAACCGCGCCAACGCCGCACTGGTCGGCAATAACGCCAACCCCGCCGCTGTAATCGGCATAAAAAACGCCGCCGTCCAGAGATTACAAGCCGAGCGATTATTCCACCAATGCGCCGCTTCCCGACTCGCCTTGTATTGGGATTGCTTTTGGCGCACCTGGTCAGTCGTCTCCTCCGGAATCGCAGCCAACGCCAGCCATTGCGCCGCAAACTCAGCTTGGCTGGATTCATAATCCCATTGCCTAAACAGCGATTGTTGGCCCGATCGTTCCGCCTTATTATCCTTCTTGCGAGCACTCGCCAACTTCTTATCATCCCCCGTCACCGGCTGATACGCCCCATCCGGAATCCCCTCCTTCAGCACCGCCAGATCAAACACCCCCACCAACGAATTGCCACACTTAATCCGGTGATCCAAAAAATTCAACGGCACCCCCCCACAAAACCCCTCAATCCACAACGCCACCTTACACAAATCCACCGCCAACGGATTGAGGTCCACCCCATAGATACAATTTTGAATCACATCCCGAATCGCCCGCCGCAACGCCTCCGGCCCCGGTTGCATCTCCCCCGTCCGCACCCGCGCCAACTCCTTCCCAATCCGTCGCGCCGCCGCCAACAGGAAATGACCCGATCCACAGGCGGGGTCGCAGATTTTGAGCGAAAGGAGGGCGGCTTCTTGAGCCTCTCGTCGTTGGGCTTCAGGGTCGGAGGGCGCTAAAGCGCGACTACGGTTAGGATGCGCTTCTTCTCGTAGTCGGGCTTCAGCCCCACCTAAGGCATTGGGGGGCGCTAAAGCGCGACTACGGAGGCAATTTTCGATGACGGGGTCTAGGGCACTTTTAATGAGTTGGCCCACGAGTTCGGGTGGGGTGTAGTAGGAACCAGTCGTTTTGCGTTCGCTGCCAACAACTAGCTGAAATTCCCAAATCCCATTGGATTGGACAACTTGTGGGTGAAATTCCAGCAGGCTTTCGTAGACGCTGCCGAGTTCTTCTACGTCTAACGCGCCATAATTCACCCGCCGCAATTGTCCCTTCTGCTCGTAGAGGGATAGCTGGCGCAGCGCTAACGTCAGGTCATGGTTGTCGATCGCTGCATCATCCAAAGCATCCAAGCGATCGGAGCCGAATAAATCCCCATTTAAGGCAGACAACCCCAAAACCTGGCCCCGCCAATTCTCATCAAACAACAAAAACGTTACCCGTAACCCCTGCCACAGATCTTGGAACCCCTCCCGCCGCCAACTCGGACGCTCCACCAGTTCCCGTAAGCGCTCAATACTGTAATACTCCCGATAAATCCGCACCTTCTCCGGGTCATCCGTCGCCAGCAGCAGATGCCGCGATTCCGCCACCATCAAAAACAACAACCGATAAATCAACATCAAAAGCTGGCGGTAGAACGCTTCGGGCGTGAGTTTTCCCTCACCCCCAGCCCCTCGAAGACCCTCACCCCCAGCCCCTCTCCCTGAGGGCGAGGGGAGATCGGATTGATCCCCCTTCTCCCCAGGGGAGAAGGGGTTAGGGGATGAGGGCATTAACTTCTCGCGCAGGCTCTGACTTTGGGGATGCTGCAAAAAACCAGTCCCCAGAATCTTCAGCGCTTGCTCCACCCCATCCCGCAGGCGATCGCGTACCCGCCCCCCCTGCTGCAACGACGCCTGGTGATAACCCTCTAGCAAACACCCATCCGCATCCTCCATCCCGACGGGCAACCGCGATCGATGGAACAGGCGATAAAACAAACCAAACTCAGCAAAATTCTCCCCATTGAGAATCTGCTCTAGGTCAAACTCCACATAGGTCAGCCGCGTCATCAATGACGAATCCCGTAACAGCCGCCACCGCAACCCATTCGTCACCACCGCCCAGAGATGCTCCGTCCGGTTGAGATACTCCTGCACCAACGCATGGGCCGACAGTCGGGGTGTCCCGCTGGGCGGACGTTGCTCCAGAGAAATGCGACACCCCGTGATATGAACAGGAGCCGTGTCTTCAGCCCTCACCCCCAACCCCTCTCCCCCAGGGCGAGGGGCGATCGATGCCCGACTCCCTAACCCCGCTCGGTGGGAAATCGCATAGGTTTGCCCCTCCACCACCTCCGCCTTCGCCACATAGACCGGGTCATACCCCAAACTCCGCAGCAACGGCACCACCCACTGCTCCCGTGTCACCGTCGTCGCCGGGTCAGCCGCCGGTAGCCGCGAGAGCGATCGTTGAAACGCTGCCCAATAGGCCCGTGCATCCCCCCAAGCCGTTGCAATCTCATCCGCAAGCTTACTCCCCTTCGCCAGCCCAAAATCCTCCGGCGCTTGCCCCTTGATCTCCCCCGCCAAAATATCGGTGGTCAAGTCCGCCGCAATGAGATTGCCCTCAATTTGTAACCCGATCAGATTAGCCATGATCCACTTCAAGCGATTGAACACCAAGGGAGAGAATGCCTAAAATTTTACCAATTTGATTGATGGCATATTCCGTTAAATCAATCTCAACCGTTGCCTTGGCCAACCTTAAGAATTTCCAAAGATTTCCCGTTGTCACCGCCCCATAGATCGTTGAAATTGAATTTTCCGCCTGTTCATTAAACCGTTGCGCCGCAAACATTTCCGCCATACACTGGCCTAACCCAGCATTGAGATTCTCCTTTTTCGCCTCCACAATCGTAAAGACCGGCGCACTCACCATTAACTGCTCCGGTGAATCACTGAGAATAAAATCACAAATCCCATTTAAGCCTAGCGTCGGATCGATATTAAACTCAACACCCGAAAAAAGACTAATTTGGGATTCAAATTGTCGTCGTAGTTCCACTAAAATCGGCGCAATAATGAGTTCAGACCGGGATTTTTCCGTATTAATCGCCAGCGCTAGGGGTAAGTTGTACGCAAGCGTTTCCCGCAGCCACGTACCGGGCGATCGTTCCGGTGCATTCACAAACAAATCTGCTTGCTCATGGACTCGCAGCAACAGCTTTTTCTTAATACTTTCTAGGGTAAAGTCACGGTATGACATCGCCTGCTCCTCACTAGGTTCCTGGCTTGAGTACATAGACCCCTAACATATCCAGCGGTAATTGGGGCCGCACCCGGACCTGTCCTGCCTTCGTCAAATTGCGCACCCGCCGATGGGATTGCGCCAACGCTTGACTCCGCGCCTGGGCGATCGCCGCTAGTTCCTCCTCCAGATCCCGCAAGCTAGCCAACACATCCGCCAGATCCAACTGCTTCAACGCCACCGGCAGATCCGCCACCGGCTCCGCCTGTTGCAAAAGCGATTGCGCTACCTCCGACGCCAACCATACCGGATTCATCGGCGGTCCCGTAAACCCCGCCACAAAACAATCCTCCGCCAGCAAATCCTCCCCACGGGCATTCGTCAGCAAATAGCGTGCCCGCAGCAACAACAGCGTCGTGCGCCGTTCCACCGCATCGGTAATCGTTAACCCACACCGAGCCGCGATCGGTGTCGCCTGATTTGCCAGCGTTTCCTCCAATAAATAGCGGGCTAACCCCTCCACTAACGGATGATTCCGCCCAACATATTCCACTCCCTCCGGGACCGGGGTCGTAAACGTCAGCGTGCGCGGTTGCATCCCCAGGATCGGTTGCAGGGGAACAGGGATAGCGGGCAACAGCCAACCCTGTTTTTGCTGCCGTAACGAAGTATGCAAACGACTACAGGCCGCTTTCACAAACCGCTCAACATCCGCCTCATTGCCCAGAACGCGATCGGACTCCACCAACTCCTGCTCTACCTCTTCCGGCTTAATTGCCCGTTGCGCAAACCGCGTGCGGCTGACCTTTTCCCGCTCTACCGCCCGATCCCAACTCTGATGCACCTGCTCCTTAGCCGACGCCTCCGTATCCAGCAAGTCCAAGAGCGACAGTTGCTGGGCATCGTCCTGGCGATCGAAAAGCGACTTAAACACCGCCTCCGATACCGTCACACTATCCATCGGCACCGG
The DNA here is from genome assembly GCA_037445115.1 of Coleofasciculaceae cyanobacterium bin_20. Taxonomy (GTDB): domain Bacteria; phylum Cyanobacteriota; class Cyanobacteriia; order B231; family B231; genus Trichothermofontia. The sequence goes on from JBBILC010000114.1 coordinate 4,728, forward strand.
CACCGTAATCCCCAACGTCCGATGAATCGTCACCGCCTTACGGATTAAGACATCTAAGACCGCACCATCCACGGGATTATCCTGACCATACAGCAAATAGCTTTTCACCACACTCGCCGTCTGACCATAGCGATCGATCCGTCCCTCGCGCTGCTCCAAGCGATTCGGATTCCACGGTAAATCGTAGTGAATCACCGCATTGAAATACGCTTGCAAATTCACCCCCTCACTCAGACAATCCGTTGCCACCAGAATGCGCTGGGGATAAGTTGCTAACTCTGCTAACAGGGCTTCCCGCTCATCCTCCGATCGCTCACTCGTAATCGCAATAATTCGCGTTTGACTACCGCGCTTTTTCTCGAATTTCGCTTGTAATTCCTCGGCCACGTAATTCGCCGTAGCAATATAGCGACACCAAACAATCGGATGGAATCCCTCCGGCAGCAAATCGGTAATCAGCGTGATGGCCGCCTGCAATTTGGCATCCTTAGCGCCCTTAAGCTTAGCGGCAGTCTGGATAAACCCTCGGAGTTTCCGGCGATCGCTCTCTTGGTAGGTGCGCTGCCCCTGCTCGATCGCGATCGTGGCTTGGGCATCGATCGCCTGCTCCTGATCGGTCGGATCATAGGTATACGCAACCATCAAGTCTTCATCGATTTCAGATAAGGCCGTAGGCAAGGGCGCGTAGGCAGTCGCCGCTTCTGGCTCGCTACCCCCAACTCCCGACTCCCGTCCCCCCTTACTCACCTGTTTCCCCAGCGTCGCGATCGCGGCCTCCGGCGACGACATCACACACCGAATCAGGGCCAATGCCGCCCAATAGCGTCCCCGTCGTTGGGCATAACTCATCTCCGCAGTGGTAGTCTTGACCAACCCCCGTGCAAAGTTATAGACCGCCTCAAACAAATCTCGGTATTCCGGTGAGAGCTTATAGGGCTGTTCGAGAGAATCTCGCTCTGGAAACGGCGTTTCATTGCCTAACCATTGCTTCACATCCGCCCGTCGGCGCTGGATAAAATGGTTGGCTAACTCAATCCGTTGCTCCTGGGTCAAGTTATTAATATCCCACGCCGCAAATTTAGACTTGAGTAACCCAATGATCGAAAGGAATGACGCTTCGATACCGCTATGGGGGGTCGCAGTCACGAGAATGAGATGCTGCTGCTCGCGTTCGGCCAGTTCCTGAAGGAGTTGATGTCGCTGTTGTTGCGCTGTACTCTGCCCGCCGGGACGCGCACAGGTGTGGGCCTCATCGACAATGACTAAATCGGGACAATGGGTTAAGAAACTAGCGCGACGGCGATCGGACTTCGCATAATCCAAGCTCACAATAATGTGGCGATAGTAGCTGAAAACATGATGATCCCCCCCTGGCAGCCCCCGCTCCAACTTACTAACCGTACCGGAACGAATGACAACGGCATCAATGTGAAATTGCTTCCGTAGCTCTCGTTGCCACTGATCACACAGATGGGGGGGACACAGCACAGCCAGTCGTTTCACGTCCCCACGATCGAGCAATTCTCGCGCAATCAATCCCGCTTCGATCGTTTTCCCAATCCCGACATCATCGGCAATCAGCAACCGAATCGTTGCCAATCGCAAGGCCATGAGTAACGGCACCACCTGATACGGGCGCGGACGTACCGATAACCGACCCAGCGATCGAAACGGACCGGCCCCGCTCCGTAGGCTCAGGCGGGCGGCATCCATCAGCAATTGGGCAGCGGTATGGTCTTGGATCGCCTCTGCCCTAGGGGGTGGAAATTGCGCGGGCGTAATTGGCTCCAATGCAAGCGGCTGGTAGATCCCGCATACCTGATCCTCATTGCCACTCAGCGGTCGCAGGCGGATCACCTCAGGAATGTCTGAGGGTAAGACAACCCATTGGCGATCGCGACAGGTCACGACTGACCCTAGGGAAAAACGTTCGGACATACTGGCTCGGACAAGCAAATAGTGATCGACCCGGCTCGATCAGTGCTCCTAGTGTAGGCATAGCGATCGATTCCTAGGCAGATTTCATTACAGAATCTTATGGATTTCGATCTTTTTCTTACAATCAGGATTAGCGTTCATCCTCCCCATCCCTATGCAAGCAATTCGCATCCACACCTATGGCGGCCCCGAAGTCCTCCAACTGGATGAGGTCCCAATTCCAGAGATTGCCGATGATGAGGTCCTCATCCAAGTCCACGCGGCTGGCGTCAACCCCGTCGATTGGAAGATTCGCGAGGGCTATCTGGATGGCTTCCTGCACCACACCCTCCCCCTCACCTTGGGTTGGGACGTATCGGGTATCGTGAGTGCCATTGGGGCCAACGTCACCGCCTTCAAACCCGGTGATGCCGTTTACTGCCGTCCCGATATCGAACGCAATGGCACCTATGCCGAATACATCGCCGTCAAAGCCAGCGAAGTCGCTAACAAACCCCAAACCCTCACCCATATCCAAGCCGCTGCGGTTCCCCTGGCCAGTATTACTGCTTGGCACGTGCTCTTTGAAGCTGCCCAATTACAAGCAGGTCAGCGTGTCCTCATCCATGCCGCTGCGGGTGGCGTTGGTAGCTTTGCCGTACAATTCGCCCGCTGGCGGGGGGCAACCGTCATCGCCACGGCCTCTGCCGACAACCATCCCCTCCTCTTGGGGTTAGGTGCTAACGAGGTCATTGACTACCGAACCCATCGCTTTGAAGATGTTATAGCCCCGGTTGATATCGTCTTCGATACGATCGGTGGCGAGGTCCAAACGCGATCGTGGTCCGTCCTTAAACCGGGCGGCATCCTGGTTTCCGTCGTTTCCCCCCCGAATGCGGCTGAAGCCGAGGCCCACCACTGTCGCAGTGCCTTTGTCTTCATCCAACCCAGGGCCGATTGGCTAACGGAAATTGCCCAATTGATTGACAGCGGCCAAGTCAAACCGATCGTCGAAACCGTACTTCCCCTAGGCGCAGCCGCCACCGCCCAGCAGCAAAGTCAGGCTGGTCACACCCGTGGCAAGATCGTCTTGCAGATCATCCCTTCCCCATGAATCCCTACCCTCTGCTCAAGCAAACCCAGCGCCAACGGGTCAGTGACGGTGCAAGCCTCCCCCTCTTGACGGGGTGCGAATCCGCCCAACGTCTCCTGGTCCTAGTCTGGCCGCAACTGGGTGACTTCGATAGCCTCGAATACGCCTGGTGGCTACAGCGGGAGGCTCAACACCTACAAGACCAGGGCATGACGATCCGAGCCGTGGGCATTGGCGATCGCGGTGCGGGTGAACAATTTTGCGCCTACACCCACTTCCCCACCGACTGGCTCTTTGTCGATCCCCACGCCGAATTGCATCAAGAATTGGGCCTCTATCCCGGCCTCTCCCTCAAACTGCCGGGACTCAACTCTACCCAGACGGCCTGGTTGAACCTGCTGCTCATGTGTGCAGGGATCGGCAGTCCCGGTACGTTAGCTGAAGTCTTGCGGGGCTATACGGGCGATCGCCAAGCACCGCAACTCATTGCCCCTGACGAAACGATTAAAGCCGGTCCCCTGCCGCCCTTACGCGGTGCCTTCTTTAACCTGGCAGGTGGTACCGGGTTTCAACGCCCGTTTGAACTGGCAACGCTACGACTCCGCAACATGAGTGAAGTGCTCAGCCATTGGCGCACCTACGTTCCCGATGCCCGTTATCTCACCCAACGGGGGGCAACTTTTCTCTTCAACGCCCAGGGTGAATTGCAGTACGAGCATCGCGATCGCGGCATCCTCGACTTTGCCGCCAACAAAAGTAACCCCCTCGATTTTCTCCTGAGCAACCCCACGGTCTAATCCCCGCTACCGCCGGGAGGGTCAGTGCTTTCATCCCTCCCAACCCTGCTCCCAACCCTACTTCGCCAGTCCCCAGCACCCCATCCTCCTCATCGACCGCTTCGCGATCGCACCCAGGACAACGAATCAATTAACGAATCAATTAACGAATCAATTAACGAATCAATTCAGGACGTTAGCGAGAGATAGAAAGTTGAGCCATCACCGGTTGTCACTAAGGCTTACGGGAATAGTGATACGGAGGTGCGTACGTGATATTACGAGGGAGCGATCGTGACGATGGGAGTAGGCATGATGTGATCGTGATCCGGGGGAAGGCGGATAGACTCAGCGTTGAAAGCCCCAGCATGACGGCGATCGCCCGGACCTGCATCATCTAGCCAAACCTGAAAGAATTCAGTATGATTCCTGAGGGATGATGGGCAAAACCGAGGGAAGCAAGCATAGCTCACCTTGGACAATGTTGGGCCATTGACTCCACAGCTATCGGGCTAGCAACCGGAGCGACATCCAAGCTCAAAGGCAGGGTTTTGTCGGATCATCTCTCTGATTAATCTAATTAATAGGTATTCAATTATGGTAAGTGAAGACTTGAAGGTCTATGCTTTACTGATTGGGATTGATTTCTACAGACCCAATCGCTTATATAAAAGTCTGAAGGGGGCAGTACGCGATATTCATCTAGTGGAGGCGTTTCTCAAAGAAACCTTGAAACTTCCATCAGAACGCATTTACAAACTCGTTTCCCCAAACCCTGAAGACAGCGAACTACTCGCCCCAGATCCCAACGAAACGAGAGAACCCACCTACGAAAATATTGTTAACGTCTTCCAGGAAATCACACAGGTAGCCCAACCTGGGGAGCAAGTCTATATCCACTACGCTGGTCATGGGGGACGAGCGACCTCGATCTATCCTTTTAAGCAAGAACCCAACGATGAAGGGCTAGTGCCGATGGATATTGGGGATACGGAAGCCGGTCGATATCTGCGGGATGTGGAGATGACAACGCTCCTGAAGCGGATGACCGATAAGGGATTGATCGTCACGATGGTCCTGGATAGTTGTCATTCGGGTGGGGCAACCCGTGGCGATGCGGAAATTCGGAGTGCCGGTGAGACGGATACTGCCCCCCGATCCGCAGCGAGTTTAGTGGCAGATCCAACAGAGTTAGAACAAAATTGGCTCGCCCTGACCCGTAATCGCACGGCTCGTTTTGCCGGGATGCCAGACGCAAGAGAGTATGTGTTATTAGCGGCCTGTCGTCCGAATGAATATGCCTATGAATATGCAGTTAATGGTGGTACAGAGCGGCATGGTGCCTTAACCTACTGGATGATTGATACGCTGGCAAGTGTTGCGAGCAGCGGCCAGCCCTTGACGTACAAGTTGCTGCACGATCGCGTCAATGCCCAAATTCAAAGTAAGTTTCCCCAGCAAATACCCATGATTCTGGGGGAAAGCGATCGCCTGGTCTTTGGGAGCGATCGCTGGAGCACCCCATTCACGGTGTCCGTGATTAAAGTGATCAGCGACAGTCAGGTGACGCTGAATGCCGGACAAGCCCAAGGCTTAAGTAAAGGCACACGCTTTGCAATTTATCCGTTGAATACAACCGATTTTACAGATAAGGCAAGTCAAGTGGCGATCGTGGAATTGACACGGGTTGAGGCGTCTGAGACTACTGCACGGGTGGTGCCACCGACGGAAGGGGGGATTGCAATAGCCGCAAAGTTGGAACCGGGTGCGCCAGCAGTGATGGTCTCGGCTCCGTTGGATCTGGTGCAAAAGGTGAGGTTCTTTGATACCAAATCAGCAGGAGAGCAACCCCATGAATTACCCGAAAGTTTGGTCAACCGGCAGCAGGCGGCATTGGATCAGGTGCGGCAAGCAATGGCTGGCAATGGTTGGGTAGTGGAAGAACAGCCGGGGGAATCGGCACTTTACCAAGTTGCGATCGATCGCGATGGCAACTATGAAATCTGCAAAGGGATGCCCATCCCGAATCTACGGCCAGCACTATCCATTGATGATCCCACAGCGCCCCAACGGGTGGTAGAACGACTGGTCCATTTAGCGAAATATCAGGCAGTTAACAGTCTCGATAATGCCAGTTCTAAACTAAGTCGGGTGCTGAGTGTGGAAATCCTCACTGAAGATGGCCAGCTATTTCCGGATAGTCAGAATGTAACCATTCAGAGTGGTGATATTGTTTGTTTGCGGCTATCGAATCAGGGTAGTCAACCGTTGAAGGTAGCCGTTTTAGATATTGATCCAACTTGGGCGGTTTCGCAGATTGCGGTAGGTGGCCTTGAGGCTCCATTTTTTGCCCTGGATGCGGGAGCCACAGAAGAGATTCCCTTGCAATTGACGGTTCCAGATGATGATGCGTATGAGCAAACGCGGGAAACGATCAAAGTCTTTGCGGTACAAAAGGGATTGGCAGACTTTCGCTGGTTAACGCTGCCCCCCTTGGATGAACTACCGGAAACGCGGGGACCTGAACTGGAGCCGGGATGGGATCAGATCGGGACGGGTGATGTCAAGCGGGGTATCGGCGAACCGGAGGGCGTGAATCCGCTGAATAATTTACTAAAAATGATTGGTGCTGATTGGGACCAGGTACCCAATGCAACCCGGGCAGCCAGTATTGTCGTTGATCCCCGCCAGGAATGGGTCACAAAACAAGTACAAATTGCTATTGAGCGGTAGTTAACTCGATATAAACTCAAGGTATTTTTTGTAATGAAAATATGGTTTTCCCCCCTCGTACTATCGCTTGTACTAACACCGAATATCATCAAAGCGCAAACACCTGTAACGCCTACAATACCAGCAGTTACCCCTGCGCCTGTGCCAACTTTAACACCAGCATCTAACCCATCCGAATCGTTACCTTTATCGCTCATTCCCCTGGCCGGAACGGATCAAATTCAACTGCGGTTAGTTAACTGTAACGCTCGATTCTTGTGGGGCATTGATTGTGGTCTATCGCAATTGCTCTTGCCACCGAGTACCCGCTTGAATCAATGGGACCTTCAGTTTGAAAATCCAACGGCCAGTGCAGTCAATATCGTAATGACGGCGGTGATCGCTAACGGTACCCTCAATCCCTACCAACTCACGACCCAGGGAGCCGTAACACTGCCGCCAGGACCCCAGAAACTTCCCGCACAGCCGATCGTCACCTTGCCCTTAAGCTTTACGCGATCGGCCATGCCCCCGAACCAATATAACGGTGCTGTCTATCTAACCTTAGAGGGTCAAACAACGCGACTCCTCCTGCCCTTAGATTTACGGGTACGAACGGGGCCAACTTTTCCCCTTTTAGTCGTCTTCTTCGGGATTGTTCTGGGGCGTCTGTTCCAATATATGCAAAAACAGGGAGGCCCCTTAGCTGATGCCCTACAGGAGTTTTATCGGTTGCAACGGGATATTAAAGAGGCCCATGCCGAGGATCAGCGATTACTCTTTGAAATGACTCGCAGGGCCAGAAAGTTACTCGATCGCCAACAAATCGAAGCCGCGATCGCGCAGATTAATGCCATTCGTAATCGTCTGGATGTCCTGAATCAGATCCGCACAATGGCTGACGACTTACAACGGCGGGATGATTTGCCCCTAGATAGTCTGGAGGAATGTGAACAGCAGATGCATATTGCTCGTGCTGCGATCGCCCAGGAGAAAGATACTGAAGCCAAAGCGGCGATTGAAATGCTGAGTCAACTATTGATGAGCTTGCCACAACCACGGGGAGTTGCAGAGGCGGAAGAACCCATGCTTGTTGATATCTCCAGCCAAGCCAGCACCACCTTAGAGCAAAATGCCCGCTCCTTAGCCATCCCCACCGAGCCACCAAGCGTCATGGCTTCTCTGCAACAACTGCTCATCGAAGTATCAGGATTAGCGGATCAGGTGCGCACCGATGCCACTTTTTGGTTTGTACGCCCCCTCCTGTATCTAAGCTTGCTAGCAGGCTTAACAATCGTTGGCATTAATACCCTTTATATTGAACAGGGCGAAACCTTTGGCGCAACTCCCCTATCAGATTATATGGGCCTCATTCTGTGGGGATTAAGTGCAGATGTTGCCAGTCGAACCTTGAGCAGCTTAGAGGGTAAAAATGACTAGAGTCCTGGTAAAAGTCAGATTGTTGTAAATATATGGACAATAGCCAGAATACCTATAGAATCAGTAGATAAAAAACTGAACGTGGGATAGCTGTCTCGGCTGTCTTGGGGGCAGGCAAGATGCCTACTCCACAATTATTTTTCGTTCTACTGAGGATTGCTCTATGCATCAGACTTTAACGAATGCTGCCTGGGACCTGAAACGGGCCAACTTCGATCGCAACCTAGCGGTTGTCATTGGCATCGATCGCTATCAAAATGCAAGTATTCGGAATCTCAGTACTGCGGTTAGTGATGCCAACGCGATCGCCGCGTTACTAGAACAATCCTATAACTACCAACAATCCCCCAAGCAACCGTCTGTAATTCGGCTCTTTGACGAAGCCGCAACCCTAGCCAGATTACAAGATCTCTTGCATCACCGATTACCCAACGAACTGAATCCCGGCACCGGCGATCGGCTGATCGTCTATTTTGCTGGACATGGTCTCCCGCGATCGAATGAGGATGGTCCAGAGGGATATCTGGTTCCCTATGACGCTAATCCGACGGAACAAAGCTCCTTTCTGGCGATGCGTGAAGTTTCTGAAGCCTTGAGTCAACTGACCTGCCACCACTTGCTGGTAATTCTCGATTGCTGCTTTGCGGGGACATTTCGTTGGGTGGGGAGTCGCAAAGCTGTACCAATTTTAGAAACCATTCGACGTGAGCATTACTACCACTTTATTCGCCATCCAGCATGGCAGGTAATTACTTCTTCCGCTCATGATCAGGAAGCCCTAGATGTGGCTCGACTTCAAGAAGATAATCGACCAGCCGTTCCAGGTTTAAAGGAACCCCATTCCCCCTTTGCACTAGCGCTGTTAGAGGGCCTACAACCAAGTAGCGATCGTCAATATGTGAAAGCCGATCTTTTTCCTGATGGGGTTGTCACTGCCCATGAATTATTTGTCTATTTACAAACCCGTGTTAAGCAATTATCTGGCGATCAACAAGCCCCTGGAATTTATCCTTTACGTCGGGATTTTGATAAGGGTGAATTTATTTTCACACCACCTCAATTTGATCCAGAAGCCGAACTTGCCGCTGCGCCATCCCTCAATGCCGATAATAATCCCTATCGTGGCTTAAATTCCTTTGATGAGAAGCACGCTGATTTTTTCTTTGGTCGCCAAGCGCTGGTTACGGAACTGGCTGAACGCTTGAGCCAAGCTAATCATCCGTTAACTGTCGTCTTAGGCGTTTCGGGATCGGGTAAGTCAAGTTTAGTCAAAGCCGGTTTAATTCCCTACCTCCGTCGTCAAACCACAGAACAAATGGGCACGCCTTGGTTAATCGCTGGTCCCATGCGTCCAGAAGGGGATGCCTTGCGATCGCTGGCTAAGGCGCTTCACCCTGATTTTACCCCGGAGCAACTGACGGCATTTAGCCAAACCCTGAAGACTGATGTGCAGTCTTTCAGCCGTGCGATCGCCGATTGGAAACAGCAGTGTCCCCAAGGTTCTGTGCTACTAGTGATTGATCAGTTTGAGGAATTACTGACAAGCCGTAAGGATGAAAACGCTAGTTCTGACTCAAGTGATGCAGCAGTGGATCAGGCTTTGGAGAAAAAAGAATGGCAACACTTTCTGGAAATGTTAGCCATTGCAATCAGTAATCACCAAGAAGCCCTACGGGTGATCGTCACACTGCGATCTGATTTTGAACCTCGATTTCTCAATTCTGCCATTGCACCTTACTGGCAGGAGGCACGGTTTCCAGTGCGAGCGATGACCTCTGACGAATTGCGGGCAGCGATCGAAGGTCCGGCCCTCAAACAAGCGCTTTACTTTGAACCCTCGGAATTAGTGGGTACCTTAATCGATGAAGTCGGCCAAATGCCGGGTGCTTTACCCCTGCTTTCTTTCACCTTGAGTGAACTGTACGTTAAGTTGTATCAGCGTTGGCAAGAGGACCAAAGTACCGATCGCACCCTTAGATTTGCGGACTATCAATCTTTAGGTGGCGTTACGGGAGCATTAACCTATCGCGCTACCGAGGAATATAACGCCCTAGACCCGCTGCAACAGGCCACCCTGCAACGCGTGATGCTCCGGATGATTGCCCTAGAGCAGGGGGGAGTCGCCCGCCGTCAAGTACCAAAATCAGAATTGATTTATCCTGACCCGGTAGAGAACGATCGCGTCCAAAGGGTGCTGAAGCGTTTTTCGGATGCCCGATTGATTGTTGATGGGGCCAATGCCCAGGGTGAAGCCTATATCGAACCGGCCCATGATGCGCTGATCCAGGGTTGGGATCAGTTATTACTTTGGAAAAAGGCAGAGGATGAAGCGCTGATCTTGCAGCGGCGGCTGACTCCGGCAGCAGTCGAATGGCAAACCGTCAAAAATCAAGCCCAACCGGTCAGATCTCCTATCCCAGTTGAACCTGTGATTGATGGTTTGGATAGGGGACTCTATCGCATTGAAAGCTCGGTGCAACATTTGGCAACCTGGTTGGTTGAACGGTGGGGACGATCACAACCACAACAGGGACAATTACGCGATAAACCGGTCCAATATTTATGGAATGCCAATCCTTATCTGGAGGTTCTCAAGCAAGAACTTAATGCGAGCAATAACTGGTTGAATCAGGTAGAAACGGAATTTGTGCGCGAAAGTGTGCTTCAAAAACGCCGCAATCTCAGTTGGCGCTGGCGAATTGCGATCGCGGTCATGCTTGGCTTAAGTGGGTTAACCACGGTGGCTCTGATTGGACAGCGGAATGCCCTGATCAGTCAGATTCAAGCTTCCAGGCAGGCGGCTGAAGCAAATTTTGTAGCAGGTCAATCGTTAAATGCCTTTATCGACAGTCTTCGAGCGGCTCATTCCCTACAACATCCCTTATTGCAAGCCTTCAAACCTGCTTCTTCGCTGGAACAGACGGTGAAAGGAACACTGCAAAAAGCGATCTTTTCGACGCAGGAACGTAATCGCCTGAGTCAACTGAGTGCCCATTTGGGTATTACCCGCAGCCGCACCAGTCCCGATGGCCGCTGGATCGTGATTGCAACCGAAGATGGTAAGGTTTCTGTCTGGAACTGGCAAGGGGAAAAGCAAACGGCATGGGATTCACAACAAGGCCAAGTGCTGAATTTAATATTCAGCCCGGATAGCCAGAAAATTGTGACGGCAGGTGCGAATAATACCGTTCGGCTCTGGAACTTAAAAGGACAAGCTTTGGCTGAGTTTAAAGGGCATACGGATATAGTTAAGGGCATTGCTTTTAGCCCGGATGGTCAGTTATTAGCTAGTTCGGGAAGAGATACCACGGTTCGCCTGTGGAACCTTCAGGGTGAAGCGTTAGGTATTTTTAAGGGACATCAAAAAGATGTGTGGAGTGTGGCCTTTAGCCGGGATGGGAAGACGATCGCGAGTGCATCTGATGATGATACTTTCCGCATTTGGGATTTACAGAGTAAGGAATTATTGAAGATTAAAACGGATCAAGGCCAATTGCATACGTTGCAATTTAGTCCCGATGGGCAGCGCCTAGCGACATCCGGGGAAGATGGTCGTATCCGTTTATGGGATGTTACAGGTAAAGCGTTAAATGTATTAGAGGGGCATCAAGGCCGAGTCTGGAGTGTAACGTTTAGCCCTGATGGTCAATACTTAGCGAGTGCGGCGGCTGATGGGACTGTCCGCCTTTGGACAACCTCAGGGCAGGCTTTAGCGGTTTTACAAGGTCATCAAGGTCCCGTTAGACATGCGAGTTTTAGTCCCGATGGACAACGGTTGGTGAGTAGTGGGGATGATGGTACTGTCCGGTTCTGGGATCTACAGGGACAGCAACAACTAACCTTAATGGGACATCAGGGCAGTGTGCGATCGCTCCAGTTTAGGCCGGATGGGCAAGAACTGGCAACAGGGGGTGATGATGGCACGGTTCGCCTTTGGACTTTACAGGGGCCATCTACGCCTCTATTCCCAAGCAGCGGGGAAACTGTACGGGCGATCGCGTTTAGTCCGGATGGGCAATCCCTCGTGAGTGCGCAAGCTAAAATCTTATCGGTATGGACCGTGTTTGATCAATCTCGCAATCCGATTAAGGTTGAATTGCAGGGACATCCAGGGTTAATTGAAAGTGTTGAATTTAGCCCCGATGGACAACAGTTAGTCAGCGCCGATGATCAGGGTTGGATTTATCGCTGGAATCAGCAGGGACAGGTCCTCAAGCGGTGGCAATCTGGACAATCACAGGTTTGGCAAGTTGTCATTAGCCCTGATGGGCAACAGTTGGCTAGTGCGGGTGGCAACGGGGTGGTTGAATTGTGGAATTTACAAGGTCAAAGTTTAAGAACGTTGACGGGACATTTGGGTCCTGTTTATAGTGTGGCGTTTAGTCCCAATGGTCAGGAACTCGCTAGTGCGGGACAGGATGGCACGATTCGGGTATGGTATTTGCCTAATAACAGCAAAAATATTCTCTTCCAGGTTTATGATGCTGAAGTTCACACGATCTCGTTTAGTCCGGATGGTCGTTATTTAATCAGCGGTGACAGTATGGGTAATGTCAAACTGTGGGATTTATTGCTGAAACAACAGCTTTCTGCCTGGAGTGCCCACCGACGCACGATCGTGCGTATTGTTCGCTTTAGTCCGAATGGTCAATTATTAGCGACTGCGGCTGATGATGGTACGGTAAAGCTATGGCGAATAGACGCTTTTCAACAATTACGTAAGCGAGGTTGCATATTGATGGCGGATTATCTCAGTTTCCTCAAGCGGGAACAGGACTCAGAAATGATTAACCGCGATCGCGATGTCTGCAATGATGTGCGTTAAGCCCGTACGATCGGGGTGAGCAGCAGTCGTTTGGGGTCTGAATCACATTAAACGTATTGTCATCCCCCTGGACCTGCACATTGCCCAGGGATTGCTGCTGACTGGCGAGGCCATCCCCACCCCCCGCTGGTGTTTGACTCATGGTAAACCTACCCACGCTTTGGCCACCAACATTGCCACCTTCGCCACCGGTTCAGCTAAGGTAACCACGCCATCTAACCCTTTTTGTAGGGCCGCGATCGCCTGATCCACGAGACTTTTATCCGGTTCTGGCTTTTGCAATTCGGCTTCCAACATTTTAACCGGCACATCAACCGTAGCCTTTTCAATCGGATTAAGGGCGGTGCTACTGGCAATACTTTCTTTGAGTTCGGCGATCGCGCTTAATGCCGCTTCCAGATCGGGATTGCCGCCCGTGGACTGGGTACTACTCTGGGTGAGCGTGACATTGCCCCCGGCTTGGGTAACGGCGAAG
>JBBILC010000115.1:0-17368 GCA_037445115.1 Coleofasciculaceae cyanobacterium bin_20
GTACAGACAAGGGGCTTAAGCCCCTTGTTCACAAGGCTTGACAGTACTTCATTAGGGAGGGAAGGGCTGTATATCAAAAGCTGATGTTCACAACTCAAGTCACTTGGATGCTTGACGTTAATGCCTAAAGAAGGGCTGGTGCAGTGTTGACAAACATTGCTTGGGATGGTCAGAACGTGCAAACGCACTAGATTCCCTCGCTCGACAGAGCGACGGGACGGACTGCTGTTACTTGGGGAATTTTCTGGTGTTGGAAATCAAGATTCACAAGATTGGTAAATTCTTATTCTTTATAATTGTTGGTCTATCAGTGGCTGGCTTAATTGGCGGTTGGTGAAGAGCCTCATTTCACTTTGGACCAATCACTGCATCCCTGTTTCAACAACTTGACTTAGGCAATGAGAATAATATTTCTACTTGGTATTCTTCCTTAAATTTATTATTCATCTCTATTTTGTCTATTATTATTTATTCGTATCAGCGATCGCATCAAGATAGGTGGTCACCTTACTGGCTTGGATTGGGTATTATATTTGCATTTTTATCCTTGGACGAAGTTGCTAGTTTACATGAAATGCTTGATGCTATTGTGCATAAATTAATTGGTGTGACATCAGGTTTTTTATTCTATGCTTGGATAATTCCAGGTAGCTTGCTAGTCTTGGTATTTATGGCAACATATTTTAGATTCTTCCTACATCTACCGAAGAATACTCGCTTTCTATTTTTAATAGGCATTGTCACTTTTGTTGGCGGTGCTCTTTTGGTGGAAAGTTTTAATGCTTCTGTTGATTATGCTTTGGGGACTTCAAACTTGCTATATGAGTTTTCAACAACATTTGAAGAGTTTATGGAAATGCTAGGCGTATTGATTATTATTTATGCCTTGCTGGACTATATTGAAATTCACATCAAAGAATTTCATCTTACCTTCAAGCGATAACTTGCTGTTCTCATCGTTCCCTAATGGGGAATCAAGGGGGCTGAGACGGTTCTTTAACAACTGCACCCACCCGCTCTACCGCGATCGCCGACCAACCGAAGCCAACTGTCAAGGCTGGGGCGGTATCCCGTCGTCAGCGAACGGGTCTGGCCGCGCTCGCCTCCCCCGTCGACCATTGATGCCTACTGGCCGCAAAACGATCCCACCCTGCGATCCGTCGAGGCCCCCTTAACCCGCATCCCTAACTGTGGCTATCGCCGCATTGAGCACTTTTGTCAGAAGCCGTGCGTAGAAGGACGACCAACCCTTGGGCGATCGCCTTGCCTGACTCTGACCCAACTCCTGGCGAATCCAGACAACCTCGTCCTCCTAGGTACGGAGCAACCGGCGATCGCGGGTTACCAGCCGTACACTGATGGGGATGGCCATGCTTTTTTGTTTTGCAAAATGTAAACTTGCCCCACTGATGGCCCTAGCCCGTCTTGACGAAATTGGGATTAGGCGACTACACTTCCCAGAGTCTTAGCCTAATGTTGGAATTAATGCAAATCCAACATTAGGCATGGAAAGAATGGTTATCTAGGTCACAAATAGGGGCATCAGGATTGTGATTTTTTGAACGTGGCGATTGACTGTATGAATCAGGATTCTGCTAACGCTAGGGAAAATTGATAGCAATTTTGGTAAAGAGGGTATGATCAACCCATCAGCCATCAAGCTGGCGAGTCTGATCAGCCCGTGGCTGTCCTAATATTGATGTGTGCTGTAGGAGAGGGGTGAAGTCTATGTCCGCTGCCTTGAGATCAAATGTTTCCGCCCGATCGCGACGGCAAGAGCGGTTAACCAGGCAGCGACAGACAGGAACCCATCGGGTTGACGGCACCTCAGCCCTAGCTCCCGACTTAGATTTTTCTCCCTTAGCGGCTGTCCCTGACTTGCCGATGCCGACAGCCCAAGCCACCGCGACGGTAGAAAGCCTTCCCATCCCGACCGAATTGCCCCTGTGGTTACGGGTATTTATGGGTATCCAACAAGGTACCCTCTTCCTATCCTGTGGACTCGCCGTAGCCGTGCTAGCCGCCTATGCCTGGAATGTATACTCACAACAATCGTGGGGCAAAGTTTATCAGGAATTACAGCTATTACGGCGCAATGAACGCCAGTTGATCAGTGCCAACGAGATCCTGCGTAATCAACTCGCCCAACAGGCTGAGCAGGCAGGAACCGGGTTAGTTAACCCTAAACCTCAACACATGATCTTCCTGGAACCCACTGTGATGTCCCCAGCACCGGTAGTGGCGGCAGATCCTTCCCCTTTGCGCAATCAGGAAGAGCCGATCGGCTATTAGTCAAGAATTTTCCAAGTCATTATTTTGAAGGGCACTCTCGAAAAATACTAATTTCTGCAACTCTGCCCAGATCATCATAAGGGGCTGATACGGGCAGCTTTGCCGCCTCAATTAATAACCGAGGTTCCTAAATACGGATTAAGACTGGGGAACGGTCCACCAAGCAAGAGCATAGGGTTGGACAGCCTCGTTAGCCTGCTGGCGATACAGAACCCGCAGTTTGTAGCGTCCGGTCGCTGGAATTTGGGAAAATAGGTGCTCCGTGCTATCAACATCACTGTTGGATGACCATAGACTTTGGGCGATATCCGTATCTTCAGCCCGCATCAGGTAGAGGTCAAGGTTATTTAATCCCCGATCTTGAAAACTCTCGCCCAGATCATATTGACCATTTTGGTTAACATCGTTTAACTCAACCTGACGGTTCCAGACCAGGGTCGCCGCCAGAAAACTGCCTGCCTTGAGCGGCTCAGCTAGCGGGTAGTCCTGAAAAACTGGCATCCCCTCTCTCACCATGCCCGGTGCGGCAACCTGGCGATAATCCCAGCCGATCGCAGCCACAGGGCGATCGGGGGACCATTGCCCCGCACTGAACTGTTGATAGGCCCGGAATGCATTGAGTTGCCCGGTTCCTAATTCAGCGTCGAGGGGAATGGCCCGATCGCGGTAAGCATCTGACTCTAGCCAGGTACGACGGTTACGGGCCAGTAGAGTCCGAGTCATCCCCAGTCGCAACCCATCTCCCTGATCGCGAATTTTGTCAGCAGAATTGAGCAGCACCGCCCGCATCACTTCCTGACGCCGACTGGCCAAGCTCCAGTTAGCAGGTTGCTTTTGCAGGTGCCGATCGCCAAACTCCTGGAGCAGGGCAACGGTAGCCGTGACATGGGGGGCTGCAAAGCTGGTGCCACTGGAGCGGATTAGCTTGCCATCCGGATTTAGGACAGAAATGCCACTGCCAGGAGCCACCAAGCCGATCGCCCGTCGCGGTCCGACATTACTCTCAATGCCAGCCACCCGCTTGGCAATATCACTGGTTTCGCTACCAAGGTTAGCAAAGTCAATTTGAGCAAACAGCCCCTCAGCTTGGGTTGTGAAGGCAACGGTGATGCCATTGTAGTTATCAGTGGGAATCGGAATACCGCCCTTCCCCTGGTTACCGGCAATCACATACACCACGTTGTGAATTCGTGCCGACCAGTCTACACATTGGGTTAATAGGGCATTGCCGTCTAATTGCGCGTTGGGCCGGGGATCTTGGGCCAGGGATTCGCCAAAGCTAAAGTTAATCGCCCGCACATCACCGCCATTTTGCAGGGCAACATGCTGGGCCGACAAACACTCCTCCGGCTGGGCATTCCGCCGCAAATTACCCACAGCGGCTGAGTAGAGGCGAGCCTCTGGCGCGATCCCCCGTGCCCATTTATCGGTACTGATCATGATGCTGGCCACATTTTGGGCGTGGGGATCAATCCCGGTGTTGGTTTTGGCGGGCGTATCTCGAAAGAAGGCACGGATGAGCCTTACGGCTTGATTATTGCCTGCCGCCTTATCCAGGCCAAACTTGGCTGGACGACCAATCTCCACCTGGCCGATCGCAATTTTCCGCCCCGTCAACTGGTAGGGGGGGGCCTGAAGCCGATAGGCATCAATGCCACTTTTGCCACGGGAGGGATCACCCTCTTGAAGAGCCGTTGCTGCCCCGCCCCAGAGCCAGCTTCCCCCCAACGTGATCGCCAACGAGACGCTACCAAGCAGCCCAGGCCAGAAATATCGCGCGATCGCCACCATGCTGTTTCCCTAGTATTAAAAAGCCCTATCGGTTTATGCAAGAAGCCCTATCAATGAAGTTGACGAAAGTTAACCGATCCAACTTAAAAAAACATGAAATTTTGTTACGATAGATCCGACCCAGATCCTATGCGGAGAGCGTTGCCTATCATGACCTCAGCCACTTCTCAGAAACCCATTGTCGTAGCCCCCTCCATTCTATCAGCAGATTTTAGCCGCCTGGGCGATGAGGTGCGAGCGGTGGATCAGGCGGGAGCCGACTGGATTCATGTGGATGTCATGGATGGTCGTTTTGTCCCGAATATCACGATCGGGCCGCTGATTGTGGAAGCGCTGCGTCCGGTCACCGCCAAGCCCCTGGACGTTCACCTCATGATTGTCGAACCCGAAAAATATGTGGCGGACTTCGCCAAAGCCGGTGCCGACATCATTTCCGTCCACGCCGAGCATAACGCCTCTCCCCATTTGCACCGGACCCTGTGCCAAATTCGCGAACTCGGTAAGCAAGCCGGAGTCGTGCTCAACCCTTCGACGCCGTTGGATTTGATCGAGTATGTGCTAGAGGTCTGCGATCTCATCCTGATCATGAGTGTTAACCCAGGGTTTGGCGGCCAAAGCTTTATTCCCGCCGTCGTGCCCAAGATCCGTAAGCTGCGCCAGATGTGTGACGATCGGGGCCTTGATCCCTGGATTGAAGTGGATGGGGGCCTCAAGGGCGATAACACCTGGCAGGTGCTAGAAGCGGGAGCCAACGCGATCGTGGCCGGTTCCGCCGTGTTCAAGGCCAAGGATTATCGAACCGCGATCGAAGGCATTCGCCACAGCAAGCGTCCCGTTGCCCAACCAGAACTCGCGGTAGTTTAAGGGAAATCAAGCAATTCGCTCATCCCAAGCAATTCTCCTGGGTCGAGTAACGCAAACGCTAACCCATTTCTAAAATCCGGTGGGGCAGGCAAGATGCCTGCCTTCACTGTTTTCTGGGCCTGTCATGCCCGTTTTCTATAGCGGTAGTCACGCTTATTAGGACATTTCAAAGGCTGTGATCAACAAGGGGCTTAAGCCCCTTGTCCTAACCTGAATGACGATGGCTATAGATCTGTCACGCAACCGGGGAATCGCGTACATTAAGGGAAGTTGCCCCTTTGGTGTAGATTGCCCCATGTTAGCTACGTCATCTCGCTACACAGTCACCTGGGAAAAGCTACCGGATGAGTTTGTTCTGCCCGATGATCCTGTGGACAATATCAACCAACCGGCCCTGGCAGCCGCTCTCACGGAAAGCTTACAACTGGCCGGTCGATTACCCGAAACGGCCCTAACGCCCACCAACTACGGCATTTGTGCCACGATCGACGGTCAAGTCGTGGTCAAAGCGCCCGATTGGGCCTTTATTCCCCAGATTCGGGTCGATCGCGCTCAGATCGTGCGTAGCTACACGCCCCGCCTCCAGGGAGACCTCCCGGCGATCGTGTTGGAGTTTTTGTTGGATACAGATGGTGGGGAATATTCTGCCCAGCAGACCTATCCACCGGGCAAGTTTTTCTTCTATGAGCAGATTTTGCAGGTTCCCAATTACGGGATTTTTGACCCCGCCACCGGGAAGTTAGAACTGTACCGATTAGACGATACCGGCCAATATCACCTAGCGATCGCGGATGGGCAAGGGCGCATTTGGTTGCCAGAGATGCAGTTATTTTTAGGCGTTTGGCAAGGCGTGCGGGAAAACCGCTCCGGTTACTGGCTACGCTGGTGGGACGAGGCGGGGAATCTGCTGCTCTGGGGAACGGAACAGGTTGCCCTGGAGCGACAGCGCGTCGGACAGGAGCGACAACGGGCAGAGCGACTAGCGGCGCAATTGCGGGCGGCGGGGCTTGAACCAGAGGTGTAAGCGTAGAATGCCCCTTTTTATTCCCCTGCCACGATCGCTTGTTGTATCCAGAGCCGGAGGCCCTCCGCGATCGCCGATGCGAGTTCCTGCTGGGCGGTTGGATCAACAATCCATTCAAACTCCTCCGGGTGAATCATGAACCCTAGCTCCAACATGACGCTGGGGGCGATCGTGGGACGGGTGAGGGCCAAATTATTCCAGAACACCCCGTAGGATGGACGCTTCAGGGTCGTCACCAGATAGTCGTGCAGAAAGGCGGCGAGACTGTGGGACTGGGTGGTATACCAAAAGGCGGCTAGCCCTTGGGTATTGAGGGCATCCCCATCGTCGGGGAGGGCGTTGTAGTGCAAACTCAGGACGATCGTCGGTTGTTGTTGCTCAATCATGGCCACGCGATCGTGGGGATATAAGTCCTCATCCCCCTCGCGGGTGAGCGTAACGGTGGCCCCCTGTGCCCGCAAGCGATCGCGCACTAACTTGGATATGACCAGCGCAACATCCTTTTCGGGATACCCCGTCGGTCCCCGTGCCCCCAAGTCCGCCTCACTGCCGTGGCCGGGATCGAGCAACACCTGTACCCCCCGCAAGGGCAATCGGGGTGAGGCTTGGCGTAAATCCGGGGGATGACGCAGGGACAGGATCAGGCTCGTACCCTCATAGCGCAATTGATAGCCCCATTGCTGACTGGACTTCAGTTGAAAATCATAGGTAACGCGATCGGGGGCCGGTTGGGACCAATCCAAGCGGCGAATCACGGGGCTGGTGGCCAGGTAGATCGTGTCAGTTTGGGCCGTGGTGTTGTGGAGCGTCAGGGTGAAGCGGCGATCGTCCTGGGTGACAGTGACCGGCACGGGCACCTGGAGGGGAAAAATCACCTCGGTCCAGCCGTTGCGTTCCCGTGATTTTAAGCTGCGGATGACCGTGCGGGGGGGGACAGCGGTGGCAATGGGTTGGGTTTCCTTGGCTCGAATCCAGGCTCCATAGTCTAGTCGTAACCACTCCCCCTCTTGGCCGGTCACCTGGGCTTGGGTGCCGGTTGGGAGGGGCGTGAGTCGGGAATAGGTGGTGCTGGGGCCGGTGCGGGCGGTTCCCGATGGGGCGGTGACGGCGATCGCGGCCAACTGACTGGGATTTAGGATAGTCACTTGCCCTGGTCCCGGTTGGGTTACCGTTTGGCCCTGCCAGGTGAGGCGAAATTGGGGGGCACCGAGAACACCCGGTTGGGTAAAGGTTAAACACCCTTGGTACTGGCCGGCTGGGTCTGCGATCGTGGGGTGATTTAAGCCCGTGAGAACGGCGGCATTATCCGGTAGCAACACTTGATGGGGGCGCTCTGTCAGCCGTAGGGTTTGGCCTCCGAGTTGGGCCGAGACCTCGGCTTGGGGGGGCGCGATCGCGCTCAGGCAAATTAACTCCCCTGGCAAGCGGGCCATATCGACCGCCGGTTCTAGAGAATTGGGCGCAAAGTTGGCTCCCACTGGTAAGGGGGAGGTTGTGGCTAAGCGGGTGACCGTTAGCTCGATGGCCTGATCCTGGTATTGCAGGCGAAAGTGATTCTCACCCACATGGAGGGGGAAGCTGGGGGCAAAGTGTCCGGCGGGGGAACGGGCGATCGCTTGACCGTTAACGAGGACAGTACCGTCGGGGGGAGCCGTGCCAATGAGAAAAATTTGGCTAGCCGTGGTTTCGTGGTTGGCGGGCGGATAGGCCAAAAATAGGGGGGATTCTGCCCGTGCGGCGGGGGCGATCAGGACCAGACTGGCCGTAATCCCTGCGATCGCTTCGCAACGCCAGAGGCGTATCGGGTGACACTCACACCACGGGACTTGGGAATTCAAGGGCATAGGGCTGGACTAAAACAGCAGGATGGGCGCTTTTTGCGCACGTAGGTTATGAGGCCATGTTTTGAGGTTAGCCTGACGGCATAAACAGAGACTGCTCCGGCACAGCCACTCCGGCACAGCCACTCCGGCACAGCCACTCCGGCACAGCCACTCCGGCACAGGGTAGTGAAAGCTCATCATAGAACTTAATCGTTCCCGAATGTATTTGTTACGATCACAATGTGAACATCAGAATACTGAACGCCGAACACCTGACATGGGTAACAAGCAACCGCATCCTGTGGGTTGTTACCGTGACTTGCCATCACAATAGCTATAGCCCAAGACACAGCAGAAAAGGCAAAGCAGAGATCAATCAGGGAGGGCGGCATCTCACCAGCCAACTGTTCGGGGGATTTTAACCCTAATTCCGTTCTATTCGTTCTGATTGCAAGCTCCCTCCCGCCTGGTTGTCAACATGTCTACTCGTATCGGTGAACTCCTGGAAACCGCTGGTCTAGTGTCTCAGGCCCAAATCGAGGTCGCCATTCGGGATCAAAGCCAGTTTCCCGATCAGCGCCTGGGTGAGATCCTCGCCCTGCGCGGGTGGGTACAGCCTGAAACCGTGGAATTTTTCCTGTACCTATGGCCCAAGGTGCTCACTCAACCCAAGCGTTACCCCTTGGGCTACTACCTGAAAGCATCGGGACTGTTGAAGGACGATCAGATCAAGACGCTGCTGAAGGAACAGGAAAAGACGGGGGTCAAATTCGGTGCCCTGGCGGTTCTCCACGGTTGGCTCAAGCAGGATACGGTTACCTTTTTCCTCCAGGGACTTAATCCGCAAGCCCTCGCAGAGTCGGCCTTTGTCGGCAAACATGCCCCCATGACTGCGCAGGTCCCGCCAGCCGCGATCCCGATCAAACACTTCCAACCGATGCCCCTGCCCGATCGCGATCAAAGCCCACAAACCCCCTCATTGGATGATCCCGATGCCGACGTGGCCTGGATCGGTTGAGCCGCCTTCCCTATGCCTGCTCATTATGGGCGGCAACCCGCAGCCGATGGTAAACCGTGGCTAGGGCGTCGTTATCCCCCACATTGCCAGGGAAGAGAACCACGGGCAGCGTGGGAAACAGGGGATGATCGAGGGGCGTGCGCACCACGGAAACCCCCGGCAGGATTTGGCCAAGCAACCGGGCTGATTTCAGGGCTAACCCCGTACTCAGGACATCATTGGAGGTAATGCCACCTTTACTGATCAAAAAGCCCATGTCCGCCGGTAATCCCTGGACGATCGCCATTAGCAGACTGGACACTGCCACCCCAAAGGCTAAGCGGGTTTGGGTATCCGGGAAGGTCAACTCCTGGCGACTGGTGTAGATCACAGGGGTTTTCCCAGCGGTGTAGACCGTTTGGACTTCGGCTAGCACCTGCTTGAGCAGGCGATCGCGCAACGTCTCTCCCGGCGAATCGTGCGGGTCTGGTGCATCCTGCAACAGGTGGGACACCTCCACCTCAATCCCCGTCACCGTTGGATCTTGAAGTAGCTGGGTGAGTTGGGCGGTGGTTTTCTGGACATGGGACCCCACCAGGACGACTCCAGGGTTACCCTGGCGCACATATTGGGCCATTTCATTCGCCGCCACGGGTTGGGGCGGGAGCGCGGCGAGGGAGGTGAGCAAACTGGCGGCACTCCGGAACAGGAAACGCTTACCTTGGCCAGCGGCGCGGAGAACATCCTGGGCAAATTGGTCCATATCCGCCTGGGTTTCGGCATCTACAGCCACGCAAACATTGCCCGTTAAACCCATCAGGCGATCGTAGGTACCCGATCGCACATCCGCTAGCAAAAACCGCTCTACCTGGTTGGCTGGGATTTTCCCCTGGGTCTTTTCCGCCACATAATCCGGCAGATAGCTGTGGTGATAGCCAAACACTGAATCCCGCGCGAACTCGGTTTCATGGACGGGTGTGTCAACCCCGGCAATTTTAAGGTAGTGAATGCTATCGCGGGTGATCCGCCCCCCTTCAAAAAAGGCTGGGGTTAAGAAGTGGGCATCGAAGGGACCCAATTCTGCGGCAATCACATCGGTTTCGATCGGGTAATGGCCGCGCAGGGTGGAGTCGGACCGGCTGACGACGAGGAAATCCGCGATCGCGGTTTGGGCGAGGGCCAACTTGAGGTTATGGCAGACTTCCTGGGTAACGGCAGCCGCCTGGTCAGGGGGGAGGGCGCGGGTGTTGGTGAGGATGAAAAAGATCGGGGATTCGTCGGTTAGTCCTAAGCACAGGGTTTCCACATCCCATTGGCAGAGGAGGAGGCAACTGTGGACTGTCTGGGAGCCAGTAGGGTCGTCATCCAGGACAATAATTTTGGGTGAGTCGGTCATGGGTATTCCTAGGGCATTGATTAATTCAGTGGCGATCATCGTTCATCTCGCAATGCTTTGAGGATGGGTGGGAACAACGAAGGCGCAAAGGACACGAAGGTTCACAAAGCGCTTGGTGTTTCTGAGTGTGCTTGGTGTCTTGGTGGTTCCAGATCGCGGTCTTCCACCTAATGCAGCACCTTGGCAAAGCACACTATTGATTGACAGCTTCTAAGCGTGAGGTCATAAACCGATTCATCCAGCCCTCTAAGTAAGCCCGATTCTCCTGGCGTTGTTGGGGATCGGGGGTGCCGATCGGATGAGGAGCCAACCCCCGAATCGCGGCTGTTGTTACACAGAACATCGACTTTTGAAACGTCTCACAAATTTGTACCCGCAGATCATCTTCTTGGCGCAGGCTTTGGCGATAAATAGCGTGAAGATAATCGGGTAGAAAATGGCGCATATCTTGCATTAACTGCGTAGGCGGAATGCCCGAACCCCCGATCGGCAGCGGATCAGCATAAAGTGCACCGTAAGCAAAGTCCGCCTGATCAACTGGAATTTGATAGGCTTGGGCATTATAGGAAACGGTACCAGGGAAGGGCGTTCCCCGGAAAAAGACCGCTTCAACGTAGGGAACTGCCGTGTCCATAAGGAAGGTTAATCCAGCACTGGGTGGAATCAAGTCATAGGCTTGGCTACGGATTAAAACGCGATAGGTAATGGGCTTACTCGCTGCATCTACGAGACCCTGCTGAATATGATCGACAACCTGGGGGATAGATTTAATTTCACCGCGATCGTAGCGATCGGACAGGCTCATAAAAATATCACTCATCACCCGCCAGAACTGCCCTAAACCAGCGTAGTAGGCCATCTGACGTAATTGTTCGGGGAGGAATTCGGGGAAAACCTTGTGTAAACCTAGTACGAGAAAATTACTCTTAAATTTGGCCTGGATGACGGCTTCACAGTTGGCTCGAAATTCCGCCGTATCCACATAGGCATCAAGCCCCCCGCCCCCATGCCAGAGCATTGCCCGCATGCAGTATTCGGCATATTCAAAGTTAATGCGATCGTGCCACCAATGTTTTAATAGTTTACTGAATGAAAATTCGTCGTTGAAGTACTTGAAAAAGGGAAAGAAAACCAGGAATTGGCGATCGGCAATATAGTTCAGATTATTCGAATAGGCATCTAAAACGATCCCATAGCTTTTAAGAATACCCACAACTTCAATTAGATTAGTCGGGGTATCTTGCAAAAGCGCTTCACCCGCCTCGATACGATCGATATAGGCGACTAAGGGATGTTTGGTAGCTAAGGTTTTACCCATATTTCAGATGATAAGTAGGGAACAGGAAACAGGAAACAGGAAATAGTTTTGGATTTTGGGTTTTGAATGTGATTGTAGGGGCGGGTTATGCCAACATCTTTCCCCGTGATCAATCATCTTTGTGAACCCGCCCAGCTAGAAATTGGAGGGAGAGGGGAGGGAGTTGTGAACCCGCCCAGCTAGAAATTGGAGGGAGAGGGGAGGGACCTGACCAGACACCTGACCCAAAAGTTGGGGGAAATAGACAGTCTGGGCTTCAGGGGTGCGGAGTAGCAGCGAGCCAATTTGGGGTTCACTCCAGCGCACCAGCCAGATGGGTTGAATGCCCAGGAAGACAATTAGCAGGGAGAGGGCGATCGCGGGCAGGCGTTCAGGCCAAGTGACACCCGGTAAGCGGGCTAACTGGGGGGGTAAGCGGCCAAAGAAGACACGGTTAATCATCAGCAGGAAATAGACGGCGGTTAAGCCAGTACCCACCATACACAGGAGGGTTTGGACTGGAAAAATGGGGAAGCTCCCCCGGAAGACCAGAAATTCGCTAATAAAACCCACCATCCCGGGTACCCCAGCACTGGCCATTGCCCCCAGGATCATGAGGGTTCCGATCAGGGGCAAGCCGCGTTCAGGATTGAGCAGGCCGCGTAGGTAATTGATGTCGCGACTGCCAGTTTTCTTGTAGACCACTCCGACCAGGAGGAAGAGGAGCGCCGAGATCAGACCATGACTGACCATTTGTCCCACGGCAGCCACCAGACTCAGGCGGGTTGTGGCAGCGGCAGCCAATAGGATAAAGGCCATGTGGGCGATCGAAGAATAGGCAACGACTTTTTTCATGTCTTGTTGGGAAATGGCACAGGCGGCCCCATAGAGGGCACTAATGGCCGCCCACACCGCTAACCAGGGGGCAATCTCCACCCAGGCTTCCAGGAACAGCCCCACGCCAAACCGCAAGAGGCCATAGGTTCCCAATTTGAGCAACACCCCTGCCAGCAGGACCGACACGGGGGTTGAGGCTTCTACGTGGGCATCGGGGAGCCAGGTATGCAACGGGAAGAAGGGGACTTTAATGCCGAAGCCAATGAGCAACCCAATCAACAGCACAATTTGAGTTCCGAGGGGTAAAACCTGCGATCGCAGCAACTCGTAGTCAAAGCTATTTACCCCCGCTACCCAAGCCGTACCTAAAAATGCGGCCAGCAGGAAAATGCCGGAAATCGCTGTATAGATCAAAAACTTGGTGGCGGCATAACCCCGCCGACTGCCTCCCCAAATGGCGATGAGAAAGTAAAGGGGAATAATTTCAACTTCATAAAACAGGAAAAACAGCAATAAATCCTGGGCCAGAAATGCCCCCGCCACCGCCCCATTGAGAATGAGCATCAGGGCATAGTACAACCCCGATCGCGGCAGTTCCCGATCGCTGCTGTAAATCGCCACGATCGTCAGAAAGCTATTCAGAAAAATCAACGGCAAGGAGAGACCATCTAGCCCCAAGTGATAGTTAAGGCCAATCCAATCCACCCAGGGAATATTCTCCACCAACTGCATTCCCGCCTGACTGGGATGAAACTGCACCGCGATCGCGATCGTCCAGATCAACATCCCCACTGCTACCCCCAACGCCAGAGATCGTGCCCGGTGCGAAGCTAATTGACCAGGCCAAAACCCAACCAGCGCAGCGGCAAACAGCGGAACCCAGATCAACACACTGAGCATACGAACCTTCCCAATCAAAACTTACAATTCAAAATTCAAAATTTTAGACGGGCGGGTTTATATGGATTGGGGTTGCCAGGGAAAGATATTGGCATAACCCGCCCCTACGATCAAAACTCAAAACTAAACATTCCCCCCGCTCAGTATCAACCACAATATCAACCCTATTCCCAGTACAATCGTCAGCACATACCCCTGCGATCGCCCCGTGACGTTATATTTCAATACCTGCCCACCCATCACCGTGACTAACCCAGCCAGGTTCACCATGCCATCGACCACATAGCGATCAAACCAGTTTGTCATCTGGGACAGGAGCGCGACCCCTTTCACCACGGTGAAGGCATAAATCCGCTCAATGTAAAAATCGTAGGCCAGGAGATCTTGGGAAAAGCGCACAAACGCCTGGGTCGATCGCGACCATTCCCGGCTAAATTCCACCACACTGCCCAGCACGCAGCCCAATGCCCCCGACAGCATCACCAACGGTAAAGCAATCTGGATCAAGAGTTGATCCTCATTGGCCAGTGGGGTGGTCGGACTGAGCCAATAGGGCCAATGGAAGGGTACTAGGGGCGAAAGTAAGGCCAACACGATGAGGGTAACCATCGGGAGGGCCATTGGCCAAGCCACCTCCGGCGCACGACGGGTTTTCGGCTGCGGTACGCCCAGAAAGACCAAGCGGAACACGCGGGTTAGGTTTAGCGCACTGAGACCATTCACCACCATCAAGACGACCACCAGCCACACGGGTACCTCCCAACGGCCATTCAGCCACCGCTGCATCGTCCAGAAGGTCCCCAATGGCAACATACAGACCAAACTCAGGGAGCCGACTACAAACGCTGTGGTGGTTGCTGGCATCCGTGACCATAGCCCCCCCATCTCGGTGATGTTCTGACTATTGGTGGTCAAAATCACGGCACCGCTGCTCATAAACAGCAGGGTTTTCGCTAGGGCATGGGTCAATAACAGCAACAGGGCAATATCGACTTGGCCCAATCCAACGGCAATAAAGACCAATCCCAAATACGCACTGGTGGAGTGGGAAAGGGCACGCTTGATATCTAGCTGGGCGATCGTCACCAGCGAAGCCCCGATCGCCGTTACCGTACCAATCACAATCAGGACATCCGCCGCGATCGGCGATAGGGTGAACACTGGTTGCAGCTTGATCAGCACATAGGCCCCGACGGAGACGACGATCGAATTGCGCATCAGGGAAGCCGGATTGGGGGCTTCCATTGCCTCATCTAGCCACAGGTTCAGGGGGAACTGGGCACATTTTCCGGTGGGACCCGCAATCAGTGCTAACCCCAAAAGGGTGGCTGCTAGCGGGGGCAAGGGGGCGGTTTTCGTCCATGCTTCCAGTTCGGAAAAACTGAGGCCCGCCCCATAGCTAGAGAGCGCAACCAAACCCATGAGTAAAATGACATCCCCCACCCGCTTAGTCAAAAAGGCATCCCGCGCTGCCGTGACCACTAGCGGCTGAGCATACCAGAACCCCACCAGCAAATAGGTTGAGAGGGTGAGCAGTTCCAGCAGGGCATAGCTGAGGAAAAGGGAATCACTCAGGGCGATCGCCCCCAGCGCCGCCTCGAAAAAGCCCATCAGGCCCAAAAACCGTGCTAAGGCCCAATCCTTCTCCATATAACCCAGGGCATAGAGTTGGGCCAGAAGGCTGATGAGCGTTACCAGGGTGAGGGCACCCAAGCTCACGGGGGAGAGTTCGATCGCGAGCGACAGATCGAGGTCGGCCACGTGTAACCAGGGTAATTCCAACTGCTGGACAGGTTGGGTGAAAGCGTAGCGAAAGGCCAGAAGACTATGGCCAAAGGAGAACACCGTCATCAGCAGGTTAAAGTAGGCCGCTGGCCGGGGACCCGTGCGCCGCACTAGGCCCATTGACCACGGCAAGGTCAAGAGTGCGCCCAGTAGGCCATAGCCTGGAACCCACCAAATTGTTTGCAGGAGCCACTGCATCATCCCGATCGTCCTTATACCCTTGCGACTGTGTTCTTATGCTGCACACCTCGCCCCTCGGATGCGGGGCAGCTATCCACCACCGCATCGAGTGCGAGGAATTGTTAAGAGTTGTAATGGGCTTTTGAAATTAACTTTAATATCTCATGCTTAGGGTATCAGGAGAATGGCCCCCTAGCGGGCAACTTTGCTGGTCCTAACACCCTAGGGGCAATTGGGTCCCCCTACGAATGCCCTGATTCAATACGTCACGGCGAGGCCAACTCATGGAATGATGAAGGGGGCATTAGCCCATTGGGCTAGGTGCGCGGTTGCAGTCAGGATAGTAACCCTATGGATTTAAGCCTTATTTCCTCGAATATTCTCAGTCCCCCGGTTTTATTCTTTTTTTTGGGGATGTTGGCGGTTCTTCTCAAATCCGATCTGGAAATCCCCCAACCTTTACCGAAGTTATTCTCCCTTTATCTCTTGTTCGCGATCGGCTTTAAGGGGGGCATTGAACTGGTCAAAAGTGGGGTCAATCAGGAGGTGGCCTTAACCCTCTTGGCTGCGATCACAATGGCCTGTGTCGTCCCGGTCTATACGTTTTTTATCCTCAAGGCCAAACTGGATACCTATAATGCGGCTGCGATCGCGGCCACCTACGGGTCGATTAGTGCCGTCACCTTCATTACGGCAAGCTCTTTCCTGCAAGAACTGGGGATTGATTTTGATGGCTTTATGGTCGCAGCCCTAGCCTTGATGGAATCCCCCGCCATTATTGTTGGCCTCGTGCTAGTCAATTTGTTCACCGCCGATCGGGAGTCTGGCAATAATATTAATTGGCCGGAAGTCCTTCAGGAAGCCTTCCTCA
Organism: Coleofasciculaceae cyanobacterium bin_20; assembly: GCA_037445115.1. Taxonomy (GTDB): domain Bacteria; phylum Cyanobacteriota; class Cyanobacteriia; order B231; family B231; genus Trichothermofontia. Next base: position 16,058 of record JBBILC010000115.1, read on the forward strand.
ATAGTTCTGTATTTTTATTAGTTGGTAGCCTCATCATTGGGGTGCTAACGGGTACACATGGGGAAGAAGTCCTCAAACCCTTTTCTCAAGGAATCTTTTATGGAGTTCTCACCTTTTTCCTTCTAGATATGGGCCTAGTGGCAGCCCGTCGGCTGCGGGATTTGGGTAAAACTGGACCGTTCCTCATTGCCTTCTCTGTGGTCATTCCACTCGTTAATGCAGCCATTGGTATCCTGATTGCCAGAGTGATCGGGATGTCGCAGGGGGATGCGCTCCTGTTTGCTGTTTTGTGTGCCAGTGCTTCCTACATTGCTGTACCCGCTGCGATGCGCCTTACGGTCCCAGAGGCTAACCCCAGTCTTTATGTGACCACGGCCCTCGCCCTCACTTTTCCCTTCAATATCATTGTAGGGATTCCCTTGTACCTATACGGGATTCAATTCTTCTGGAGATAAGACCATGCATGCAGTTAAACGGGTTGAAATTATTGCCAACTCATCCGAGTTAGGCAAAATCCTGGAGAGTTTGGATGAAACCGGGGCACCGGGCTATACAGTGATCCGCAACGTCACAGGCAAGGGCATCATGGGGAATATTTCCGATGATGATGTGACGACCCTGAGTAATGTCTACGTGCTCTGCTATTGTTCGGAGGATAAAATTAAGCCGATCGTCGAGGCCATTCGTCCGATTTTGAATAAATTTGGGGGGGTCTGTTATGTGTCGGACGCGATGGAAATGCGATCGGTGCGATGCGTCAGCCACCTCTAGCTTCGCCCCCCTCCCCATCTTGTCTCGGGCTACAGCACTGCCATACTGGGTGAGGCACAGACAAGGGGCTTAAGCCCCTTGTTGACAAGGCTTGACAGTACTTCAATTAAAGAGGGAACAACTGTAGGGCTGAGGGTAGTTGGGAAAACGATTGGGGTACAATTAATCGCTCACCTGGACACCACGCCAAAACGCAACATAGCCTTTGATGTTTTGGGCTGCCTCCTTGGGTTCGGGATAGTACCAGGCAGCGTCCACATTCTCTTGACCGTTAACCACGAGGGTATAATAGCTGGCGACGCCTTTCCAGCCACAGGTTGTGTGGGTATTGCTGGCTTTGAAGTATTCGGGGTGAATCGCGTCGGGGGGAAAGTAGTAATTCCCTTCCACCTGTTCACAGCGATCGCTTTCCGCAAGGACAGCGCCATTCCAAGTTGCTCTGGGCATGGTTAATTTTCCTATCGGGGTTAATCGGGATATGTCTTATTGACAACTCCCCGGCCTAAAGGCGCGGGGATTCTTGGATCACAGGGTGTCTTA
>JBBILC010000116.1:0-1149 GCA_037445115.1 Coleofasciculaceae cyanobacterium bin_20
GATTAGTGTGTCTATTTTTAGAAAATAAAATCTTAAGATTCAACACTTCTGGGCCCATACGTTCTAATTTGCCAACACAAATAAATCCCCATCCAACTGTATGGGGTATCGTTGGGCGGACACAGCCTAACATTTACTATCCCGCTAACGACCATCCCGGATTAAATCTGAGATAAATCGTTTAACACATCAGCAACACTGCGTAGATCTACCCTGAGTAATGACAGTATTTGCGTGTTACCACGGGTTGCCTTGACTGCCAAACCTGACAAACCTGAAACTTAAGCACCCTGGCGACAGGGGCCAAATTGATCTGATCGATTCTACTGAACCCCTCTCGCTAATTTTGTGTCATATTTAACGCAATTTCATGATTTTTTTTGCAATGATAGGGCTGGGCTGGGGCTGATCGCTCGATCGTGGGCGTAGAGCCTCACGATTTTGTACCAGGATAAAGGCCGCCATTGCGAGCAAGAAGTAACCAAACCCCTTTTGCAAGTGCTGCGGTTTGACCCAACTGGACAACTGGCCGCCGATCAGGGTACCCGCACTCGCCGCGATCGTAAACGACAGAATCAGCCCCCAATCCAGGGGCACCTGGCCCACATAGCCCAGAAAACCGGCCACGGAGTTCAGGGCTATGATCAGGAGCGAGGTGCCGATCGCCTCCCGCATGGGGGTATTCCCCAGTAACACCAGCGCCGGCACAATCGCAAAGCCACCGCCCACACCCACGAGTCCCGTGAGCACACCGACCCCCAAACCTTCCGTTAGCATCCAGAGCCAGCAATATTTACAGACCGGTTGCGGGTAGAAGCTGAGATCACCCCCTGGCACAGTCGTTGGGGGAACTGGCCCAGTCTTAGCCGTTTTGCGAATCATGAACACGGCTGCCAGCCCCATCATCACGGCAAATAGCAGCATTTGGAAGGTCTCGGTTACCCAGGGAAGTAGGGCAAGGCGGGCACCGAGGAAAGCTCCCAACATCGTCGCCGCCCCAAATAGAAAGGCTTTTTTGACATTGACCTGGCCCCGTTGCGCATGGGGAATCAAGGCTAGGAGGCTTACACTACCAACAATCACCAGGGTCATAGCGATCGCCGATTTAGGGGGAATACCCATGACATAGACCAGAATCGGCAGGGCCAG
>JBBILC010000116.1:1171-17368 GCA_037445115.1 Coleofasciculaceae cyanobacterium bin_20
AACCCCCCCCCCCCCCCAATCAGGCCCAAGCTCAGGCCAATCCCTGCGGCTAACAGGTGACCAACGATCCAGATCAGCATAATCGGTGTTTGCAATAGCTTTTGCGCATAATTCCTGAGTTCGCTAATCCCATCACTGCCTAGCCAACCAGAGTTGCCACATTTCCACACCGCTCATTGGCCGGAACGGCTTCCATAATTTTCTTTGGATCGGGCAAATCCAAGCTGCCCATGAGTTGGATGAAGCTGGCGCGATCGCGGCCCGCTAAGCGAGGATTCCATTGCTTCTCTTCGCCGATCGTTGAGGCGGTATGGCCCCGGTAGTCATGGCCGGGGTAGACAAGGGTGGCATCAGGCAGGGTGAAGAGACGCTGGGTGATGGAGTCATAGAGGGTACCGGCGTCACCACTTTGGAAATCCGTGCGACCACAACCGCGAACGAAGAGGGCATCGCCCGTGAGCAGGTGGGTGTTGTTAACTAAATAGGCCATGTGGCTGTCAGTATGACCAGGGGTGGCAATTGCGGCAATGGTGACTTGACCCACATTCAATACTTCCCCATCGGCGATAAAGCGATCGGCACACTGGGCTTGGGCATTGTGGGGCACAATCCCTTGGCACTCGGTGGCGGTACGGAGTTTGGCCGTGCCGGTAATGTGGTCGGCATGGATATGGGTTTCTAGGCAGTAGCGCAGGATTAGGCCCAATTCCTTAAGAAGTTTGAGGTCGCGATCGACCTGTTCAAGGACAGGATCGACGAGGAGGGCTTCGTGGGTGTTGGGGTCGGCGATTAGGTAGGTGTAGGTATAGGTTTCGGAGTCAAAAAGTTGGCGAAATAGCATAGGGGGTTACCGGCGGTAGGTCAATCCCTGGCTTGAAAAACACTGTATAGCTCAATTTTACAAACTTTATGAAGGGCCGATCGCTTTTGATTTCGTACCCTTAACGTGAATTTGACCTTTGACTGTTGCGCGCGCACCCACCTTGCCTGAAGAGCCGACCCTAGCGGTATCTCCGTTTACCTGAGTTGTCCTCAAACCTGTCCTGAGTTATCGAAAAATTTGGGACAGCCGAGGCTAAAAAACTGGGACAGCCGTCATGGCTATCCCACTAGCAGTTGGCGATATGGGGATCTGTCCGTGAGGGGTACCGGCGATCGCCGTGATCGCCTACTTGCCCATCCCCAACTGTTGGGCCTTTTGGTACACCTTCCCTTCCGTCAGCAAGGATGGGGCAATCACCACCTCCACCTGCTGCATTTCCTTGAGATCCTTCGCCCCCAAGGTGCCCATGCTGGTTTTAAGTGCGCCTAGCAAATTATGGGTGCCGTCATCCAACTGGGCAGGGCCGCGTAGAATTTGCTCCAGAGTGCCCGTCGTCCCCACCCGAATCCGGGTCCCCCGTGGCAAGACCGGACTGGGCGTTGCCATCCCCCAGTGGTACCCACGACCGGGGGCTTCAGCAGCCCGCGCCAAGGGAGAACCAATCATCACCCCGTCGGCCCCACAGGCAATACATTTGCAAATGTCGCCGCCCGTAATGAGTCCGCCGTCAGCAATGATGGAGACATAGGTGCCCGTCTCGCGGTAGAAATCATCACGGGCTGCTGCACAATCTGCGATCGCAGTCACCTGGGGCACGCCAATGCCTAGGACCCCACGGGACGTACAAGCGGCACCGGGGCCAATCCCCACTAGGACCGCTGCTGCGCCCGCCCGCATGAGTTGGGCCGCTACATCATAGGTGACGCAGTTGCCCAGGACAACGGGCATGGGCATCTCACGGCAAAAGGTTGTAAGGTCCAACGGCTGGACCGACTCCGGTGCCAAATGGGCGGTGGAGACAACCGTTGCTTGCACAAAGACCAGATCCGGTTGTGCTGCCGCGATCGTCTCGCCATACAGGGCCGCGCCCACAGGGGTAATGCTGACAGCGGCAATGCCCCCCTGCCCCTTGACTTCGCTAATGCGGCGCTGGATCAATTCTGGTTTAATTGGCTCCGCATAGAGTGACTGCATCAGGGGCACAAAGGCCGTCTTGTCAACGGTGGCAATCTTATCGAGGATGGGATTTGGGTCTTCGTAGCGGGTTTGGATACCCTCTAGGTTCAAGACCCCCAACGCCCCCAGTTGCGACAGGCGGACCGCCATTGCCACATCCACCACCCCATCCATCGCACTGGCAATAATGGGAATTTCACGTTCGATCTCGCCAATGCGCCAAGTCGTATCAGCCAGACTGGGATCTAAGGTCCGTCGTCCTGGCACCAGTGCAACTTCATCAATGCCATAGGCTCGGCGGGCAATCTTACCCCGCCCAATTTGAATCTCCACGTCTTAACCCTTGCCCAATCAACTACAGGAACGCTTCTTGACGCGAGTTGCCACCAGTGATGGTTTTGCAACTGCTTGGTTTTGCAACTCACAACTTTTGTACAATTTGTACAATTATTTAGGCTAGACTAACAGACTTACGCACCCTCTGGACGACGGATTGTGTTGACCGCACAGGAGATTGCCCAACTCCGGCAGGAGTATAGCCAACAGGTGCTTCGGGAAGCCGACATGGCGGCTGATCCCATGCAGCAATTTGCCTGGTGGTTTAAGCAGGCGGTTGCTGCCGCAGTTCCCCAGCCGAATGCGATGACCTTGGCTACGGTGGGGCCGACCGGGTTACCCTCTGCCCGCATTGTCCTGCTGAATGGCGTGGATGAGACAGGCTTCCTCTTCTATACCCATTACCACAGCCGCAAGGGCCAAGAGTTGGCGGCCAACCCCCACGCTGCCCTCGTCTTCCTCTGGCATGAATTGGAACGACAAGTCCGCATTGAAGGGACCGTGGAGCAGGTGCCAGCGGCAGTATCCGACACCTACTTTCAAACCCGCCCCCTAGGGAGCCAACTAGGGGCTTGGGCCTCCCCCCAAAGCCAGGTGATTACCGATCGCACGGAGCTAGAAACCCGGTTGCAGGCAGTTAGTCAGCAATATGGGGATCGTCCAGTCCCACGTCCTCCAAACTGGGGCGGCTATCGGGTGTGCCCTCAGGCGATCGAGTTTTGGCAGGGGCGTCCCAATCGGTTGCACGATCGCCTCCGCTATCACCAACAGGGGACGAGGATTTCCCCCAATTGGCACCTCGAACGTCTGGCTCCCTAGGGGGTTTCCAGGACACTACCCTCAAATCGAGGACAGGGCTTAAAGCCGCCGCATCAGCCCCAAATCAATTTGGCTCAATTTCAAGAAGCCATCAATCCCGTTGCGCGTGAGGCAGGTCCCCCATCAATTTGGCTGTCCAAAGCCTGCAATTTAGCCAAGATTTTGTATGCTTTGTTACAAATCTTATTTGTTCGTTGTCAAGGCTTTAGGGAAGATAAAAAAATAAATTAAAGACAATAACCTTTTACATTCCGTAGTATTTAGCCATGAAAATTCAAGTGGGAGAATTTTTGATATCAAATGTGGGGGACTACTATCGGGTTGTTGAATGCCAATCGGGCGTGGTTTCCTTGATGCGCGTGAATGGTTATACCTTGTTTTCCTGTAGCCAGTCCTTTGTTGAGATGACGTTCCGACCGGTTTCCTTAGCGATCGGCCCGTGTTCGAGTGCGGCCTGATCCCCAGACATGAATCGTGAGACCAAGCATCAGGGTGACGCCCCAATCCTAATGACGATGCCATTTGACCGGATTTAAGACGGCGCATCTTCATCAACAGCACTGACAGCTCGAACCGCTGCTTCCAGGGCGATCGCAACATGGGTCCAGTGAGTTCCTCCCTGGCAAAAGACGACATAGGGTTCCCGGAGGGGACCATCGGCAGAGAATTCGGCAGTACTACCATCGATAAAGGTTCCCCCCGCCATCACCAACTGACTTTCGTAACCGGGCATGGGGGCGGGGACGGGATCAAGATAGGAGCCAACGGGCGAATGTTGTTGGATCGCCCGACAGAAGGCAATCAGTTTTGCGGGTGAACCCAGTTGAATTGCCTGAATAACATCCCAGCGGGGTTCAAAGGGGCGGGGTTGGACCGGATAGCCCAATTTTTCAAACACATAGGCCAACAAGTGGGTTCCCTTCACCGCTTCTCCCACCATCTGGGGCGCAAGGAAGAGGCCCTGGAACAGCAAACGATTTTGATCGAGGGTAGCCCCGCCGCTGCTGCCAATTCCCGGTGCGGTCAATCGGCAGGTGGCGGCTTCGACTAAATCGGCGTGTCCAGCTACATAGCCGCCAGTGGGGACGATCGTTCCGCCAGGATTTTTGATCAGGGACCCGGCGATCAGATCGGCTCCGACGTGGGGGGGTTCCTGGTCCGCAATAAATTCGCCGTAGCAGTTATCGACAAAGCAAATAGTCTGGGGGTTTTGCCGCTTAACCTGTTCGACGATTTGGCCAATTTCGGCGATCGTCAAACTGGGTCGCCAACTATAGCCACAGGAGCGCTGAATCAGGACCATACGGGTTTGGGGCCGAATTGCGGTGCTTAGGACCGCCCAGTCGATCGCGCCGTTAGGGGTCAAATCCAACTGTCGATAGGTGATGCCAAATTCCGCCAATGATCCCTGCCCTACCCCCCGTAGGCCAATCACCTCCTCCAGGGTATCGTAGGGGGCACCGGCCACCGCCAGCAGTTCATCCCCCGGACGCAGGTTGCCAAACAGGGCACAAGCGATCGCGTGGGTGCCGGAGACAAACTGGAGTCGGACCGCCGCTGCCGCTGCCCCCATAATCTCAGCGAAGACCAGATCGAGGGTCTGTCGCCCTAGATCGTCATGCCCGTAGCCTGATACCCCGGCAAAATGATGGACCCCAACCTGGTGCTGCCGGAAGGCCGTGAGGACCCGTTGGAGGTTGACCTTCACCTGGGCATCGATCGCGGCAAATTGGGAGAGAAGTTGCTGTTCAGCGTCTTGCAGCAGCGAGGTTGTCCATGTCATGGGCATCACATCAAGAAGAATTACGGTGGAGAAAAGTCTAAGGGCAGGGAAAAGTGGGGAAAAAGTCTAAAGATTGACCAAAATCTGAGTTTGGGGTATACGGTAACAAGCTAGACTGAGATAATGTACCTACAGGGATCTGCACACAACCACCTAGGAGGCCATTCTAGCGGGCAGTTGTTTTGCCAGTTCCCGGTTCCCGATTTGAGAGTATTGAATGACTACAGCGACAGTAAACAAACCTGAACTGGATTGGCCCGTTGTAATTTACCTGATCATTATCCATACAGGGGCACTCTTCGTCCTACTGCCCAGCAATTTTACCTGGTGGGGCGTGGGCGCGGCGTTGTTCCTCCACTGGGTAACGGGTGGCCTAGGCATTACCCTAGGCTTTCATCGCTTGATCACCCACCGTAGTTTCCAGACTCCCAAATGGCTGGAATATTTTTTCGCCTTTTGTGGGGCACTATCCTGCCAGGGTGGCGTGATTGATTGGGTAGGTTTACACCGCCAACATCACCAGTTTTCCGATCAGCCGCTTGATCCCCACGATTCCAATCGCGGTTTTTGGTGGAGCCATATTGGCTGGATGTGTTTTAAGAATCCTGATCCGGAAGGCATTCGTCGCTATACCCGTGATCTCAATGATGATCCTGTTTATGAATTCTTCGATCGCTACTTCATCCCAATGCAAGTTGTTTTAGGATTAGTCCTTTTCCTGCTGGGCGGCTGGCCGCTGGTGGTATGGGGTGTCTTTTTCCGGTTGGTATTTGTTTTTCACTGCACCTGGTTGGTCAATAGTGCGACCCATTTGTTTGGCTATAAATCCCACGCAAGTGGCGATCGCTCCACCAATTGCTGGTGGGTTGCCCTGCTGACCTACGGTGAAGGTTGGCACAATAACCACCATGCCTATCAGTACTCAGCTCGTCATGGCTTGGCTTGGTGGGAGGTGGATATGACCTGGATGACGATCCAACTGCTCCAGTTTTTGGGATTAGCCACCAAGGTCCGCTTGCCCAACTTTGCAACTTCGGAAGCAGAAGCCTAGGCGAGGCAGGGGCAGGGGTAAACCTCTGCGTGGGGGGATTTTCCGATTGCCCCGTCAGTCCTAAGCAGCCTTAGCGGTGCTATAGCAATAGAGAAGCCATTCAATTCGGCTTCTTTTTTTTGGCTTAGATCGCCATCGTTAAGAGCTTGCAGGGCCAGTGCTTTCTGATCGGGCGATAGAATGCTATAAAAAAGGGGATGGCGATGGAGCTCGCCGAAACCGCCTGACACGGCTTTATCTATTCACTGTGTATGAGGCTGATGGCTCCTACTGTTCCGACTTGTAGCGGAGGAGTAGGGATTGCCGCGATCGGCTCTCACTAGACTGGCCGCGACAAGTCACGTGCGCTAACCGACACAAGGGCAACGTGACAAGATGTTAGAGAGCATTATTTGGATTGTGTTAATGGGCTTTTTCGTCGGGCAAATCGCACGACGACTCAAGGCTCCTGCCCTGGTGGGCATGGTACTGGTGGGCCTTGTCTTGGGTCCGCAGGTCGGTAATGTGATCAGCCCAGGGGTGTTGGCAGCAGCGGATTCCCTTCGCACGATCGCGGTGATGGTGATTTTGATGAAGGCCGGGCTGGGGCTGGATCGGGAAAAGCTGGCCCAGCAAGGGACGGTGGCGCTACGGTTAGGCTTTTTACCGGCGACGGGTGAAGCGATCGCGGTGGCGGTGGCCGCCATGTGGCTGTTCCAATTTGACTGGGCCACGGGGCTGCTGTTGGGGTGCATCCTGGGTGCCGAATCCCCCGCCGTGATTGTTCCGGGGATGTTGCGCTTAAAGAGCCTGGGATGGGGGGTAAACAAGGGGATTCCCGACGCCATCTTAACCGGCAGTGCCCTATCAGATGTACTGCTCCTGCTGGTTTTTAGTTTATTACTCGCATTTTTGTCGCAAACCACCACCACGGGGCTAACCTTGCCGGGGGGGGTAACCCTGAGTCCTGTACACCTGCTGCCGGTGCAAATTATTCTGCAAATTGGGTTGGGGGTTTGGTTGGGATGGTTGGCGGCGCACCTGTTGGTCTCGCTGCTGGCCAAGCAGAACTGGACCCAAAATGCGGTGCAGGATGGCCTCATTGTCGCCAGCTTTGCCCTGTTGCTGGTCGTCTTAGCGGCGGATTTTCCTGTGTTCTCTGGCTATTTGGCCGTGATGGCAACAGGTTTTTTCCTGATTGAGTTGGATGCCCCCCTCGCCAGACGGCTGCGCGGTAGTTTCGACAGCTTGTGGGTGATTGCGGAGATCATCCTCTTTGTGCTGTTGGGAGCCAGTATTCAACTCCATGTCCTAGGGGAGAGTCTCTGGAAAGGGCTACTCCTACTGGTGATCGGGACCCTAATTGGACGCTCCCTCGGCTGGTATCTCTCGACCCTAGGGAGTAATTGGACCTGGCAAGAGCGGCTATTTTTACTGCCGGGAAACTCTGCTAAAGCGACGGTACAGGCGGCGATCGGGGCCATTCCCTTAGCGCAAGGCATAGCGGGAGGTGAGACGATGTTGGCCCTAGCTGCCCTATCCATCCTGGTGACTGCGCCGCTGGGGGCGTGGGCCATTCCCACCTTTGCTCCGAAACTGCTGGAGCGCGGAGAGGTTGACCCGACCAAGGTGTCTGTTGCGCGGCGGATTGTCTTACTGGCCGCCGTCGATACTTCGCCCCTGGCCAAACAGGTCTTGACCAAGGTGGCAGAACTGGCGCGGCGCAGTGATGCTGAGGTGATTGTGCTGCACGTCATGCGTCGGGATGACCCCCAAGGAGTGGGGCGACTCCACCGCGATGCTAAACAACTTTTAGCCGACATTCGATATCAATGGGTCACGGCCAACGGTTCGGTCCCCGAAGCAATTGTTCGTGCGGCGCAAGACTACGGGGTAGCGGAGATTATCATGGGTAAGCGCGGTCATCGTCCTCTGGATGAGGTATTGGTGGGGTCTGTTTCTCAAGCCGTCTTAGAAACCAGCACGCTGCCCGTGGTGGTGGTGGAAGCTGCCCATGCATTGTAGGGGAGATAGCAATCATGCTCAAACAACCTGTTTTGACATCCACCCCGCGCTGAAGACGCGGGGATTCCTAACTCGCGAACAGACTTAACTGCACGGCGATTAGGCGGGGTAAAGTGTTGGAGAATCCGATTTTCAGCCCAATAGGATCGCGATCGCCGCTTTGGGCATGAACTAGCAACCAGACTGGGTTCCAGTCAACCTCGGATTGCGAAGGCGGAAAATGGCGATACTTCGGTTTCGATCGAGTTTTTAATTCTGGCGATCTTGGCTACAGGTGCAACGGCGCAAGAGATTGGACAGGTGATCGCGGGAATTGGGTAGGTTGACCAACGGTTCGGCGGTTGCGATCTTTTTAGCAATGATAGGGGCAGGTTTTCCAGAATATCTCAACAAGGAAGAGCAATGTTTATAAAGCTGCCCTTCCTAGATGACACGGTGAATTAACGCGATCGTGGTATTGCAGATTTTGTGAATAACGGGGATGTTACTCATTATTCCCTACTTCATTAATTAACTGATCCAGACAGTTCACTAAATATTGGTAACTCGCTTCATCACGAGGGATAGTTGTCAAATTTTTTGAGTTGCATCAATACTCAATATATTTATTGCATGCTAATTCAGGACTAGAGGGTTTGAGGAAAATATTTTACCAACCAAGGTAGATAAATGACTATTTCGCAATTATCACTCCCAGCCACAACGCCTCCCCCCGGCACAAAGGTCGAAGCCACAGGTACAAAAGATTTTTCCTATCTGACCCCGGGCATGGTCCATCCCATCAGAGTCACCACCCATCCGCAATACTATGACCAGCATTCCGACAGTGTGGCACTCTGGTCCCCTGGTAGCCCGATCTTCCCCCTTCCCGATCCCAACGTTGCCAGTGAATCCGATGCCCCTGTACCCCGCCAACAATTCCTAGAAGCCCTCACCAATCGTGTTTAAGTTCAGGGACTAACTGGCATCATCCTGATGTCTGCTGCTGTAACCCGTATGGTGAAGCAACCCTTCGCACAGGGGAGACCCAACGTGATTCTCTGGTGAAGATGCGATGCGATCCTCCGATGGAGATGCGATGCGAACGCGCCAGACAACCGTCCCGACCCAGGCGGGGATATCCGCCCAGCGATCGCCCGTGGGGTCTGGATACACTGGGAAGTAAGCACACAGAGGCGGCAGCATGAACGATCTATTTAAGGGCTTTGAGCAATTACTCGAACTCGCCAAAAGCCTGGAGGAAAAGGCCGAACGGGGCGAACTCAAAACCGAATTTCAAATCAATTCGCGATCGTTCAGCAGCATTCCCCGCCAAACCAGTCCCTCAAGGCCATCGGAACCGCCCTTTACCGTTAACCGGGGACGATCTAGCACCGCCACTGGCACCGCCCCCGCTCCCAATTCGGCCCCACCTTCCCCTGCGTCGGCCCCCATTATTACCCCGCCGCCCCCAACGGCCAGCACCAACAATCCTGAGCCTGTCTTGACGCCTTCCCTGAAAGACGTGGGTGGGTTAGCCCAGGTTTTAGCTGAACTGAAAGAATTAGTCGCGCTACCCTTAAAACGCCCGGATCTACTCCAGCAATTGGGCCTTGAACCACCCCGTGGGGTGCTGCTGGTGGGACCGCCGGGGACGGGGAAAACCCTCACCGCCCGCGCCCTGGCTGAAGATTTAGGCGTGAACTACATCGCGATCGCCGGTCCCGAAGTCATGGGCAAATACTACGGCGAAGCCGAGGCCCGTCTGCGCAGTCTGTTTGAGAAGGCGACGCGATCGGCCCCCTGTCTGATCTTTATTGATGAGGTTGATAGCCTTGCCCCCGATCGCAGCAAAGTCGAGGGGGAAGTCGAAAAACGCCTCGTGGCCCAGTTGCTCAGCCTGATGGATGGCTTTGCCCAAACCCAAGGGGTGATTATCCTGGCAGCGACCAACCGCCCCGATCATATTGACCCGGCCCTGCGGCGTCCAGGCCGCTTCGATCGCGAGGTACAATTCCGCGTCCCCGATCGCGACGGTCGCTTAGAAATCCTGACCATCCTCACCCGGAGCATGCCCCTGGATACAACGGTCGATCTAGCGGCGATCGCCGATCTGGCCGTGGGCTTTGTCGGAGCCGATCTCAAGGCACTGTGTCAAAAAGCGGCCTATAGTACCCTGCGGCGATCGGTCCCCTCGCTGGAAGCCCCGTCCCCAGACACCCTCCAGATCGCCCAAGCGGATTTCCTCGCCGCTCTCCGGGAAGTGAAGCCATCCGTACTGCGATCGGTAACCGTGGAAACCCCCGATGTGCCGTGGGCGGATATTGGGGGCTTGGAGGCGATCAAGCAAACCCTGCGCGAGTCGGTTGAGGGTGCCCTGCTCTATCCCGAACTCTATCACCACACCAGGGCTAAGGCTCCCCGTGGCATTTTGCTTTGGGGTCCACCGGGTACGGGCAAAACCCTACTGGCGAAGGCTGTCGCCTCCCAAGCACGGGCGAATTTCATTGCGGTGAATGGCCCAGAACTTCTGAGCCGTTGGGTAGGCGCGTCGGAACAGGCGGTGCGGGAGATGTTTGCCAAGGCACGGCAAGCGGCCCCCTGTGTGGTGTTTATTGATGAGATTGATACCCTGGTGCCCGCCCGTGGGCGCAATAGTGGCGATTCCGGGGTGAGCGATCGCGTCGTCGGTCAATTCCTCACCGAGTTAGACGGCATCCAGCAGCAAAGCCAGATTGTCGTGATTGGCGCTACGAACCGTCCCGATAGCCTTGATCCGGCGTTACTCCGTGCTGGTCGGCTGGAATTACAACTCAAGGTGGATCTCCCCGATCACGAGGGTCGCTTGGCGATTTTACAGGTCCACAATAGCGATCGCCCCCTGGCGGGTGTCTCGCTGACCGATTGGGCAGACCACACGGAGGGCTGGAACGGCGCAGACTTAGCCCATCTGAGTAACCAGGCGGCCCTCGCTGCGATTCGTCGCTATCGTGCACAGGGGGAAACTGACCCCATCACCATTCGGATTACCGCCCAGGACTTCGAGCAAGCCTTTGCCAGTATTACGCAACAGCGATCGCAGTGATGGAGGGTTACTGCTAACGTCTGTGGGGTGGGCATCTTGCCCGCCGCTGTGACTCGCAGCCCCGTTCGATCGTCTGTGGGGTGGGCATCTTGTCCGTCGCTGTGACTCGCAGCCGGGACGGCTACCCCACCATCAGGGCTGGGCAAATTTAATCACTCGACTTACGGAGGATTGTCCGGACCTGCCCGTGATCGTAGCGTTATCTATGTTGATATAGGTGCCAGCAAACACTCATACCTGGGAAACGAAGTGTCACGAACAGGCTTGATTTTGCTTCAGGGTTGCTTGCACTACCCCCTTTCCCAAAAATTCAGTGTTAGGATAGCATCGCTACCCCAGATCAACCCTAGATCCGGGTGCGCCCTTATCTGCCAAGTGGACAACCTTGGTTCAGTGCCAGTGTACGACCTCTTTGGCAATGTTTAATACTTTGTCGCTCGGTTTTCTGCTATTGGTACAGAGATTGGCCAGTACGGGACCTCGATATTGAGGGTCGTCGCCAGGTAGGGTAACATAGGTGTTCGTTTTTGGCAGTATTTGACGATCGGATGCAGCGATCGTTGCCGAATTTTGTAAATGATTATTTCAAGGCGGGATTAAGCGTTCAAGGTTGTCAATACTGATACTAGAAGCATCTTAAAAGCCGATCTAGGTTGGATGCATCTAGCGACTTTAGTGGGGAATCTATCGTTAATTCTAATATGAACTTCTAAGCCATCGTTGGGTAGTGATTCCATGAATTTAATGGGATAGCTATTCCCAATTTTCTTATAGCTGAATTTTTATTTTTGCAGCCTGTCCTCTCGTGGGAGAGAGGCTGACGCTGGGGGCTTTCCTCGCTTGAATAGTGCCTTGGCTGGTTACCTGAAACTGTTGACAAGTAGAGCGAAACTCATGGGGGAACACGGTCTAAATTAGCGGATCAAAACCTCAGATTTCTTCTCAAATTTCATCCGGAACAGGTGATTAGGCCAGCGTTAAATCGAGAGAGGTGACGTACACCCATTTCCGAACCCTTAATTTTTGGAGACGTAAAGACATGGCTGTTGAAAAAGTAAACTCCTCGTCTAGCTTGGCAGAAGTGGTCGATCGCATCCTGGACAAGGGAATTGTGGTCGATGCATGGGTGCGGGTTTCCTTGGTGGGGATTGAACTGCTCGCCGTTGAGGCCCGGATTGTGATTGCTTCAGTGGAAACCTATCTGAAGTATGCCGAAGCCGTCGGTTTGACGGCCCAAGCGGCTGTGCCCGCTGCCTAATCTCGGACAAGGGGGAGTCAGCCTTGGCTCCCCTACCTCATTGATATCATCAGGACCATCAGGACCCATCGCACCCCGCGATCGCGTCGCGTCTCCTCTGGAGAATCGCAACGAGTTTTGGCTATCCGCGATCGCACCCATCAATCGCACCTACCAGTTGCAACAATGGCAATCATCATCACGGCATTCACGGTTCACGTTTAGCGGGGGGAAAGGATTGTGGCTCTCAAGGATGTGTGGCAGGCCGCACGGCAACAACGACAACAGGATGTCCAAACGCGGCAAACAGAAGTTCGTCAGCAATTAACAACGATTCAAGCCCAACTGCAACAGGAGGCGGAGCAACTGCGCACCGATCTGGGCCTCTTTCGGGTGGGGCTAGCTAGCGAAAACCGGGCGCGGCAAACCCAGTTTCAACAGGTTCGCAATACCCTCCAACAGTTCCGCCTGTCACTCCAGCAGGAAACCCAGGCGTTTCTGAGCGATGCCCAGCAACAGCGGCAGCGGCAAGCGGCGATTACGGCCCAGGATCTGGATGAATTTGTGCGGCTCCTGAAGGCAGACACAGCCCTCTTCCTTTCTCAGTCGGCGGTGGAACGGCAGGCAGCGGCAGCAGCGGTGGCAAAACAATTGCAAGCCTTTGTGCAGGCCCTTAAACAGCAAACGGCTGAATTTTTGGCCAGTGCGGGGGCGAGTCGGCAAGCAATGGCAGCGGCCTTGATCCAACAATTGGATGACTTTGTGCGATCGCTCCAAGTCCAAACCGCCCAGTTTCTTACCCTGACGGCCCAGGAGCGAGCACAGATGGCTGAAGCCTTGATGCAGTCCCTAGGGGATTTTCGACGGGAGTTGAGTGAGACGGTGACTGCGCTGCGCCAGGATTTACAACTGGATATTACGGAAATTCAAACCCGTGTGGCAGCACTACGGGCTGATACCCAAACCTTCCTCGTCGCCACCCACACAAAACGGCTCAAGGATCAGGCCGAATTGCTGCAAAATCTGGCGGCTTATTACCAAGCCCTCCAAACGGATGTGGCGGACTATCTGGACGAATTGGCCCTGATCCGACAAGCACGGGCGAACCAGGTTCACCGATCGCTAGCCCAAAGTCGTCGCGATCGTGAAGTCGCCGTTGCCGAACTGTTCGATCGCTTTGCCGTCTTCCGGGCGGACCTGCAAGCTTTCCGGGCAGACCTAGCCAATTACGTCTGGGGCACGGGCACGGCTACCCCCGAAGCACCGCCCCCGCCCAAAACACCGGCTAAAGTCGTCGCCCCTGCCCCCAAGGCACAAACCCCCCCACCGGCCCCGGCAAAACCGGCTCCCCCGGCGATGACGCCTCCTCCCGCGAAAACGGTGACCCCACCCAAGCCATAGGGCACCGCCAAGGTGTAATTTACACCGCCCCCCGCCCCGAACCCCGAACCGGTGGTTGCGCCCGAACCGGAGCCGGAACCCGAACCCCAGGCGTTCGCGCCGCGTTCCCAACGGGAAATCGCCCCGGAATCGATGCCGGAACCCGAACCGCCGACTCCTGCGGCCAAACCGGATGCGGCGAATGCGGTTTACGATTACCTGAAAGCTGCCCAGGGAGCACGGTTGGCCCAGATTGAAGCTGCCCTAGGAGCCAGTCGGGTGCAAACGGTCAATGCTCTGCGATCGCTGATTGAGCAAGGGATTGTTACCCAGCGCGATCGTACCTACTACATCAACGGAGGAGCCGAAGCGTGACCACAATTCTGCAAGCGCGATCGCGGGGATTTGTGACCACACCGTCGATCGAACGGTTAGTGACCCGCGCCCTGCGGTATTTACAATCCGGGTTTTCGGTACACCTGCGGGGTCCCGCCGGTACGGGCAAAACCACCCTCGCCATGCATTTGGCTGACTTGCTCGGTCGTCCGATCATGCTGGTGTTTGGGGATGACGAATTCAAAACCTCGGATTTGATCGGCAACCAATCAGGCTATACGCGCAAAAAGGTGGTCGATAACTACATCCACAGCGTCGTCAAACTGGAAGACGAATTACGCCAAACCTGGGTGGATGCCCGTTTGACCCTGGCTTGCCGAGAAGGGTTTACCCTCGTCTACGATGAGTTCAACCGTTCGCGGCCCGAAGTTAACAATGTGCTGCTGTCGGCGTTGGAGGAAAAGCTGTTGGTGTTACCCCCAACGGCCCAACGCAGCGAGTATGTGCGGGTGAATCCCCACTTTCGGGGCATTTTCACCTCCAACCCAGAGGAATACTGCGGTGTCCACGGGACCCAGGATGCCCTGATGGATCGCCTGGTAACGATTAGCGTCCCCGAACCCGACGAACTCACCCAGCAGGAGATTTTGGTACAAAAGGTGGGCCTCGATCGCCCCGGTGCCGCCACGATCGTGCAATTGGTGAAAGCCTTCCGCAACCAGGCCAAGGTGGAAAAGTCCTCTGGTCTGCGGTCCTGTTTAATGATTGCCAAGGTTTGCCACGAGCACCACATTCCCGTAACGCCCCTGAGTTCTGACTTCCGGGATGTTTGTGGGGATATCCTGCTCTCGCGAACCGCCCTCGCGTTTGAAGACGCAACCACTCTCCTCTGGCAGTTTCTCAATGAGTTAGCGGTACAGGAAACCGGCCCCGTGCGGATGTCGGGTCGTTCCCCCGAGCTAGAAGCCCCCCAGGAGCCAGGGTTGGCGCTAGTACACACGGATAGCGAGGAGGAGGACCTGGAGGATAGCCGGAATGAAGACCTGGGTGGGGTGGAGGTAGAAACACTGACCGATTCCCTAGCTACCGATCCAGAGCCAGCAGGGTCAGAGCCAGCAGCGATTATGAAGACCCCCGCCAAGGGGACTGCCCCGGCAACGAAGGGGGCGTCGGCTATCCCCGCTGCACCGGAACCGATCGCTGGAACTAAGGGGGTTGCCTTGGATGGGGCGATCGCACCAACGGTGACTGAGCCAGAGGTTGAGCCAGAAGCCGATCTAGAGATTGCGCCAGAGGTTGAGCCAGCGGCTGTCCCTGATTACCCCCAGGCTGTTTATGACTACCTGATCCAACAACGGGAGGCTCGCTTAACGGATATTGAGAAGGCGTTGAAACTCAGCCGCGTCCAAGTGGTTGATGCAATTCGCACCCTGTTGGAAACGGACCTGATCCTGAAACACCGGGAGGGGTCAGAGACGAGGGAGGGGGGAAAAACCCGATACCGTGTTAATGTTGCCCCAGAGGATGCTGAGACGTGAGCACCGTGACCCAAGCACGATCGACGACCGCCGCCCCGCGTACCATTGCCACCGCCACCCAAGGCTCGACCCTAGCGGACATTTTGGAGCGGGTGCTGGATAAGGGGATTGTGATTGCGGGGGATATCTCGGTATCCGTGGGTTCAACCGAGTTGCTGAGTATTCGCATTCGCCTCCTGGTGGCATCAGTCGATAAGGCGCGGGAAATGGGGATTAACTGGTGGGAAGGCGACCCCTTCCTCAGTCACCAAAATCAAACCCTGCTGGCGGAAAATCAGCAATTGCAGCAACGCTTGGCAGATCTAGAAACCCAGCTAAAGGCATTGCAACAGGCCAGCGGCACATCCCTTCCCAGCAATCCCCAGACCAGTGAGGGCGCGATCGCCGAGTCACAGGCAACTCCCCCGCCAGAAGCAGGCAAATAAATCGGGTGCTGGTATCTTGGTTTTAGACCGTTGGTTTTAGACTGTTGAGCGTTGGAAACTTCTATGATCACTGTGAAAACCCTGCGCCACGTAGCGAACGCCCGTGTCATTCCCAGCTTCCGATCGTGCCCCAGTTGGCGACGCCTAGACACCCGCAGCAGCGATCGTGCCCGAATGGCAGTCGGCATGGCCCAAACCCTCGCCCACGAAGCCCGTCGGCAATGG
>JBBILC010000117.1:0-17043 GCA_037445115.1 Coleofasciculaceae cyanobacterium bin_20
ACAAGGGGCTTAAGCCCCTTGTCTGTACCTCACCAAGTATGGAAGTGCTGTATTATCCTCATGCAGGTTTTGGGGAGCTACCCCGCCATGCAAAGCCATTGAATTGAAACTGCAACCTTCAAACTGCAAACTCACAAGGGGTTAGGGTAAACCGTTATGGTGGTTATCGGCATAGGGATCGGGGTGCTGGTCCTGATCGGGTTAGGACTGTTGGCGATCGAGATCCAGTACCGTCGTCGTCCCGGTAATGATCTGGACCTGACCCTGGGACACTGGCAGGAAACGATCGCGACACCTACCCATCGCGTTTGGGTGGGGGAAATGGAACTGGTTAACCGCACCCGTCGCCTGGAAATTATGGTGCCGGAACTATGGGCCAAAACCCAATTGCTGTCGCAGAGCAACTTGGCGGGCATTACCTGCGAAACCACGGTCACACCTGCCCATGCGGATGCCGCCGCCCGTGCCGATGGCTACTGGTTTGCCTATATTGTCAAAATCCGTAAAACCACCCGCCTCAAGGTGACGGTGACGATTCGGGGTGATGATCTCAGTGCCCTAGAGTCTGCCTGGGTACAGGTCCACTACGTCACCTATGGTCCCCAGGGCCGTATTCCGAAATCCCGGCATTTGGTGCTGCCCCTAGCCGCACCGCCAGCCGTAGCCGCAGCCCCCCAGTGGCAGACGGTCGATACGCTGCGGGTCCTGCCGATTCACACCCATTTGTTGACCCATTTGGATGATCCAGTGGCCGTGGTCCAGCGGTACGTGGAACCCTATGCCCAACCCGGAGATGTGGTGACGATCGGGGAGACCCCCCTGGCCATTATGCAGGGTCGGTGGCGACATCCCAGCGAGATCCAACCGGGCTGGCTAGCCCGTCGCCTCTGCTACTATTTCCTCCCCACCTCCAGTTTGGCGACGGCCTGCGGTTTGCAATCCCTCGTGGATTTGGTGGGGCCTTGGCGGGTACTGGGGGCCTTCCTGGGGGGGGCGATCGCGAAGGTTTTGGGGCAACCGGGGGGCTTTTACCAACTCGCGGGCGAGCAGGCACGGTTGATTGATGATGTGACCGGCACCCTCCCCCCCTACGATCAATTCATTGTGCTGGGACCGGATCACCCCCAAGCCGTGGTCGATCGCATTGCGCAAAAAACTGGATTAGCCGCCGCGATCGTGGACGTGAATGATCTCCGGGCGGTGAAAGTCTTGGCCGCTAGCGCTGGGGCAGATCTAGCCCTATTGACAACCGCCCTGCGGGGGAACCCGGCGGGTAACGCGGATGAACAAACCCCCCTCGTTTTGATTCGGCCCGCCGCCCCCTAGCCCCCCTTCCCCTACGCTATCCTGGGGGTTGGGTCCCCTACTCGTCTGTCTGTTCCACCTATGCAGCAACATCCCCTGGGACAGAGTGCCCTCACCGTGAGCGCGATCGGCCTGGGAGCCATGCCCCTATCCCTCAACCACCGTCCACCCACCGCCCAAGCAATCGCGGTGATCCATCGGGCAATGGATCTGGGGGTCACCCTGATTGACACCGCCGATGCCTACTGTCGCGACGAAACCGACAAACACCATAATGAGCGGCTGATTGCTGAGGCCCTGCGGACCTATCCCGGCGATACCCGTCAGGTGGTGGTGGCCACGAAGGGGGGGCTAATGCGACTCATGGGAACTTGGACACGGAATGGAAACCCGGACCATTTACGCCAAACCATTCACGAGAGTTTCCTGGCCCTCGGCGGCGATCGTCCCATTCCCCTCTGGCAATACCACGCCCCCGATCCCGCCTATCCCTTGGCGGCTTCCCTGGCGGCGGTGCAAGCGGCAGTGGCAGCGGGCGAAATCCAGACCGTGGGCCTTTCCAATGTCTCCGTGGCCCAGATTCAAGCGGCCCAGGCGATCGTCCCTCTCGTTTCTGTACAAAACCAATACAACCTTTGGCACCGCAAACCCGAAACCGATGGCGTCTTGGCCTACTGTGAGCAGGCGGGGTTAACCTTTTTTGCCTGGAGTCCCCTGGGGGGAAGCCGCCGGGTGCAGGAATTGGGCACCCGCCCCGCGATCGCCCAATTGGCAGCCACGAAGGGTGTATCGGTCTATTGCCTGGTCTTGGCATGGCTACGGGCCAAGTCCCCCTGCCTGGTGCCGATTCCGGGGGCCAGCAAGCCCAGCAGCATTGAAGATTCGGTCAAAGCCGTAGACATTACCCTCACCCCCGCCGAGGTGGCCCGCCTCGATCAGGCTACGCTCGGATAGGCTCCCCAGCTATCGTGCTCTGTGACGCTTAATTTGACGGGAGTGTCAAGAATCCCAAAGCAACTCCCAAGGCACAAACGGGGCTGTCCTACAATTAAGGAGTAAGGATAGGTTTGGGCTAGATCTTCGCTAGTATAGCGACCTTGACAAGGCGTGTCGAAGGTTAATCCAAGGACTGTGAGAAGTTTGATCGTCTCAGCGCGGGGGCGATCGCACCGCTAAAGCTTGATGGGATGTGAGTTAGGGCACCCGGCGCGGCCAACTTTAGTGAACGTAAACTTTCGATAAAGCTATACGAAAATTAATGTTTGGCAACTGTGGATCTAGCTAGTGGTGGTCACGATTCTACAGGGGAGGGTTGTTATGGTGGCGCACGATCGGCAACCAGAAGCCGCAGTCAAGCAAAACGTAGCTCTTTACAATACAGCGCAGCAAACAACGGCGCAGCAAAACATAACGCAGCAAACAAGCCATCATCGCGCCCGGTTCCCTTGGGGATGGCTAGGGGGGGTTCTGGCTCTGGGCTTGGGTTGGCAAGGCATTGCCGCGATCGCGGCGAGTCCTAATCCCGTCGAACCGTCAGCCCCGTTGAATCCCTCGTCCCCAGCAGCGGTGGCGGCTGTGATGGCTGAGGCGGCCCCCGTTTCCCCGTTAGCCGATGGGGTCTATCTTTACGGCGAGTCTCCTGAACCGGATCAAATAGGCCGTGCCTATCTGGTGTTGGAAGTCACCCAAGGGAGTGCGATCGGTGCGTTTTATATGCCCGCCTCCGAGTTTGACTGCACCTATGGCCGTTTCCAAGCGGATCAGTTGGCGTTGACGGTGATTGACAGCTACGAGCAAGGGCGTCATCCCTATGCGATCGCCCTGACGGCTGCCTCCCCGATCGCAGCCCAACCTGACCAGGCAACGGGGCTGAATTTAGAGGGGTTTTACCCCATTGCCGCTGTCAGCGAGAACGACCAGCGCATCCTGGATACTTGCAAGGTTCGCTATCCCGTTTCAGAACGGCAGCCCTAATCAGGCCCGCATTACAGCCCTAGTCACAGCCCTAATCAAAAAATATTGTCTGGCGATCGTCTGGGTTACCGGATCGTCCGGGAAAAACAGTCAACATAACGTTTCACGATAGCGTTTCACGACGGTGGCAGTCACGACTTTAGTTGGTGTCGGCGAAGGCCAGCACGACAAACGTTGCATAATGACTGGTGTGCCGCAGGAGGTCGCCCGCGTATCTTGAGCAAACAGCGTCTTGATCTACTTTTGGTCGAACGGGGTCTGTGTCGTTCGCGCCAGCAAGCCCAGCGATGCATCCGGGCGGGTGAGGTGCGGGTCGATCGGGCTGTGGTGGATAAACCGGGTACAGAGGTGCTGTCCTCAGCCCTGATTGAGGTGCAGCAACGGCCTCCCTATGTGTCCAGGGGCGGCGAAAAGTTGGCGAAGGCATTGGCTGAATTTGCGATCCCCGTCCGCGATCGCGTTTGCCTGGATGGGGGCATTTCCACCGGTGGGTTTACTGATTGTCTGTTGCAAGCGGGGGCTAAACGGGTCTATGGCATTGACGTAGGTTATGGGCAACTCGACTGGCAATTGCGCAATGACCCACGGGTGGTGGTCCATGAACGCACAAATTTACGCCACCTACAACCAGAAACTCTCTATGCCGATGGTAGCCCTGCGGCGGATCTGGCGGTGGTGGATGTCTCGTTTATCTCGTTGGTGACGATCCTACCTGCCCTCTGGCGGTTACTGCGATCGCCCCGTGAACTGGTTTTATTGATCAAACCCCAGTTTGAAGTGGGCCGCGATCGGGTGGGGAAAAAAGGGGTGGTGCGCAATCCCGCCGATCAGGTCGCCGCGATCGTCCGGGTACTCCAGGCGGCCACGGGACAGGCCCCGATCGCTCCTCCCGTCAACTGGGCCTTCTGCGGCCTCACCTGGTCACCGCTGCTAGGTCCCGCCGGTAATATTGAATATCTCCTGTGGTTACGGGAGGCCAACCAAGAGGCGGCTAGTCCCGTTTCCCCCCAGGCGCAAAGTGAACCAGGACCCGGTTGGGATCAGGCGATCGTGGCAGCGATCGTTGCGGCTGCCCATACCCACCTGAAGACGAGCCGTTCCCCAGCCAGCGAGGGGAATAGCGGATCAAGCTCACGTTAAATAAATTTATGAAACAAAGCCTTGACACAGGCTGGGGGCTTGGCAGCATAGGCGTGGGGCATTTCCCTTTTTAGGATAAGCATCAACTGAGTGTGAGCATTCAAGACACCGGCCCCCGGACTGATCAGTGTGTGCTGCTCGCCACGGGTGCAGGCAAGGCTGGAACAGGCGATTATCTCAGCGTTTTTCACAGGCACCGATACATGGAGCAAGTTAATTCCGATGGACACGGGCCATCTGGGCCATTCGTTTCTGGGCAACGGGTATTAGTGGCGGCCAAGCGGGGGTATCCCCAGGCGATCGCGCGGCTGCTCAACGAGGCGATACCCTGGTCAGGTGTGACCAGCAATGTGCAATGGGAGACCCAGACCTTAGTCATTACCCTACAAGGGGAGGAACTGCCTGCGGCTGACACGATCGTGACCTTTATCGAGACGGGTCTGCGGCGGCTGGCGGCTCCCGCTATTCAACAGGTCCGCATTCAAGGGCAAACTCGGTCTGACTCCTGGCATCAGGATTTACCGCTGCTTCCCATCCCAACGCCACCCCCAGCACCGTTCACCCAGCCGGAAATCACGCCCGCATCTGTCTCTGCCAAGACAGTCTTGCCTCCCCGTCGTGTCCCCCCCGTCCCCACTAATTCCTCGCCCCCCCACCCCCGTTCGCTGCGTCCACGTACCCTGATCGGCCTAGGAACCCTGGGGGCGATCGCCCTGCTGGGCTATGGCTGGCAGTTACGTCCCCATTGGCAACTGGCTCAGGCGGTTTGGCCCCTGATCACCCTGTTCACAACACCCGCTGCCACGATTAACCCAGTGACCTTTGTCCAGGCCGAAGCGCTACCTACGGCCTTGCCAGCGCCAGGGGAGGCGGATATCTCACCCACACCCCTGTCCTCGCCATCTCCCGTTGAGACTTGGCCCGTTTCCCCTGGCGATGAGTCTTTACCCACCCCGATCGCCCCTGTACCCAGCCCACCCGTTGAGCCAACCGAACCCTCCCCTCTGCCCCCGGTTGATCCCTGGGAACAGGCGATTCGCCATGCCCTCCAGGCGGCTGACCTGAATCAGCGGGCCAAATTCCGGCACGAGTGGGAAGCGGTTGCGGCCCAGTGGCAACAGGCGATCGCGTTCCTCCGTAGTGTGCCAGCGGCTCACGCCAACTATGACTTGGCCCAGCAGAAAATAATGGAATATAGCCGCAATCTGGCCTATGCCAGCGGTAATGTTAGCACCGCGATCGGGATTACCCTGGGGCATCCGGATGATGCAATTACGGTGAAAGCGGTGGGGGATATGGTGCCAGGGGTGGATTTTCCCCATCGCCGTTTACCCCCCAATGGCGGACGGCAGTTGTTTGATGCGGTGCGGCCCGCGTTGGACCATGCCGACCTGGTTCTGGGTAATTTTGAAAGTACCCTCACCATCCATCCCCACCCGGCGAAGGATGTGCGTCGGCCTAATGTCTATGCCTTTCGCACGCCGCCTGCCTTTGCGGAAATTTTGCGGTTGGCGGGTTTTGATGTGCTGAGTGTGGCCAATAACCATTCGATGGATTTTGGTCTGACCGGGTTTCAGGACACGATTCGCCATATTGAAGCGGCTGGCATGAAGGCGATCGGTCGCAAGGATCAAATTCTTTATCTGGAGCGGCAGGGGGTCACGATCGCCCTAATTGGCTTTAGTTATTTTGACTTCCATAACTCCGTACATCACCTAGAGGCCGCGAAACGATTAGTCCGACAGGCCAACGAAAAAGCCACGATCGTCATCATTTCGGTCCACATGGGGGCCGAGGGGACTGCGGCGATGCATGTTCGCAATCGGCAGGAAATCTTTTTCGGTGAAGCCCGTGGCAATCCCGTCCTGTTTTCCCGGACGATGATTGATGCCGGAGCTGATTTAATTCTGGGGCATGGTCCCCACGTACCGAGGGCGATCGAACGCTATGGCAATAAATTAATTGCCTACTCGCTAGGAAACTTTGTTGGCTATGGTGGGCTATCTTCGGCTGCCGAAACCGGCTATTCCCTCATCCTGGAAGTGCAGATGGATCGGTTAGGCAATTTTATCGCGGGCCAAATCATTCCGGTTCATATTGATGGCGAGGGGATTCCTAAACTCGATCGCCAGTTCCGCACGGTCAAGTTGGTCGATCGCCTGAACCGCAGTGATTTTCCCCAAACCCCCCTGACGATTACCCCACAAGGGTTGCTTCAGCGCCGTTCCTAGGTCGCTCCGCAGGTGGCGATCCCATCGGCTCAATTCCAGACGATCGGAGGCTTTCCTCCCCGTTGGGAAGTTGGGGTCAGGGTATATCATGGGAGTTCTGGTTATTGTCTGTGGTTGATTGCCGTTGTGCCTCGAAACCTGCGATCGTCGCCCCCGAGTCCCGTGCCTACCCCTACGCCCGCTCCGGGTGCCGACTGGCTCTACCGCTATCCGCCCCTATTAGCGGGGGTATTGATCAAGCGCTATAAACGGTTTTTTGCCGAGATTGAACTAGAGACGGGCGAGGTGATCACGGCCCACTGCCCCAATACGGGACCGATGACCGGGGTTTATGTCCCTGGCAATCGGGTCTATGTTTCCCAGCACGATGACCCACGGCGCAAGCTCCCCTACACCTGGGAAATGATTGAAGTTGCCCACGCCGATCCTGCCGTGGCTGCGACTACCTGGGTGGGGGTGAATACGGCCCTGCCCAATCGTGTGGTGAAGCTGGCCCTGGAACAGCGCCTACTGCCTGACCTGGAACCCTATGGGGAAATTCGCACGGAAGTTCCCTACGGCCCCGATCGCCGCAGTCGGGTGGATTTTTTGCTCATGCCAGCGGTTGATCCGGAAACTGGCATGGAGGGCGATCGCCGTCCCTGCTATGTCGAAGTCAAAAATACCACCTGGACCCAGGGACCCCTCGCCCTTTTCCCCGATACGGTCACTACCCGTGGCCAGAAGCATTTACACGATATGGCGGCCCTGTTACCCGCCGCCCGGGCGGTGATGCTGTATTTCATTAATCGGGATGATTGCCGCCAGTTTGCCCCTGGCGATCGGGCTGATCCGGTCTATGGCGAAGGGTTGCGATCGGCGATCGCGGCGGGATTGACAGTTTTGCCCTGTCGGTTTCAGGTTAGCCCGCAGGGGGTGCGCTACTGTGGTTCGGCGGCGTTTTTGCCCCAACAACCGAGCGAGTAAGGCTACCTGGGATCGATTGAATCCGATACAGTGATGAGAGCAAATTGAAACAGGTTTGTTGGCGTCGCCTCTTCCCAGGAGCATCGTTGTGGCTAAGGTGGTTCTCGAAAATGTCTATAAAACCTTCCGCAGTTATGACCACAGCGGGTCACTGGCCACATCAACCGTCGAGTCAGATCCCTCACCCCCTCCGGCGCGGCACCATCCCGTGTCTGTTCTGCGGCGAATTAACCTAACGGTAGCGGCGGGTGAATTTATGGTGTTGGTTGGTCCTTCCGGTTGCGGCAAAAGTACGTTGTTGCGGCTGATTGCGGGCCTGGAAGAATTAACAGGGGGTAATATCTGGGTGGGCGATCGCCTGGTGAATACCCTGCCGCCCAAGGCGCGGAACATTGCGATGGTGTTCCAAAGTTATGCCCTGTATCCCCACCTGACGGTTTACGATAACCTGGCCTTTGGGCTACGGCGGACGGCTTCCCCGCTGCAATCAACGCCCTCCCTAGACCCTACGGCAGCCTTACCCCTGACCCAACGATTCTCACCAGATGGCTTGACCCAGACCCTGCGATCGGTCTGGCCCCCGATCCAAACCTGGACAAAGGATAGCTTCAGTAGCCTCACCCGTTTCCTACCCAAGGATTGGCGGTACTGGTCCGATCGCGAACGGTGGGTGGATCAACAGGTGCGGCAGGTAGCTCAAATGTTGCAAATCGAAACCCTGTTGGAGCGGCTGCCGAAACAACTGTCTGGGGGCCAAAAGCAACGGGTGGCCCTAGGACGAGCGATGGCGCGTAACCCCCAGGTGTTTCTGATGGATGAGCCGTTGTCGAACCTGGATGCCAAGCTCCGGGCGGAAACGCGGGCACAGATCGTCAACTTGCAACGCCAGTTGGGGACTACGACGATCTATGTCACCCATGATCAGATTGAAGCGATGACGATGGGCGATCGCATTGCAGTGATGAATGCGGGGCAAATTCAACAGATTGCTTCCCCGTTGGAACTCTACAATCGGCCTGCCAACCGGTTTGTGGCCGAGTTTATTGGGTCACCGCCCATGAACTTTATTCCGGTTCAGGTCAAAGCACCGCTGACGGTGATCCATCCCCAATTTCGGTTTACGTTGCCGGAGACTTGGGCCGAAACCCTAACGCCCTATGACGGTCAAAGGGTCATCCTGGGCATTCGTCCCGAACATTTGAGTTGGGGGGTGCCCGCGCCGCGTAGTTTACCTGTGCGAGTCGATCGCGTTGAAGCCCTCGGTAACGAAACCCAGATCACAGCGACGCTTTTGGAGAGTCATTTACAGTTACAGGGTCGCATTACCCCTGAGCATGGCGTAACCGTCGGGGAACACATTTGGTTAACGGCGGCCTTAGAAAAGATTCATCTTTTCGATCCCAGCAGCGATCGTGCCCTTGTCTGATTGGTCTTGGCTCCGGGCCGCGATCGTGTCCCCCCTAGTGCGGGAATAATGTGGGAATAATACGGTGATTGCGAATACCATTGCGCCATGATGCTCTCCCTGGACAATTCCGCTACGCCTACGGCCCCGGAACTCGCCCTGCAATCCCTTCGGGCCAAGCTGCGACGGGGACAACAGGCAATGGCCGATTGGGCGGGAGGTCCCCTGGCGGTTTCGGCTGTGCCGGGGGCGGGAAAATCCACGGGGATGGCCGGAGCAGCGGCGATCGCGATCGCCCGTCACCAATTGCACCTGCGTCACCAACTGGTATTGGTTACCTTCACGCGATCGGCGGCGGCCAGTCTCAAGAGCAAGGTGCGATCGGCGTTGCAGGAACTAGGGTTACCCCCTTTAGGGTTTAGCGTGAATACCCTCCACGGGTTAGCGTTAAATATTGCCAGCCGTTACCCGGAACTGTCGGGGCTGGATTTAGACAATCTGACGATCGTCAGTCCGAACCAAAGCCACCGTCTTTTACGCATTGCCGTTGATCAGTGGATTGCAACCTCTCCCCGTCTCTACCAACGCCTGTTGGAAGGGGTAGCGTTTGACAGCGAAGAGGCGGAACGGTTACGGCGTCAATCGGTCCTGCGAACCCAGGTGTTACCGGATCTCGCTAAGACGGTAATCCACGAGGCGAAAAGCTCCGGCCTTCAACCCGATGACCTGCGGCAACTGAGCGACGCGGTGCCCGATGACTATGCCACGCTGGCGATCGCGGCGGGGCTTTATGAGCAATACCAGGCCCTCCTCCGTGCCCGTAATTTTATTGACTACGACGAAATGATCCTGGCGGCCCTGCGGGTGTTAGACGATGACACGGCTCGGCAAACCTGGCAGGAGCAAACCTTTGCCGTCTTCGAGGATGAGGCTCAGGATTCGACCCCGCTGCAAACGCGCCTGCTGGAAATCCTCGCTACAGATACCAGCCAACCAGACCAGCCGCCAAACCTGGTACGTGTCGGTGACCCCAACCAGGCGATCAACTCGACCTTTACGCCAGCAGACCCCATTTTCTTTCGGACTTTCTGCGATCGCTGCACGACGACGGGCCAGCTAGTCACAATGGATGAGGCGGGGCGCAGTACCCCCATCATTATTGAGGCCGCTAACTTCACCTTGGCCTGGGTCAATGACCACTGCCAAAAACGCTTCAGTCAGACAAGTCCGGCAGAACCTAGCGCGGCCACAACCGCTGCCGCCATGAACCTGCCCTTTCGGCCCCAGGCAATCCGTACCGTTCCCCCCGGTGATGTCCAGCCGAATCCCCCGCCCACGGGCCAAGGGTTAGAGTTATATCAGCCCCAGGATATTTACCAAACGGTGGACTGGATCGGCGATCGCGCGATCGCCCTCCTGCGGGAGCATCAGGACCACAGTGCTGCCGTCCTCGTGCGAGAGAACCGCCAGGGGCGATTTGTGGCCCAACGGTTACAGGATCGGTTTAAGCAGGCGGGCATTGAGATTTACGAAGTCGGGGAACAGGATCGCCACTCCCATGTGCCCGGTGAGATGCTGGCGTTGTTGCAATTCCTCGATCGGCCCCACTCGCCCGATCGCCTCAAGGCCGCCCTCAGTGTTCTGGTTGCCCGTCAGCGCATCCCGGCCCAGGATCTCGATGCCCTCGCTAGTCTGCCGGAACAGTTTCTTTATCCCACGCCCCTCGATCCCCCCCAGCCGGAGCCGGTCCAACGGGCACGCCGCTATGGGGTCAGCCTCCTCCGTGCGCGTTTGGCCCTGCCTAGCTACCAGTTGATTTCCTTCCTCGCGCTTAGCCTGGGCTATGACCAAACTGAATTGGCCACGGCGGATAAGTTGGTGAGTCGCATTCTGCAACAAACGCTGGGGGATACGTCTTTGGCGGCGATGATTACCGTGTTGAGTGAGATTACCAACTCGGAGCGCTTTGAACCGGTGGAAACCGATGAGGCGGAATCTCGCTATGCCCGTGCCGGTCGGTTGACGATTATCACAATGCACAAGGCCAAGGGGCTGGATTGGGATTATGTGTTTCTGCCGTTCTTACATGACACGGTGATTCCGGGAAAACCCTGGGTGCCGCTGCAAGCCCAATTCCTGGGCGAATTTACCCTGGCGGAGGTAGCCCGTGCCCAAATCCGCGCCGATCTCCATGCCCAATTGGATGCTCCTGGGGAGACTTCTGCCGCATTGGCAGGGGCGGTTTCACCGTTGGCCTCGCCCGCGATCGCGTGGCAGCAGGCGAATCAACTCAAAATGGCTGAAGAATATCGTTTGCTTTATGTGGCGATGACACGGGCACGGCGGTTGTTGTGGATGTCGGCAGCGCGGCAGGCTCCGTTTACCTGGAATCAACTGGGTAAGCTGGACGATCGCCCCCCCTGTCCCGTGTTACCAGCCCTCCGCTGTCAGTTTCCGCAAGCGTGTTTTTAGGGTGTTTAAGACGGGATGGCCCGTGTTCTTGATGAGACATTGATACGGATGGGTTAGTTTGCCATATTAGATACAGGTTAGGGCGATCGCCTGTTCTCATGAATAGATATTCGTCAAGATCGGGGACTGGGAGTGGTGAGGCTGAGTGTGGGACGAGCGGTGTTAGTGGGGATGGTGGCGATCGGGTTGGCGATCGCGGGATCGGGGGCACGATCAGGGGCAGTGATGCGCGATCGGGCGGGTTTGCCGCCGCAGGGAAGGCTGGCAAGTCTGGAATGGTTGCCGCTGTTATTGGCACAACGGGAACGACCGAGTTTGCCGTCCGCGATGGCCGCCGTGTCGCCACCCCCACCCCCACAACTGACCCCGCCGCAACCGGCACGCACACCGACTACGCCCACTGCGTCCACATTGATCTCGCCAACCACAGGGGTAAATTACACATCCTTGCGGGATCTGCTGGCAGCAGGAAAGTGGCGCGAGGCGGATAGTGAAACAGATACGTTGATGCTGCAAGCAGCGGGGCGGACCCATGAAGGTTGGCTGGATCTGGAAGCGGCCAAAAAGTTTGCCTGTGAGGATTTAAGAATCATTGATCAACTGTGGCGATCGGCGAGCAATCATAAGTTTGGCCTCAGTGTCCAAAGCGAAATCTACCGGAGCTTGGGCGGTACTGAGACGTATGATGCGGCCATCTGGAGAAGCTTTGGCGATCGCATCGGCTGGCGAGCCGAAGGTAACTGGTTGAATTACTCTAATCTAAAATTTAATCCCACTACCTCTAGCACGGGTGAACTACCTTGGGGTTGGGGAGGCTGGGGTTGGGGTGGTTCTTTCCATTCATCCCTCTTTTCTCGCGGTGCGGACTGTAACCTGTAGTCTATCTCCGCTCTCATCCTCACCTCCCTTAGCCCCACCCGATCTCTCGCTGCGGCTAGAGAGTTCCTCGATCGTGCAACCACCGCCAGTACACCCGATCTCCGTCAGCCCATAATCGAAATTGTCATCGCCATCATCGCCTACCAATTCACTCACCTCAGCCGTCAGGAGGTCGAAACCAGGCTAGCCATCAGTGTTCAAAAAAACGCCTCTATCAAGCTGTCGTTAAGTCTGCCTACACTATTCCGCCTGGAAGCGATCGAGGAGTTCTTGGCGGGAGGACTGAAGAATCAAGCGGGCGCGATCTCTAGGGGACAGCGCCATCAGTTGAGGGATGATGCTGGCTAGGTCTTCATCAAGGCGATCGAATTTAGCCATTAGGAGCGCTTCAATGTCAGCACGTTGTGCTTCTTGACGGCCCTCTTGACGGCCCTCTTGACGGCCCTCTTGACGGCCCTCTTGACGGCCCTGCTCTAAGGTTTCGGCCAACCATTGTTCGTAGACAGGGGACAAGTTCATCGCTACCTCCTGCTCTGCTTTGTTTAGATTGTGCCGTCTTTGCAGGGTGATCTGCAACTGGACGAGGGCGGCTAAGGCTTGGCGTTGCAGGGGGTGGTTCGCTAGGGCCATAAGTTCGGCGATCGCGGTTCTCTGGACAGTGCCACGTCCCAGGAGGCGGAGCCAGAGCGTGTCGGAGTGGGTGGGAAGTTGGTGAATGACGACGATCGCAGTCCGCAACGCCGGAGCCAGAAAGTAGACACCCTCCGACCAGCCCGCTTGAGGTTCGGCCCGGAAACTGGTGAGCAGGCGAGGGGAAGCAGTGGGAACCAAGATCCAGAGGTGGGGGAGTTCGGCATCAGGAAGTTTGCGCTTTTGGCGTTTGGCTTCGCGGCGTTGGTGGGCCTGGAGCAGCAGCAATTTATTGAGGCAGGTACAAATTTCGGCAGCGGGGGCGGGGTTGCGAAAGGCTTCGAGGAGGGCGGGGGTGGTGAGCATTTGCCCCAGAAGGCCGAGCAGGTGTTGCTGGGTGGCGAGTTGCGGGTTGGGTGTGAACCAGAGATCGACTTGTTGGGGTTCGCCGGGGGAAATTTCCAGGCTGATTTCTGACTCGGCGCTGAAGGGCGTGAGGAGTCCTTTGAGGTATTGTTTGGCAAATTGATCGTGGGGTTGGCGGGTCATGACGTTGGCCCCTGTGGGAGACAGGGCCATTAATTGGGGAATAATGCAGGTTAGGTTTTCATCAAGTCGATCACGTCATACTGGAAGCCAGGGGGGAAGGTTCCCCGTTGGAGGTAGGTGTTGACTTTGCTGGCGAGAACCCTTTCCGCATCGGGGGTGTTCGGGAGGGGGAAGTGGAGGGCACGATAGAGCGCAAAGCGATGGATATCAAAAACAGCTTCAATCAGGGTGGCATACGCTCTGGCGGCATCCAGTGCCCAGCGATCGTAGGCAAAGAAGGCGGTGCCAAGCCCCAGGGGTATTGCCCACCAGGCCCAAATTCCCCAAATCAGAAACAGCAGGCTCCAGAGCCAAATGCGAACGGCACTATCCAGATCGGCACGGGTGGCTTGTAGATCGGTTTTGACCGCATCGGGGAGGATGAGCCACAGGTGGGGCCAACAGACGATCGCGTCCAGCCCATATTTTTCGAGGGGCCGTCGTTCCGCTGCCCGGAGAATATTCCCCAGGCGGGTGGGCATGGTTTGGTTGGGGAGGGGCATCTGGAGTTGTTGCCGATCGAGTTGGATAAATTCCTCCTGTTGTTCAGCCGTGAGTTGGGCCGGAGCAGTGTTGGCAAGGTGAGCAAGGGGTTGCCAGCGATCGAGGACCCGCTGATGATATTTCATGGCTCTGCGGACCAGCCAGCGACGGAGGGGACGTAATTGGGTTGGCCAGTAGCCTTCAAGAAAGCGTAATACGGACAAGTCGAACCGTTGTACGACGAAGCCAGAAGCTGCAATGATGCAGAAACCGACAATGAGCAGGGTGATTTGTAGGGGTTCCGGGTAGGCACTAAATTGGGCACTCAGGGTTTGCCAGCCATAGTGTTGTAGCGCGATGGCGGCTCCACCTGCCCAAAAGATAAAAGCCGGGGTTAAGATTGTCCCCACCCATTGCTCGGCGAGTTTGCCGCTCACTCCTTTCAGAAATTCGCTAGACACGTTAGGCTCCCAATTGTCAACACGGTCAAGCCAATACCGATTTTCTCAACACAAATTTTTATTGAAACTCCTTTCTAGCCAGCCTGCTAAAATCTAAAATCTAAAATCTAAAATTGTATCCCCCTACTCACTCAGCCAAGCAAAGAGTTGCCCCGCAGTCAGGTTAAAAGATTCGGCAAAGGCGGGAACGGGTAAGCGATCGCTGATGGTTTCATAAACGGCTATCATAGATAATACAGTCAGTGGAGGGTTGACTGGGTATGGTTGATGTTCGACAACAGGCAAAGGCAATTCTTGACCAACTTGCATTCATCCATTTGAACAGTGCCTTGCGATCGATCGCCAATTTAATCACTTACCTAGGCGACCTGGTATTTATGCTATTCGATACCAGACAGAAGGCGTTTTTTAGCTAGGTAAAACTAATGATTTAGGGACCAGATTTAATGGTGGGCATAAAGCCTTTACATGGGCGTGGCTAGATCGCTATCCTCTGACTGAGGTGAGAATAGCGATCGTGGTTCTAGAGCGTTGGGGGAATCCAGCGCTATTATCAGAGCTAGAGCAAATGCTTTTACGATCAACCGAACCGCCTTATAACGTTAAGATTCCTAGGGAGTTCTAAGTTTATGAGATCGACAAGTTTTGAACAACTGACACACACGGCAGCGCAGGTGATTTTGGAGCAATTACCAGAGCGAATTAAACAAGCTTTGCTTGATCGTGCTGCTGAGATTGACTATCCCGTGGAAGCGGTTATTGAGATGGCACTGGCAGGTTATTTGGACAGTGAGGCGATCGGGTTTGCAGACTGCAACCCTAAGCGCGGCCAGTGATGTACATTGGTTTGTTGATATCTATGCTTAGAAGTCAGTATCTTCATCCGCTAGCTCAATCTCTTGGGCAACGAGGGTTTGCCACAGGGTTAAGGCTTCGGGAGGCGCATTGCTAGCCAGTAATTGTTCAGTGATGAGATCGGGGTTTTGCTTGAAGTTGGGGAATTTCAGTAGCAGCATGGCTAGATCGCGCCAGTCGGTTCCGGCTTTGGGTTGATTACGCCGTTGGTGATAGGCGATGACTTTACTGACAATGAGGGCATCGGGCGCGAGGACCAGAAGGTTGGCAATCCGTTGGGCTGGGGGTAGGGTCTCGACGGTTCTGATATCGACGAGGTGACGGTTACCGGCTTTTCTAACCTGAAAGAGACGATAGCCGCGTCCTTCTGCCACTTGTTGAATGCGAATGGCAATGTGAAAGGTTTGGCTGAGATGTGCCCGTAATGCTTCGGCGCGATCGCTGGCATGGGTGGACATTAAATCAATATCCTGGGTCATGCGGGCTTCGCTGACATAGGCGTTAACGGCTTGTGCGCCAAAAATTACCCCATTGTCTTTACCTTGCAAGAACGCGAGGATTGCCTGTTGCAAGGTAGCGAGGGGCAAGGGTTCTTGGCTCATAAATTCTTGCAGGGTTAAGATCCCAGGATTGAGCAGTGTCATAGTGATATCTGCTTAGGATGCTAACAGTTCAGTCATGGATTTATCAGAGAGGTGTTGTTGGAAATCGAGGATTTCAATGAGGACGAGTTTAGCGTCTTGGGAATAGTGAAGGATGATTTCGCCGTCATCTTCGGCATAGGCGATCGAGGCTTCGGAAAGCTCAATTAAAAGTACATCAACATCCTGGCTATAGCTCATATTAATCATGATTGGCTACTGTCAAGGCTTTTTGTAAGGTTTCGGGGAGATCAACTTTCATGAAATAGTTGGCTGGATATAGATAGTCTTCACCGGATTCGTCGATGACTCGGATTAGGTTATGTTGACTCGCTTTCAGGTCAGGTAGAACTTGATAGATTTTTCTGATTTCGAGGGAGACGGGATAGTCTTGATTATTAATACAAACAACAAAGTTCATGATCTACTCCTAGTTAATCAAAAATGTATTTGATTCTAATTTCTTTCTTGCCAATACCATGCGCTTCGTACCAGTGAAGCTCTGCCTGACTAATGGTACCGTCGTCAAGCCGGATAGTAGCCACGCCTTTAAGTTTGCGCCAACGGCCTGGGCCATAGGCTTTCCGCAGGCGATCGCATTCCCGAATGCCAGAGCCGATCGCAATGGTTTCAATACTGCGAATCTCTCCTAGAATGTCAAACCTCATATTGATATTTTTACACGCCGGTATAACTAAATGCGGCCCAGTGGAAGGGATGGGCGTAGGTGCGATCGTTCTGCTTCTCTTTTTCTGGTACCCACTTCAGGTAGTCAGCTATTTCGCCGTCGGGGGTATCCCGGAGCCATTGTTGGGCCTGTCGGAGGGCAACGGCGGGTTCCAGGTTTTCTTGCCGCCAGAGGTCATAGAAACGGGTGAGGAGGAGCATGGTGCTACGGTCAGAGACGGACCAGAGGGAGGCGATCGCCCCGGCAACACCTGCTTGCAGAAGGCCGGTGGGGAGGCTGATGGCTTCGTCGGCGTTTTCGATGCCCTGGAGGCCGGTTTCGCAGG
>JBBILC010000118.1:0-16531 GCA_037445115.1 Coleofasciculaceae cyanobacterium bin_20
TAGTGACCCAATTTCGGTGAGCAAGCTGGGAGAATTGCGAAAATCTGAGAGTCCGGGTTGTGGTTGAGAGTGATGGGAGGAAGGTTCTGGTGGGCTGCCCGGCCATTGCTGAGGGAGGGAGAATGGACTAGGATGGGGGTATCTAACAAAATGTAACGAATTCTGGTCTATAGGTTGACGAGAACGTCACAGGATGTAGTTGCTAGTCTGGATCGAGGTAACTGGTTATGACTTACTTGATATCATCCCCCCAACTTTCCGGGGAATCGCGGATCGCGGAATTTTTCCAACGGAGTGAAGGCCAGTGGCGATCGGAGCGGCGCTACTTCACGTTAAAGACCGACCACATTGAGGAAGTGGAATCCTTAATCACGGTTCGTTTTCTGGAACAAGGCCATCCCGATCTGGTGGAACTGGCGCAGATGCATGGTCTGGGAAATGACACCGCCTTAGTCTGTGGTGCGTATACCGCCTGGGAAAGCCATTATCGGGGGAAGCAGCGCAAACAACAAAGCGGGTCAACCGTTTTCGGAGCCTATAACGGCATTTTGTATCGGGATCGGGGGTTTGCCACCAGCGATCCGGTATTTGCCAAATTCAGCCTACCCGAAGCCAACACGCTGCGACTACGCACCGAGTATGAGGGATCCGTATTTGAAGAAGAAATTAAACTCGTTGGTTCCAGCTACCGCACCCGGCAGACCATCATCTCGCGGGCTGGGGAAGAGATCATGATCGGGCAGTATTTGGAGAAAAGGGTTTAGGGATTGGGGATCAGGGCTTAGGTAAGTGGATGGGTAAGGTCAAGCCTCGTCTGTAGAACTCAGCCGCTAAAACCGAGCCCTGTTCAGTATCGACTATTGAGAATCCACCCCCTAAGTTAGAATTTCTAACCCGTGTTGACAAGCGAGCAGGCCGAAAGATTTTGGCCAGTAGATTTTAAGAAACATGAAGAAGTCCTTTAAGCTTTGATCTTCCGGGCAGAGAGGGTTAATCGCCCAGTTTGCAACGCATTACCTGAGGCAACAAGCTGTTACGTTTCTCCCGATGTTGATAGAGAACGTAACAATTGGCGGGGTTTTCTGTGATTGTAGAGTAGCGTGAGATGAGCCTAGAAGCCTGATGAGACGGTAAGAGAATGGCATCAGGTGAGCAAGCGTTAAGGGATGTAAAAAAGTAGAACCCCAAAACAATTTGTAACAAAATGGGTTACACGAGCATTGTATAAAGGATGCTTGTAAGGATAAACGCCCGGTTGGGTTAGCTGAAAACCTTGATTTTCATAGCTTTCTGGTTTCTCATTTAAGACATGAGAGTTTCTCAGATTCCTTTACGAATCGAAACGATCTTTGACAGGGTCTGTCGGGGGTTCAACCAGAGAGATAGGTGATCGGGGTTGAGGACTCAAGAGCTGGCTACCTTGGAGTGGGCAGGAATGGGGGTCTGACCTAACTGAACTGAGCAACTCCGTTTTGAAACACGACCATACTCATCAACAAATTAGGAGATCGAATCTATGCTAGACGCGTTTGCCAAGGTTGTTGCACAAGCTGATGCTAGAGGCGATTATGTGAGCAACGAACAAATCGACGCTCTGAACCAAATGGTAGCGGATGGCACCAAGCGTTTGGATGCTGTAAACCGGATTACTGGCAATGCTTCTGCAATCGTGGCTAATGCCGCTCGGGCCTTGTTTGCTGAGCAGCCCCAACTGATTGCTCCTGGTGGCAATGCTTACACCAACCGTCGCATGGCGGCTTGCTTGCGCGACATGGAAATCATCCTGCGCTACGTGACCTACGCGATCTTCACTGGTGATGCCAGTGTGCTGGATGATCGCTGCCTGAATGGGTTGAAAGAAACCTACCTGGCTCTGGGCGTTCCTGGTGCTTCCGTCGCGACCGGTGTGCAAAAGATGAAAGAAGCGGCGATTGCGATCGCCAACGATCCCAACGGCATCACCCGTGGCGACTGCAGCGCTCTGATGTCTGAAATTTCTAGCTACTTCGATCGCGCCGCGGCGGCGGTTGGCTAAATTTCTCAGAACTGTCATTGGTCATCGGTCCTTGGTTGACAGAGGGCGAATGACCAGCCTCAATTCACTCAAACATTTTGTAAAAACATAGGGAGATATCAAACCGATGAAGACCCCATTGACTGAAGCCGTTGCCACCGCTGATTCTCAAGGCCGTTTCCTGGGTAGCTCCGAATTGCAAGTTGCGTTTGGTCGTCTGCGTCAAGCCGGTGCTAGCTTAGAAGCCGCTAAGGCTCTGTCCAG
This sequence comes from Coleofasciculaceae cyanobacterium bin_20, assembly GCA_037445115.1. Taxonomy (GTDB): domain Bacteria; phylum Cyanobacteriota; class Cyanobacteriia; order B231; family B231; genus Trichothermofontia. The sequence continues at coordinate 2,279 of JBBILC010000118.1, forward strand.
CAAGGCGAACAGTCTGGCTGAAGGTGCCGCGAATGCTGTGTACCAGAAGTTCCCCTACACCACCCAAATGCAAGGCAACAACTACGCGTCTGATCAGCGTGGTAAGGCTAAGTGTGCGCGTGACATCGGCTACTACCTGCGGATGGTGACTTACTGCTTGATCGCAGGCAGCACCGGCCCCATGGATGACTACCTGATTGCTGGTCTGGCTGAAATCAACAGCACCTTTGAACTGTCCCCCAGCTGGTACGTGGAAGCCCTCAAGTACATCCGTGCTAACCACGGTTTGTCTGGCGACCCTGCTACGGAAGCAAACTCCTACATCGACTACGCGATCAACGCCCTGAGCTAGGTCGTGTCGTCCTGCCCGGAGAGAGGAGCCGCTCAGGTTGAGAGAGTGGCTTCCCTTTCCGGGCAATTTTATTAGCGCTGTTAGGAGTTTGTGGGATGGCTGATAGCGAATCGCTGTTAGCTATTCGCAGTTTAATCAGCAAAATTCTGAGCAGTGCCCATTAATAAAACGTTTGAATTCAGTTGGCTAGATCAACCAGTTCAATGGAGAAAGCGACATGGCTGGATTACAAGAAGCAGGACGGTTAGGGATTAGACCGTTTGAAGAGACGGATATTGTGGAGTTACGGCCCAACTGGTCGGAGTCTGAGGCTCAGGTAGCGATTCGGGCGGCCTATCGTCAGGTGTTAGGCAACGAGCACCTGATGAAGAGTGAGCGCCTGGTGAGTGCCGAATCCTTACTGGTGCAACGCCAAATTACGGTGCGAGAATTTGTGCGGGCGATCGCGTTGTCGGAACTGTATCGCAGCAAATTCTTTTATAACAATTTCCAAACCCGGGTGATTGAACTCAATTACAAACATTTATTGGGTCGCGCCCCCTACGATGAGTCCGAGATGGCCTACCACGTCGATCTCTATACTTCCCAGGGCTATGAAGCCGAAATCAACTCTTATATTGATTCCTGGGAATATCAACAAAACTTTGGCGACAACATTGTGCCCTACTACCGGGACTTTGAAACTCGCCGTCCGGGACAACGCACCGTCGGTTTCAGCCGCATGTTGCAACTATACCGGGGCTATGCCAACAGCGATCGGGCTCAAGGCCAAAAGCAAGGACGACTGACCTGGGAAGTGGCCCGCAATCTGGCGGCACCGATTCCTGCTGCAGGCTCCTTAGCGGGGACAACGGGAGGCGATCGGGGTGACCTGTATCGGGTGCGGTACTTGCAAGCGGCTTCCCCCAGTTCCACAGTAGTGCGTCAGGGCGCATCGGCAGCCGTAGTGCCTTACGATCAACTCTCCAGCCGATTGCAACAACTCAACCGGGCTGGACGCAAAGTGATTAGTGTGGCTCCGGTGTAAACGTTGATCCCAAACATGAGTAAAGTGATGCGATGGCATTGCTTTACTCGTTGTTGAATAGCAATCTATAAAACTTTCGTGTGAGTCCCCGGTTATTGATGCTGGGGAGTCCGTCGATCATTATCAGTCACGATTTAAGGAGAATTTGCAGGTGGCTATTACGACAGCAGCCTCCCGGTTGGGAACATCCGCCTTTAGCAACGCTGTGCCGGTAGAATTGCGCCCGAACGCCAGTCAAGATGACATTGAAGCCGTGATTCGGGCGGTGTACCGGCAACTGTTGGGGAACGATTATTTGATGCAATCCGAGCGTCTGGTAGGGGCTGAATCTCTGCTGAGAAATCGGATCAGTTCCGTGCAAGATTTCGTCCGCGCGGTAGCCAAGTCGGAACTGTACAAGAATAAGTTTTTCTACAACAACTTCCAGAGCCGCACGATCGAACTCAACTGCAAGCACCTGTTGGGGCGGGCGCCCTACGATGAGTCGGAAATCATCTATCACCTGGATCTGTACCAGAACAAAGGGTATGACGCAGACATCGACTCCTACATCGATTCCCCCGAATATCAACAAAACTTTGGGGAAAACATCGTGCCCTACTACCGCGATTTAGAAACCAAAGGCTCTGGTGCTGGCCAGAGAACCGTTGGTTTCACCCGCCTGTTCCAGTTGTATCGCGGCTATGCTACCAGCGATCGGGCTCAGTTTGGCGGCAGCGCCCCCCGGTTAGCCACAGAATTAGGCCGCAACAGCGCCTCGGCTGTGGTGGCTTCCGGCAGCACGGGCTATGGCTATCGTCCTTCTGCCAAAGGCACCCCCGTCAATAGCGCTTTCAAAGGATCGGGGATCTTCGGCGATCGCCGTCTGTATCGGGTGGAAGTCGCTGGCATTGCTGGCCCTGGCTATCCTCGCGTACGTCGCAGCAACAAAGCCGTGATCATTCCTTATGAGCAACTGTCGGAGCACATGCAACGGGTGCAACGGGAAGGCGGCAAAATTGCCAGCATCACTCCCCTGTAAGTGACCGATTCCATTCCACTACCATTACCGAGGTGAAACACAATGTTGGGTGAGCGCTACTTTCAATACGAAGTCGAGGGTCTCCGGCAAAGCGATGCCACCGACAACGCCGACTATACCATCCGTTCCAGTGCAACCACGCTGATTACGGTTCCCTACAACCGGATGAATGAAGAGATGCAGCGGATTACCCGGATGGGTGGCCGGATTGTCAACATTCGACCCTGGACGGCTGAAGCTGTGGCGGCGGCAAAAGCACCAAAAGCGGCTCCTGCAGAAGGTTAGGAATCGGGATTGAATCACCTGTTGAATGATTCAACCGAGGGGTGATGCATGGAAGGGAATCCGACTATTATCTCGACCCCTTCCAAAGCGTCGCCCCTTTTGGCTGACGCTATACTGAAAAGCCATGTATGCAGCCAGTTGAGGCGATCGCCATGATGGCAGTGAACGAACCGCGCTGACCACTAACCACTAACCGGATGGTTGGATGAGGCCAGGGCTAAGGACAATGCAAAATTAAACTAGATCCATCGAGTGCGTGATGACCCATGCAAGACGCGAGTTTTGATGAATTGGATGCCCTACCTCCCACCCCCGCGGGAGATCAGCCGTTAACGATTGACCAGGCGATCGCCAATCTTCAGGGCGAGGATGCCGGTCTGCGCTATTATGCGGCCTGGTGGCTTGGTCGCTTTCGAGTTCGCACTCCCGCCGCGATCGAGGCTCTGATCGCCGCGTTACTCGATGAGTCTGATCGCACGCCCGACGGGGGGTATCCCCTGCGCCGCAATGCCGCCAGAGCGCTGGGTAAATTGGGCGATCACCGTGCCGTACCGGCCTTAATCGAGTGTCTGGCCTGTTCCGATTTTTATGTTCGGGAAGCTGCCGCTCAATCGTTGGGACACCTGGGCGATCGCACCTGTGTGCCCCACTTAATTCAACTCTTAGCTGGAGGATTAACCGCTGCCCAACCCATCCCCGGCAGTCCCCGACTGGCTCAACCCTACGATGCGATCATTGAAGCCTTGGGAGCCTTAGGAGCGATCGCCGCCATCCCTGCCATCCAACCCTTTCTGGAACATCCCACCGACCTCATTCAATACGCCGCTGCCCGCGCCCTCTATCAGCTGACGGAAGATTCCAGCTATGCCGATCGCCTGATTGAGGCTCTTAAAGGCGACAAGTTGCAACTGCGCCGAGCGGTGTTAGCCGATCTGGGGGCGATCGGCTATTACCCAGCAGCGACGGCGATCGCCGAAACATTGGCCGAAAACAGCCTCAAACTCATTTCCCTGAAAGGACTCCTGGAACACCAGGTAAAACACACGGCCACCGCCACCCTTTCAGACGAAGCCGTTCACATCATGGAATTGATGGACAGCCTGTTGTGATTTTGGATGTTGGACGTTCGTGAGCCTCAGTCGAACGATTGGCGATTTGGGATTGGCTCGATTTTGCTGCTGCCCTAACTGGGCGTAGCATTCGCGTGGAAGGTGTTGTCTATTGGCTGCATCTGGTCACTATCCACCATCCACTATCCGCGACTCACCTCCCCCTCTTCTCCATCTCCCCCCTCTTCTCCTTATCCACCCCTCCACCCCTTTCCACTTCGTTACAAAATGATTACAAACTCCGTTTCGTTCCCCGAATAGCGAACAATGAGAGATACCTGAATGATGCAAAACTTAAAACTCCATCCTTAAAACTTTTTATGTCGAATGCTGCTCTGGCTCAAACGCTCATCCGCGCTGTCGATGAAGCAGACTCTGCGACCCGTTTAGTGCAAGCTGTCCAGCAGTTAGCCAATGCTCGTTTAGTAGAAACCGTTCCGACTTTGATTGCCACCCTGCGCTACAACAACCCCGGAGCCGCTGTGGCTGCCGTGGATGGGTTAATTGCGATCGGGAAACCTGCCGTGCAACCCCTCCTCGATCTGCTCGATGGTCACAACTACACGGCACGAGCCTGGGCCATTCGAGCGATGGCAGGCATTGGCGATGCACGAGGACTCGATGTGTTGATGGCAGCCGCGCAACACGATTTTGCCTTGAGTGTCCGACGAGCCGCCGCTAGGGGGCTGGGAACTGTTCACTGGGAAGAACTGGAGGTCGAGCAGGCCAAAGTCGCCCAGGTGAATGCTTGTAATGTGTTAATGGGGCTGGGACAGGATCCGGAGTGGGTGGTGCGCTATGCGGCGATCGCAGGCTTACAAGCTTTAGCCCAAGCCACTACAGAAACCCAACCTGCCTTAGTCTCGACCATTCTGACCCATCTCCAGCAATTGACGGATACGGATCCCGATGCTGGTATCCGGATCCGTGCGACCCGCGCCTTACAGGTGTTGCAAACCCTGGATGGTTGCCAAAGCGAGGAGCAACCGGTTGTGACTACGGTAGAAATGAACTGGCGGTTAACGCTGGAAAAACTCTATGACCGCAAGCTTCAGGAGCGAATGACCCTGCCAGAAGGCGATCCCCGTCGTTACCAGGATTTGGCTGTGGCCCTCACAGAAGCCGTGAAATCACTTTAACTATTTGCGCTATTGTTGCTTGCTTCTTCATTGCCGCCTGTATTGGCGAATTCAGTGAAAAATAAGGTGATTTTGGTTGCTGGATTGACGATTTCCTATGCAAACAACTAGACCCCAGGCGATCGCCTGGGGTCTTGCGCTTATAAAGATCAACCTAATCCCTACGGTTGATGGTTTTTGAAGGACTGGCTATATTGGGTGCCAGCAGCTTTTATCTATCTCTATAATCGCTCAGCGATCGCGCCTTGAGTAGGGGCATTCTACCCATTCATCCCCCGTTTACACTGGGTAGGTTCTTTGGGATCATTTAAGGTTTCTGTTGAGTGGTCAAAAAAATACCCGGTAGGGGAACCGGGTAAGACAGGATAGAGTAGGCTGCAAATTCAGAGGTTGCAATTGTCAGCACCAGACAGGGGCTGCTTTGAAACCCACGTCCTGCACCTTGCAAACCCTACTGAATTGCCAGTTCAGGGTGTGAAAAATGGATGCAGAGAAACCTGCGGACTGGTGATTGCATACCGTTGGGGGGAGCTTGGGGGCAACAGACTGGCAGGTAGAGGAAGCGGTACGGTAGATTAACGGCATGGGGGCTGTTTCCTTGATTTCAAGGGGAATGATTACAGAGTATCGGTTTAGCCTGGGGGGTACATCCCCTAAATGTCATGGCCTGACTATGACATTTGTCACGAGGTAGGAATGGCCGCGGCAGAATAGAGCTAAACCGGGTGAGTGTTGGCCATGTCCTGCAAGCACAGGAATCCAGATGGGTACTGAGGCGATCGCGCCAACAGGCATGGTTGTCAGAATTGGGGATGCTATGATAATGCTCATAGGGTTATAGTCGATATTATCGGGCAGTTGATGCGTTGTGGAAGATCCTCAAACCCCCGAAGAACTTGCACGCATTCATGAGCAACTCTGGCAGACGGTGCTTCAGTTTGGGAATTTTTCTGCGTCTCAGGAACGCAACCGGATTGCCCGCGACTTACATGATTCCCTCGGACAGGCATTGACCGCTCTCAATATTCAGTTACAAACGGCGGTTAAGCTCTGGCAACTCGATCCCAACCGTGCTGAACAGTTTTTGGAAGAGGCCCAGCGATTGGGATCGACCGCAGTTCAGGAAGTCCGGCAGACGGTGAGAACGCTACGAATGGATAGCCCAGATGACCAGTCCATTGAAACCCTGATTACTTCCCTGGTCGAAAGCTTCCATCGTTCCACTGGTGTTTTGCCTACCGTGAAGTTGAATTTGGTGGCTCCCGTGCCTGCCGAAGTGGTAACTCCGGTTTATCGCATTATTCAAGAAGGCCTCAACAATATTTGTAAATACGCTCAGGCCACAGAAGTCAACTTGCAACTAAGTACCACCCCAACCTCCCTGGGCTTGATTATTGAAGATAACGGCCGTGGCTTTGACCTGGAGCACGCTGTCACAGGCTTTGGTTTACGTGGTATGCAAGAACGGGTGTCGCTGCTCCGGGGACGCTTTCAAGTCGAGACCGAGCCGGGAGCAGGATGCCGGCTTCGCATCGTCATGCCCCTGCGAGTGTTGTCCCTCCAAGATCCCCAGGGATTGGTACCGCCCCCGGTTTTCCCAGAAGCAACCCCTCCGCCGGCTGCTGTTGAAGCTTCTCCCCCCCCGCCGGCACCCCCAGCTGAGGAAAGTGACATCCAGGCAGCCGTCAAACCCTTGCTTGACGACATCAATCTCACCCTTCAGCGGGAGATCGATACGGAAGAACCTTCCCCTCACCCCCTTGAGGGTGGGCAAGGCGCGATCGCAACTCCGGATCCGGATCTACCACCCCTTCCCGCTTTAGTCCTTGCGCCAACCCAGGTCGATCGCTTAACTCAGATCCTGTTGCAACACGTTGGCCCGATCGCGCCAATTCTGCTGCAACAGGCGATCGCTCAGTCGCAACAACCCACGGACTTAGTTAACCATCTTGCGGGACATTTCCCGGTCGATCGCCGTCGACAATTTGAACAACAGATGCAACAAGTCTTGAACTCAACTCCCCCTTTCCCGTCCTCCGGTCCAGGACTGACCGCTCAAACTAACCTTGCTGTTACCGCCTCGCCAATTCCTGTTTCCCAACTTTCTGGAGATCATCCTTTAGCTATCGATACTGAATTAACGAATTACTGTGAACAAGAACTGACAGCTTTGATTGGGCCAGTTGCGCACTTTCTGATGCAAGAGGTGCTGATGACATCTCCCAACCTATCCTTAGAGGAACTGGTAGAGCAGTTGGCAGCCAATATTCCCAATGCTCAAAAAGCCATACAATTTAAGCAGCGCATCTTAGCTTATAGTTCTTAACTGTTGGGCTTCACTGATTGTTGAATAACGATCTACGTAGGTTATAGAGCCTCCCAGTACACATTGCCTAACTCGTTGCGGCAACGCCCACATCGGGTCTCGGTCAGGATATTTTTTCAGAAAACCTTGATATCGCAGGAACCTTAACCTGGGTTTAAAGTCTAAGGGTTCACCAATTGTTACAGAGTGACCTGCATGACTAAAGTCTCTGTTTCCCAACAGGCGACTTCATCACAGCCCCCCCGTGGATGGCTGCGATGGCGGATGTTGTCGTTTTTCCGCTGGATACATCCTTTTGCTGCTTCCTGGAAATCGTTCGGTCGTCCTCTGGTTCCAGTCCTCTGCCCTGTGACTCTGATCGCTGCGGCTGGGTTAGGAGTGATGTGCTTGGGCGACTTGTCCACGTCGGGTCGTCTTGCCCTCTTTGCCTTCCTGGTGGCGGCGATTCTCTGGTCTACAACTGCCCTGAGTGCGGACTATATCGCTGTTGGCACCCTGCTATGGTTAGTTCTTTCCGGTGGTGTGTCCCAGAATGTCCTGTTTCAGTCGCTTGCCTCTGATGTGGTGTGGCTGATGATTGGGGCATTTATGCTGGGGGGAACCGTGCAAAAAACGGGACTGGCTGGCCGCCTCACCCAAGTGGTTGTCTCCCGTGCCCAGACGATTGGCGGGGTGTTTTGGCTACTGACCACAGTGCTGATTCCACTGTCGTTTCTGATTCCCTCGACCTCTGGGCGGGCGGCTGTCACCCTACCGATGTTCCACAGTTTGACCGAGGCAATAGGCGATCGCCGCGTCACTGCGTCACTCGTGCCCTGTCCCTGCTGATTCCAACAGTGATTCTGGTTTCGACGATCGCCACATTGGTGGGTGCCGGATCCCATCTGATTGCTAACGATCTGCTGCACCAAATGACCCAAATGCAGATTTCCTTTACGCAATGGACGCTCTACGGTCTACCGTTTGGTGTCGCTGCCAGTTATCTTGCCTGCAGGGTGGTGATGCATCTGTTTTTGCCGCCGCATCAGGGACGACAGCGACTAGCACTGCCGACAGGCGATCTCCCGCCTTTGTCAGTGTCGGAAAAGAAAACCTTGGCGATCGTCATCGGCATGATTATTCTTTGGCTAACAGAACAATGGCATGGCTGGCAAATTGCAACGGTGACGGTACTGGGGGCGACCCTACTAACCCTGCCCCAATTCGGGGTGTTGACGTGGAAAGAGGGGTTAAAGTCCGTTTCCTGGACGCTGATTTTGTTTGTTGGGGCAGCGCTCGGGCTGGGGCGATCGCTGATTGACACGGGAGCCGCCCAATGGTTGATTGATCACATTTTTGCCCTCAGCGGCATTGTGGGCATGGAGTCGCGTCCCGTGATTTTGGTAGCGTTAGGGCTGATTTGTCTCACGTCTCACTGGTATATGACTTCCCACTCTGCCCGGGCGGCGGCGCTGGTGCCTGCGTTGCTCTACCTTGCCAGCAGTTTGCACCTCAACCCGATCGCGGTGATGTTCATTGGCACCGTGGGTATGGATTATTGCCTCACCTTTCCCGCCAGTTCCAAAGCTTTGTTAATGTTTCAGGATGATGCGGGCGATCGCTATCATCCTAAGGATCTGCTGCGCCTCAGTATTATTTTGCTCCCCGCCCATTTGCTGCTGATTGTGATCTTCTATTTTGGCTACTGGCAGTGGGTTGGGCTGACTCTTTAAGTCACTGCAATAGCAGATTTAGTTGTATCAATTGGGTGTTCTAATCCCATTTAAAGAACTTTTAGCTTACTCCAAAAGTTAGTTTATTCCCGGGGCGGTGGGGACGGGAACATCTCCATCCCGATTCTGCGGCAGCAATTTTGCGAGCAGCCTTTGAACGATTGAGCATTGAGGGAGCCAGCACTCATAGCTTTAGACGAACTGCCTTAACCCAACTATCGAATGCAGGGGTGCCGTTACGGGTGATTCAGGAGATCTCTGGACATGAAACGCTGGCAGCATTGCAGAAGTATTTGGAGGTGAGCGAGCAGCAGGTGGAAGCGGCGATCGCCTTGTTAGGGGTGCCCTGATGCCTCACTCTTTTGGCTTTTATCTAAAACTTTCATACAAATTCCCAGCCTCCCCCGATAAACCAATAGAGCCACTTCAGCAGCCAACCCACAAGCTGGCATCCAGTTCAGTGAAATGTGGTTTCTCCCGGCCTGAAGGCTCACTCCGCAAGCCTCGTCCACTCACTACTAACCCCTTACAGGAGGTTGCCCAATGACTCGGAATCGTTGGTTTTGGATTGTTTTAACATCTCTGTCAGCCAGTTTTTTCTTGCCTTTCACCATTGCCACGATGGGTAAAGCAGAGAACGCACCCTGGGGCATCGGTTCTTGCAGCCTGACACCAACTTTGTATCCCCATGACAATTTCAGAGGGTTTCCCTTGCCGCTCCAAGTCTCGGTTAGAAACTTGGGTAGACAGTGGGGAGATTGGGCATCGTCTTTATGTGTCCCTCAAGGCTGGAAAATGATTGTCTACGAACACGACTCGTTCCGGGGTAGAAGCTTGGAAGTAACCGGACCGGATTACTGGAGTGACCTGAAGCGCAACCGCCCTCATGGAATGAACTGGGGCGACAAAATTAGCTCGGTTAGGATTTTCAAGTTGGTGGATGGGCAATGGCAGCCAACGCTAGTAGTGCGGTAGAGAAAAGGCTGAGGGAGCAGCAATCTCTTACTCTTTCGTACTAATTCTTAGTCTTGCCTAATGGATCGGTAAAGCTTCTCAGGTAGTACTCAAGCTTTCATACAAAGTTTCGGTACTACCTGTAGATAAATAGAGCCAACTGATAAGAATCGTTTCAACGAACACTTCTATCTGCTCCATATCCTTTCTCGGATTCAGATATGAACAAGCACCTACATGAAGAGAATGATGACTACCTCCAAGTTCTTTTCGAGAACGTCAAGACCATAGCGGATCTCCAGAGCCTAGCTAAATTACCGAGGAGACATCCTCGATTTGAAACAAAGTTGGGGCAAGCTGAAGGCTATTTGTGCAAGTGGGCAGTCGATGCCGAGAACCTACTATCTATATGCACCCAGTTACCCCATTGGGAGGAACATACATACACTACTCGATATTTGCTGGTTGGGTTTCATCAATACCTGCATGGGTTGAAAGAACTGGCTCAAGCGATAGAACAGATTTCAGCCAAAATCGAAACAAAGAAGCTCGCTAAAATCGCAAAGCAACACGTAATTGAGATTGAGCACTATTTACACCAATGTCACTGTGATGACAAGCATCTGATAAACCTATCTGCACAATTGCAATCCCAGAGATCGCGACGTCTAGAAGGAAACACAGAGCACAATGAATATTTGCATTTGCTGATTGGCATTATGCAATATCGGCATTGGATGCAGAAAACCGGTTGTCGTGAGTGGGAAAACTGCCAGCGTTTCTTGATCCAAGAGTTAGAGCAGCTTAGAGAGCTACGTCGGTCTTCCCACCCCAGCGCAAATGACATCGTTAACGCTACCTGGAGAAATGTCCTTGAGCGAATTCATGAGTTTGTCCTACCGCTACCAGAGAAAACGAATGAGATTAAGAAGGAGTTAGCATACTGGATCAACAGCAAGCTGCGCCTGTGGGATAATCTGGGCAAATTACCTGAGGAAGACGCAAAAGAGCGAAAGCGCTACACGTCATTGGATCAACTCATTGGGTCTCATGAGAATGGTAAGCCAATTTCATTGGGTGATTCACTTGCGGATCCTCGACCATCAACGATTTGGGAAATACTCGACGAGATTGAAAAGGACTGGTATCGGCAAGCAGAGTGGTTTATTGCAAAAGAGGCAATAAAGTATTTTGAACAAGATCCTGATGAAATTCTTCGGAGGTTTTGCAGCCGCAAATATCCTCAACTCAATCTTCAAGAGATAATTAAACGATACTATCTAACATTTCCACCACAAAAAGATTCAGTCATAGTCAGGGACTTAAATATAAACAGGCAAAGACCCGGACATGCGGTTAGAGAGTTAAAGGAAAAACTAGCCAAACGATATGGCTTACCATTTCCACCAGAGAAGAAGTCGAAGACATACCCTGTAGCGTATGTAGTTATTGAGTTCTATTGTGAACTTGCCGCTCTTGAACTTGCAAAAAATGTTGTTGCAACAATCAACCTGATCGTTCATCTACCTACATGTATACAGCAGCTTTCCTTTAGACTAATCGACCAAATTTTCATTGAACTTGAACATTAACCGTTTGGACAATAATCATGCATCCAACTAGCTTCTCACCCACTGTTTTGCTTGATAATGATGCCAAACAATTGGCACGACAAATTGCGATGAAGCAATTAACGCCTCAAGCTGCTAAATGGACTTACCTCAAAATACTGGCTGTTTTAGCTCTTTATCAGCATCTAATGGAGCAGCAAAAAGTTGAGGTAATTCTTGAAGAGAGCGATAGTTGGGACACCTATAGCAACCTGATCATTTTTGTTCCTGGTGTTGGCAGAATAGAATGTCTTCCTGTTTTACCTGGAAATCAACAATGCTTGCTTCCTGATGAAATCGTCGCAGACAGGATCTATGTCGCCGTTCAGTTTCATGAAGTCCCAGAATTAGTAGAGCTTCTGGGATTGATTCCAGCTTCGGATGTGAACATCTCTGACTTGGAATCAGAGCAATACCCTCTCTCTGCCTTGAAGCCACTGGATGACTTCATAAAGATTCTCCTCAATACATCGTCAGCAACCAACTCACTCCATGAGAACCTTGTTGATTTAAGTAACTGGTTCAATGGAGTTTTTGATAAAGTTTGGCGACCTGTAGAGGTGCTTCTAGGTTTGCAAGAAATTGAAACCTATGATTTCAAACCCGGTGCTACTGGCTCCTATAAAACTGCTTCCGCTGGATTCTGTGAAGAAGCACCTACTGAAATAGACCGTGGTATGTTAATCGACTTAGGGAAAGATTGGGGTCAAGTAGTACTGCGGCTCTCACTTCAGAATCAAAGCAATGAGGAATTATATGTCTTAGTAGAGGTACGACCATCAACTCCTGAAGAACTTTTGCCAGCTAATTTGGAAGTAGCAGTTATCGTTGGTGAGGAAGTGTTAAAAAATAAGCTTCAAGAACCAGGGAAATGTCTTCAAGTAGAACCTGATTGCTTTAAGTATGGTGATAGTTTTGATATTCAACTTACGATCGATGAAGTCAAGATTATCAAGAGTTTCATTTTCTCATTAGAAAATATCGAGGATATATCTAATGAGAAAACATAAACCCTTGCTTTTACTTTTGTCGTTGTTAAGTGTTACATTTGTCTTAGTTAGTGGAGGAATTATTGATGTTAGTGAGATCAGCTTGTGGAATTTGAGACCTGATGATCCTTATTATGACAATCAATGGAATTTGAGGTCTGTTAATGTTATTCCAGCATGGAGATATTCCAAAGGGGAAAACATTACCATCGCCGTAATTGACTCAGGAATCGTGTTTGGGAAAGATTTAGATCCAGCAAGGTTTGTCCCCGGCTACGATTTTGTTGTTCAACCAGGGAAAGAGATTACAACAGCAGAAAACTCCATAGATCCCAATGGACATGGCAGTCATGTTGCGTCTACCATTGGTCAAACCATCAATAACAAGTACGGTTTTGCTGGTATCTCCGACGCTAAACTCATGCCCTTGCGAGTTTTTGGAAGACTCGAAAGGACTCGCACTGCTAGGACTTTTACAATTGCTGATGCAATTTACTACGCAGTAAAAAAGAAGGTAGATATAATCAATTTCAGTTCGGAGGGAGAAGAGATCTCTGATATTTCCATTGAACAAGCAATTCGACGCGCTAATGAAGAAGGTATCGTTGTCGTTATGGCTGCTGGGAACAAGAGCCAAGGTACTGTTACGTTTCCTCGGCTTACCAAATACGAAGTTATTGAAGTTGGTGCCTATGATGAAAAAGGCAAGAGAGCATCCTACTCTAATTATGGTGAAAAGGTAGATGTTTACGCTCCGGGCGGCTCACTTCTGGTTGATACTAAAAGTGCAGAAAATTGCCAGCAGACTTCTTTAGAACAAGTTAAGACGATTCCTTCAGGAATCTCTCAGGTCATAACAAGACGATTGGCAAACTCAAGAGAAGAAGTAGTGAGAACTTGTTCTGGTACAAGTTCGGCGGCTCCTCATTTCTCAGGTGCTGCGAGCCTGGTTAAATCACTCTTTAAGCAAAAAGGTTTGACTAGCTCCGAAATAGTTGAACATGTGATCTTGTATTCAGCTAGTTGTCTAGAGAAGACAGAGAGCCAACCAACCTGCATGGAGAAATCCCTGAATATAGGGGAAGCTACAGAGTTAGCACACCAGTTAGTAAGTCCAGAAACAGAGCAACTAGATACATTAAAAAAGTTCATTGATAGTTTTTTAGAGCTAGGAAGAGAGCTTGTTAAGCAAGGTAGATATAAAGAAGCGTTGAATGTTTTTCCAGATATCGAAAAACTAGGTTTTTCGTCTAAAATTCTTCCTTTTGAAGATTGGAATAGACTTTGCTTCAATGCTGCTATAAATTATGGAATAGAAGGGAAGAAAGATGATATTCGCAGAATCATGCCAGCCTGTGATAAAGCTGTGAGGAATCTAGAGTCTAACAAATCTAATTACTATCATAGTGCTCTCGATAGCAGAGGTATAGCCAAAGTAATAGAAGGAGACTTTTCAGGAGCAATTGATGATTTTGACAAAGTTGTTTCTTTTTATAGGAACCAGAATTACATGGATCCTATATGTCTGAAATACCCGCAACAAGACCGAAAAGTATGGATAGAAAAACTCAAGAAACGGATCAATCCTTTCACTATTGAGACATTAAAAATCTTGCGTGAGCAACAGTGTTGATATTTGAAATATTTGGAGGAGATGATTATGTATAACTAAATCGGCTCTTCCGGATCCGGGGTGGAAATCGTATAATATGATACTTTCAGTCAGGGA
>JBBILC010000119.1:0-16254 GCA_037445115.1 Coleofasciculaceae cyanobacterium bin_20
CCATCCCAAAACCGGCTTCAAAAGCCCCTCGCCCGCTCTGGGAGAGGGGTTGGGGAGAGGGCGATTACCAACTCCTGGGGGCAATGGCGCAAGGTGTCCGCCTGGTTGACTGACAAATCTTTTTCCCTCATCCCTAAATCCCTTCTCCCACTAGGGGCGAAGGGACTGCCATCCCAAAACCGGCTTCAAAAGCCCCTCGCCCGCTCTGGGAGAGGGGTTGGGGAGAGGGCGGTTCGAGTTTTGTCAGCCAATCAAGGTGTCCGCACTGGCACCGGGACGGGACACGCTGATTTCACCCCAGAGGTCGCCATTGGCCCAACCAACCGGCCATCCTGACATGACAAGGCAGGGGTCGTCTCTCCCTTAGGGTTGTCGGGGAAGCCGAAAGCGATCGGGCCGCAAGGGCGAGAGCAATTGATTCAGGCTACGCAGTTGTTCCGCCGTGCCCATACAAATCAGCAGATCCCCGGCCTCCAGGATCGTCTCTGCCGTGGGTCCCGCAATCAACGTGCCATCCCGTCGCCGAATCGCTAGCACCAAGACCCCCGATTGCGATCGCAGGCGGGCCTCCCGCAGGCTTTGGCCCAAACAGTTGCAGGTACTGGGTTCGAGGAGATATTCCTCCACGTAGTAGGTGCGATCGCTGCCCGTGAGAATACCATCGACAAAATCCATCACTTGGGGCCGCAAAGCGGCTGCCGCCATCCGCCGTCCCCCCGTCACATAGGGCGAAATCACCGCATCGGCTCCCCCCCGCTGGAGCTTTTGGATGCCTTCCTCCGTATTGGCGCGAGCGATCGTGCGAATGCAGGGATTCAGGGTTTTGGCCGAAAGCACCGTATAGAGATTTTCCGCGTCCGTGGGGAGGGCGGTCACCAGACAGATCGCCCGGTCAATCCCTAATTGGAATAGGGAGGCGTCTAGGGTGGCATCCCCCTGGATGGCAAAATAGCCCCGTTGTTGGGCCAGATCGATCGAAACCGGGTCCGCATCCATCACCACAAAGGGAATCCCCTCCGCCGCAAACTCTAGCGCGACTTGCCGCCCAGTCCGGCCAAAACCACACACAATATAGTGATTCGATAGCTGTTCCATAAATCGCCGTTGGCGTTGCTGACGGATTCCGTGCTGAAAATAGCCTTGAATGATCGCCTCTGTAAAGCGGTTGGCGATGTAGGCAATGCAGACGATGCCAGCCAGAATGAGGGCGATCGTAAAGATGCGCCCCTGGTCACTGAGGGGATAGGTCTCGCCAAAGCCCACTGTGGCTAGGGTGATGACGGTCATGTACAGGGCATCTAGCCAGCGCCAACCCTCAATGATCCGATAACCCAGCGTTCCCCCCAGGATCAAGCCAAGTAGGGCTAAGGACCCCCCTAGCAGATCGCGGCGAATCTTGCGATACCCCCGTTCTAAGGAATCATAGAGGGGGGGCTGGTGCTTGTGACTCCTATCCTCAATGGGGTTCACGCTGGGGAGGCAGTTGATTGTGGGACCACTCCGAGTCGGCGATCGTATCGGGCAAAGATCGTTGTCGGCCATAGAGCCACCAGAGTCCCAGTCCCCCTAATGCCATCCCCGACAGGCTCACCACTTGAGCAATGCGTAGCGGCCCTAACATGAGGCTATCGGTCCGCAAGCCCTCGATCCAAAGCCGACCTAAACTGTAGGTTAGCCAATAGAGCGAAAAGAGAGTGCCCGGTTTGCAGCGTGGCTGTGGTTGGCGCGAGTCCCACAGGAAGAGGCCCAGCAGTAGCCCAAAGACCCCCAGGTTCCACAGCGACTCGTACAAAAACGTGGGATGAAAATACTCAAAACTGCGATAGGCCAGCGGACGGTGATCGATCGGGATATACAGCTTCCAGGGTAAATCTGTTGGGCGACCGAAGGCTTCCGAGTTGAAAAAATTGCCCCACCGCCCGATCGCCTGTCCCAAGATCAAGGACGGCGCAATCAAGTCAGCGATCTGCCAGAAGGAGAGTTTGCGGAGACGGCAAAACAGGATCGTCGCGATCGTTCCCCCCAAAATTGCCCCATGAATGGCAATTCCCCCTTTCCAAATCGCCAAAGCTTGCAGCGGATCAGCCGCATATTCTGGCCACTGGAACAACACATAGTAGAGACGTGCCGCCGGGATGGCCCCCACCACGAGCCAAACGGCCAGATCCGCGATCGCTTCCGGGTCCACTCGGCGCTGTTTAGCTAACCACTGGGAGAGGGTCACGCCCATCAGTACTGCCGTCGCAATGAGCAGCCCATACCAGCGCACGGTTAACGGTCCCAGTTCCACCAGGATTGGTCCGGGGGATTCAAACCGGAAGGCTAAGGGCAAAAGAGACCACAACATAGGTTGGCTCATCGAAAAATTTGGGTCTGAAACCCCGTCCTGCTAGGACGGCTTTACGTCTCACAGCCTAGCAGGTATAGCGTGAGCATGGACCAAGCCTACAGCTACCGTTTCTATCGGTTTGGGCATCGCTGTGTCTAACCTGGCGGTGAGGAGGTCAAACGCAGAATACCCAGCCCAGTTTTAGGTGACCACACCTTGAACGTGGAATAGCTGTCGCGGTTGTCTTGGTCCATTATCTATCCCACAGCCCTATCCCGCCGCCGGCAAACCCTCTTAATGCCTATTCACCCCAGATCTGGCAAGATACGGTGCGGCGACGGGGACCATCCAAATCCAAGAACAGGATGGATTGGTAGGTACCGAGGGCAAGCTGGCGATCGCGCACGGGGATGATCTCACTGGTACTGAGCATCATCGCCATGAGGTGGGAGTGGGCATTCATGGGTTCATCGGGGGGGATATTGGCCCGCAGATGCAGGTCGTTATGGCGATAGGGCCGATCGGGCGGGGCCAGTTGCCGCAGGTGGGCTTTGAGATCGGCCAACAACCGCTCCTCGTATTCGTTGATCGCGAGGGCCGTGGTGGTATGACGGGAGAAGACGAGAACGTGTCCGTGCTGAATGGCAGATGTGGCCAAGAGCGCCTCGATTTGCGGGGTGAGGTTATAAATACTGATGCCAGGGTTGGTGTCTACTTCGAGCAGGTGGTGCGCGATCGTCATAACCGTCTTGCTTGCCTTATCGCTGGTAGTAGGGGCCTAATAAAATGTCCCAGCTTCTGACCTTCTGGGCATACTCATCTTCGCAGAGTTGTGCCCGTTCTGCTGGCAAGAAGTCGTCAGCTACAAAATCCCTGAAGGTATCCGGATCACTCCCATAAACAAAACAAGCGATGTTATAGAATCGCTGGCTGCTTAAGGAATGCTCGCCCCAAAAAGCCAGGTTTTCCAGTTCTGTCTCTTGTTCTGCATCCACTGAGAACTGCACGACCCCTGCCAGCGTGGCCTCGACGCCTTCATCGCCACTTTGCAGAAGCATAATCGCGGCAAATTCATCCACCACATCCTCTTCCTTTCCCGTAATTGGTAAGTCCAAAAT
Source organism: Coleofasciculaceae cyanobacterium bin_20 (assembly GCA_037445115.1). Lineage (GTDB taxonomy): Bacteria > Cyanobacteriota > Cyanobacteriia > B231 > B231 > Trichothermofontia. Next base: position 3,448 of record JBBILC010000119.1, read on the forward strand.
ATGCACCAAGGCATGGCCCAATTCATGAAAGAAGGTAAAGACGGTGGCATTAATCACCTCGTTTACATAGTCTTCATCCGAGGTCTCTTCATCTGTAAAGATGTCTACATAGGCTTGGATTAGCTCATAACACATGGAGATTTCTTGATTCTCCGGATCATAAAAGGCATTGGCTTCACCACATTCCATAAAGTTGACGGGAATATCCATTGGCAAGGCCAGATAGCTATTGACAGCATCGGCAATTCCTTCAATGGCTTGAGTTTCTTTGAGAATGGTGTATACCACCTCAAAGGAGGTATCCTCAACCGGCAGGTAGTTAATTTGAATATCGCCAGCATCAACAATCGCCTCATTTCCCCCCTGGGCGAGGTTAAGAGGAGCGGCGATCGCACAGCTTGCATGAGTCCAACCAGCCGCGATCGTCAGGACTGTGGCCAGCAGACCAGATTTCCCGTAAATCATATCAATACCTAGAGCTGGGTGCCTTTGAAAAGTATACAGCCTTTTTCATCGATTACGTTTTACTTATTCCTATCGGTACTCATGGATGTATCCTCAAACCACCGCATTCGTCTAAAGGTAAAAATGAGGGAGATGGCAATGGCTAACATCGCCATCATACATAAGGGGTATCCCCAATAAAAATTAAGTTCAGGCATATTCCAAGGCGAGCTGTCTGTATTGAAATTCATGCCATAAACCCCGGCGATAAAGGTCAGGGGAATGAAGATCGTCGAAATGATCGTCAATACCTTCATGATCTCATTCATTTTGTTGCTAATTGAGGAAAGATAAATATCCATTAAACTAGACGCAATTTCCCGATAGGTTTCTAACATATCGATAATTTGGACGATGTGATCATAGCAGTCTACTAAATAAATCCGAATTTCTGGATCAAAATAAGCGCTACCATCGCGAATTAGGGTATTTATCGAGTCTCGCTGGGGCCAAATCGCTCGACGAATCGCGAGTAGTTCCCGCTTGATAAGATGAATCTTTTCCAAGGTCTGGCGTGTGGGATTCGTGACCACCTCATCTTCTAGTTCTTCCAACTGCTCACCATAATCTTCTAAAATCGGGAAAAAACCATCCACGATCGCATCTAACAAGGCATAGGCTAAATAGTCTGGCCCCTGGTGGCGAATACTGCCCTTATCAGTACGGATGCGATCGCGGACTGGTCCAAAGGAATCATGCTTAGATTCTTCTTGGACCGTTAGCAAATAGTGCCGACCTAGAACAAAGCTCACTTGTTCGGTGGCAAAATCATCCTCCAGATTTTCCTTGGGTAAAACCATGCGTGAGATAATCAAAAGCTGGTCTTTATAGTCCTCAATTTTTGGCCTTTGTGGTACATTGACAATATCTTCAAGCATGAGGGGATGCAAGTTGAAAACCGTTCCCAAGCGGCGTAGAATTTCTTCACTCCCTAATCCCTGCACATCCACCCAGGAAACGGATGCTGTTTCCAGATAGGGAAGGCATTCTTCCGGCGTTTGAAGAACATGGCGCATTGCCCTGTCTGGGCCATAGTCTATCAGGACGATTGTCGGGGGGGGGCGTCTGCTTCGATGCTGAGTGTGCCAGGGATACTACCTGGCTCGTCATAAAAATAATCAAAATAGGTTTCATCCTCTGCCTCCTCTTCTACCGCCGTTGTCTCTGTCGTTGTATTTGTTTTATTGAAGGACACGATTTGCGGGGGCTGTGCCCCTATCGTTCCCAACGGGCGAGCATTGCGAGCGTGTAACCACTGGGGAAATAAACGAAAGCGTCGTTGGGAGGGCATAGCATCTCGACTTATGTCTCAACTGGAAAGGACGATCGGCACTGTTCAAGGTACGCCATCAATCGGAACCGTTATCACATTGATTGTTTTATCGCGGCTTAGTCAGACCAGGTAGTATACACTGGTATACCCTAACGCATGAATCGTCTAGAAGTTTTCCTAAAGAAATGACAATACCGATCGCTGCGATCGAGCCATGCCGGTAGCCTCAGTCGATTCTCCTGCGGAGACGCTACGCGAACGAAAAACAATTGTGGGGTAGGCATCGTGCCTGCCTGTGTGACAGCCGAGACGGCTATCCCATGTTCAAGGGGTGTCTCCTGAGCCTAGGACCTAGGGAAGAGAGGCCAGGTGCTTCAATCATTCCCCTTGGGCAAGTCACTATCGCCAGTAAAATGGGGAACAGAACGATTGTCTATGGCCAGCTTACGATGACAGCCTTACGGATTGGAGTTGCGGGTCCAGTTGGGTCGGGGAAAACCGCCCTCGTGGATGTTCTGTGTAAAACCCTGCGGCAACAGTACCAGCTTGCTGTGGTAACCAATGATATCTATACCCAGGAAGATGCCAATTTCCTCGTGCGCAGTCAGGCTCTGGCCGCCGATCGCATCGTCGGGGTGGAAACTGGGGGCTGTCCCCATACTGCGATTCGGGAAGATGCCTCCATTAACCTAGTGGCGATCGCGCAACTAGAGCAGCGCTTTCCTGATCTCGATCTGCTTTTTGTTGAAAGTGGTGGCGATAACCTGGCGGCGACCTTTAGCCCGGAATTGGTTGATCTAACCCTATATGTGATTGACGTGGCCGCAGGGGATAAAATTCCCCGCAAGGGGGGACCGGGCATTACTAAGTCCGACCTGTTGGTGATCAACAAAACCGACCTAGCTCCCCTCGTTGGGGCTGATCTTAGCGTCATGGATCGCGATGCGAAAACCATGCGGGGTGACAAGCCCTTTGTCTTTACCAATCTGAAGACCCAGACCGGGGTGGGGGCGATCGTGGATTTCATTCAGTTGCACCTCGTCGATGGGGCTGTCCCGGCAAGCGTGACCAGCACCCATTAAGCAGAAGCAGCTAAGTGGTATGGCACTATGGCACCATAGGACAAGGTTAAGCGTGCGATCGCTGGGTATTCGATAGGAAGTCAGATAACCTTGCAAATTACATTCCTAGGGACAAGTTCTGGGGTGCCCACCCGCAGCCGTAATGTGTCGAGTATTGGCCTCCGGCTGCCGCAGCGGGCAGAGGTCTGGTTATTTGACTGCGGGGAAGGGACCCAACACCAGGTTCTGCGTAGCGATCTCAAGATCAGCCAGATCCGCCGGATCTTTATCACCCACATGCACGGCGATCATATCTTCGGGTTAATGGGGCTACTGGCCAGTTATGGTCTGGCGGGTAATCCGACCACGATCGATCTATACGGTCCCCCGCCGCTCAAGGACTACTTGCGGGCCTGTGAACGCTATTCCCAAACCCGATTGTCGTTTCCCGTAACGATCCATTCCGTTGAACCAGGGGTGATTTATGAAGACGATGACTTCGTGGTGACCTGTGCCCCCTTGACCCATCGGGTGCCGGCCTTTGGCTACCGAGTCGCGGAGAAGGATCGCCCTGGTCGCTTTGATTTGGCCAAGGCGCAGGCAATGCAGATTCCGCCAGGACCGGTCTATGGCCAGTTGAAGCGCGGCGAGACCGTCACTCTGGCCGATGGGCAACAGCTACGTGGCCAGGATTTTTGTGGACCCACTGAAATAGGTCGTAAATTTGTTTACTGTACCGATACGATCTATTGCGAGCAAGCTGTCGCCTTGGCCGAGGACGCCGATGTCTTAGTTCATGAAGCTACCTTTGCCCACCAGGATGCGGAGTTAGCCTATCAACGGTTGCACTCAACCTCAACAATGGCCGCCCAAGTGGCTCTCGCTGCCCAGGTACATTTGTTGATTATGACCCACTTCAGCCCCCGCTATGCACCGGGTAATGCGATCGTTTTCAATGATTTGCTCCAGGAGGCCCGGATGATCTTTGCTAATACCAAAATGGCCCATGATTTTATGACCCACGAGATCCATCGTCGTACCTAAGGCCGTGATATGCTCAAACGGAGACTCTCGGCCATCAAGTGGCAAGCCCTATGGCAGCATTATGGATATGCTTGGATGCGGCTTAGTCTGCTGCTGCTGCCAGCGATCGGAATGCTATTGATTATTCGCAATAATGGGGTAAATGTTCCTTATTATGACGAGTTCTCTAATCCTTTCCGAGTTTTGACGTTAGAGTATGTCGATCAATTAACCTCAGCTGAGATCACGCGACAATTCAATGACAGTCGCAAACTGATTCCCAATGCTTTATTTATTTTTTTCTTTCGTATTTTTGGCCACTGGAATATTAAGTTCCAATTATATTTTACCTGGTTTTTGGGTGTCCTTAATATCCTTCTATTGTCTTTGCTAGTTGAACGTACTGCGCAACGAAGTCATCCCAATTATCGCTGGCTATCACTTCTTGCTGTGGCGTCAATGAGTGCATTAATGTTCAGCTTTACCTCATACTATCGTTGGCTATGGGGAATTACGTTACATCGACTCATCCCAGATTTTTGTATTGTCCTCTCCGCCGTAGTTGCTACGCTTAACTGGCGAAATATTACCAAATCATTAGCTCTAGCTGGCTGTGCCACGATCGCTCTATTCTCCTTTTCCGGAGGTATTATTATTATCCCAATTAATTTAGCTATGCTGTTAACTTTCAGAAATATTAGAATCACGCATATACTAATCTATTTATCTATTGTTTTTATAAGTCTTTTTAATTTTTTTTATGATTATAAAATACGCAATCCTGAGCCAATTTATAATTTCAATACTTCTCAGTTGGCAGAAGATTTTACTTTTATTATAGAATTTCTGGGAAATCCTTTTTCCGGACGTCACCATGAGGCGTTTTTAGTTGGATTAGTGCTTTTAATCATATTTCTATTCGGTTTGGTGCGGGGGGGGAGACACCAGCAATTCTCTCATCCCCCTGATAGTCAAAGCGGCCATACTTATCGTCAGGCATTGACTCCCTGGGTCGCGATCGGGGGATATGCTATCCTATGTGCAGCCCTAACTGCCTATTTCCGCTCCGGTGAAGAAATTGTTTCTGCATTAGATATTCGTTATGTTCTCCATGCTAACTATCTAGCGATCTCGGTTCTAGGCATCATGGTGGTATTGCTAACTCATTGGGGAAGTCATCTGTTTTTTGATATTACCTTCAAGATTAATCAATTTAAGAGAATTCGATTAAATTTCGTCTCTATAATTGTTTTGATTTATTTATCAATTAGCTTTCAATTTATTCGATATAATCTTAGGACTTATCCTGAAATTCATCAACATAAATACAGACTTTTATATGGTAAATCCTGCTTGCAACTCAATCCCTATTTGGAGGATATTAGCTGCCTAAAGAGCATTTTCCCAAATCCAACAACCCCCCAATTTTTAGAAAAACTACATAGGCTTCGTCGCTTAGCTATCCTGCGACCAGGTATCCTCAACCTGGGCAGTTATGAATCCTTCCAGACAGACACGATGATTGCACCAATGGCTTTTGGACAGGTCGATACCATCCAACCACTTGCAGGGAATAAATGGCAGATTACTGGCTCAGCGCTCCTACCTACGAACCTACGCCCTGCGGATGCGATCGTCGTGGTTGATCCGGTCCGCAGTGCGACAAGACAACAACTAACGATCGTGGCGATTGGCTACTGTGGTCTGCCTCGCCCAGACTTGTCGCGGCAATTTGGCGATTACTATCGCTATGGAGGTTGGGTCGTTGAAGTCACCCCGCCATCCCGCTCCCACAATCAGCTACAGTTTTTTGCCTTTGATGCCAGTCAAAACCATTTTTTTCGCCTAGCGTTATCCCCCCAAGCCTTAACCCCTCCCACCTTGGCTCCTGCCTCCCCCTAAATCTATGTCTCACTCCCAACCGGCTGGATCTTGGAAGTTGCGATTACTGACGGCGCGATGGGGAGGATTACGGTGGGGGCTGATTTTAATACCAGCAATCATCATGCTGCTGATTATTGTGAGCAATGGGGTAGATATTCCCTACCAGGATGAATTTGATACCCCATTTAAAGAAATCCTTAAGGATCGCTTGGGACATCTCACAGCCGGTGACTTGGTTCGTCAATACAATGAGAGTCGTAAGCTGATTCCCACTGTCTTCTCCCTCGCCTTATTTAATTTATTTGGGTATTGGAACATCCAGTTTCAACTTTACTTTACCTGGGCATTTGGGGTCGCGATCGTCATGGCATTGTCAGCCCTAGTTTACCAAACGGCAAACCGTAAGCACCCTGGCTATCCCTGGCTATCCCTGATGACGCTATTCTGCATGAGCGCGATGATTTTCAGCCTGTCTTCCTACTATCGTTGGCTTTGGGGTATTACACTACATCGCCTTATCCCAGGTTTCTGCTTGATCCTATCTGCCATTGTACTTACCTTAAGTTGGCACAATCTAAGCAAGGCATTGGTGATGGCCGGTTGCGCCACGATCGCCCTATTTTCTTTCTCTGGTGGAATTATTCTCAGTGTTGTTAATCTAGCTAGTATATGCTGTTTACGAGGTGATAAAATAAAACCTATTATTGTTTATGTAGCATGTCTGACAATCGCCTACTTTAATTTCTTTACTGACTATCATCTACCGGTAAAATCTCAAGAAGATATAGGACTAATATTACTGCCACGATTGCGCTTTTCGTTGGAGTTTTTGGGTAATCCCTTTACGGATAACTATAGGCTAGCCGGGACGATCGGGTTGTTACTCTGTGGCCTATTTTTCTTGACTATTGGCTACTGCTTTGCCCTCAAGCAATGTGATCGTCGCTCCCTTATTCCCTGGATTATGATCGGTGCAGGTTCGATGATTGATGCGGGATTCACTAGCCTGCGCCGTGCCCATATTTATCCCGATTCTTCCTTAGATTTACGCTATATTTTCCATGCCAACTATCTCACGATCGCCCTCCTCGGTCTGGCACTGGTGGGGATAACCCATCACCATCGCTCCCTCTGGTCAGATAGACCATCCCCACAGCAGTCTCCCCGGTTGGTCCTATTCGTCTTCCCTTATCTACTACTGGGATATGCTTTTGTTCATTATAATCTCAAAATTTATCCAGATATCCATTATCACAAGTATCGATTGTTACAAGGAAAGGCGTGTTTTCAACTGATTTCCTATCTAGAGGACGATACCTGTCTCAATACCATTTTTCATGATCCCAATAGCCTTCAATACCTCAAAGATATCAGCAGACCCATCCGGCGCTTATCTATCCTGAAACCTGGTATCTTCCAGGTTGATAACTATACTCACTTCCTGGCAAAACTAGCCATTGCGCCAGTGGCGATCGGTCAAATCGAAGGAGTTACCCCAGTGAAAATTTCAGCCGATGTAGACCAGAGCATTGTCAGTGGCTTTGCCCTTTTACCTAATCAGAGCCGTCCAGCGGATGCGATCGTTGTTGTTGATCCCATCCGAAGTCAAGCGATGAATCAGTTGGTTATTGTAACGGTTGGAAAAAGTGGGTTGCGACGATCGGATCTCTACCAACGCTTAGGGTCCTGCTATCGGTATGCCGGTTGGTCAGTTGATATTAGTGTACCACCTGCCGCAATTTCTCCATTTGAATTCCTGGCTTTTGATGCCCAGCAGAATCAATTTTTCAGGATTAAGGGTAACGCTTTCCCGTGAGGGGATTTTAGATTTTAGATTGGCTGGATGTTGGGAGGGGGTGGCATCCTGCCTGCTACCCGGACAGCCTGACGGCTATCCCATGTTCAATGGGTGATTGACTGATGTTAGGATTTGCAACCAAGGCGATCGCTGTCCCTCGTTTTATCGCATAGTGAGTTCATGGTTCTGTTGCTGCCTGGAGGGGTAAACCCATGATCATCCACCCAGTGGCCGAGGTCATCGCTGTGACGGCTGCCGGTCCCCATTTCCCACTGGCCTTTACGCTTGTCTATGTCGTTGGTTTTATTGCCGCCGTGACGATCGGCTCGATCGCCTGGTATAACTCGAAACGCCCCCCAGGTTGGGAAGACCGAGAGCGTCCCAAAATCATTCCGAAGGTTAACGCCTCTGACCAGGAGGGGGAATAGGATCGGGCTGCATCGATGCGGATAATGGCTTATCCCGATCGCAATGGGATAATTTTCCTGTGAAGACTAGGCGCTAAAGTCGCTAAAGTAACAAATAAACGCCTGTCCCTAACAGCCATCTTCATGCTGACTTCCTTCACCTGGCTGACCTCCAGCCACGGGATTATGCTGGCCCTCTTGCTAACCTTTGCCACTGCCCACAGTGGGTTAGCGGCCCTACGACCGTGGGCGGAAGCCCGGATTGGGCCACGGCTGTACCGGGTGATCTTTGCCCTGCTGAGCCTGCCCCTAGCGACGGCGTTGATTATCTACTTTATTAATCACCGCTACGATGGGGCGCAACTCTGGCAGCTACAGGGCACCCCCGGCATTCAACCCCTCGTGTGGGGCCTATCGGCGCTCTCCTTCCTGTTTCTCTATCCTGCCACCTTTAACCTGCTGGAAATTGCCGCCATCCAGAAACCCCAGGTCCATCTCTACGAGACCGGCATCATTCGCATTACCCGTCACCCCCAGATGGTGGGGCAGGTAATCTGGTGTATTGCCCATAGTCTTTGGTTAGGCACGACGTTTATGCTGGTCACCTCGGCGGGGTTGATCCTGCACCACTTGTTTGGCGTTTGGCATGGCGATCGCCGCCTGCTGGCCCGGTATGGGGATGCCTTTGAAAAAGTCAGGGAACGGACATCGATCGTCCCGTTTGTGGCGATCCTTCAGGGACGACAAACCCTTGTCTGGCAGGAGTTTCTCAAGCCTGCCTACCTGGGGGTATTGGCCTTTGTTCTGGGACTTTGGTGGGCGCATCCCCTTTTAATCCGTGCGACAGGGAACGTTGCCTGGTAGGATGATCCCAAACCAAACCTTTAGAACGTGGGGAACGTTGTGCTATCGGTTAACGATAAAGAGTTTAAACACGAGGTTTTGGAATCGCCAATTCCGGTTTTGGTCAATTTTTGGGCACCGTGGTGTGGGTTATGTCGGCTAGTGGAGCCGTCGCTACAGGATTTGCAAACCCAGTGGACGGGACAGGTCAAACTGGTTTCGGTCAATGCTGATGAGAATATCAGACTGGCCAGTACCTATCGCCTCCGGACTTTACCCACCCTAATCCTGATTGAGTGCGGTCAAGTGGTCCATCGCTACGACAGCTTCAAAGGCCGCGATGATCTCCGTCTGACCCTGAATTATATGTTGCAAACTTGCACTCGGATCGAACCTCCCCCCAGCCTCGATCGCCATCCGGTTGGCTAACGGTTGCGGCTGGTTCGAGAACTTGGCTTAAACGATTAGAAAACTCAAAGACAGCCCGAACAAGACACTTGCTAACCCGGTGTGCTCTGCGTGTTTTAGGGGGGCATCGTCCTGGACCCCAGTGACTGCTAATGTCTGGAAACAGCGACACAGGCGATCGAGCGTGACGGATGATGCACCCTATCGCGGTGAATCGGGGCATGATTGAGGGCGGGGGAAGTCGCTCCGGGCGGCCCACCATCCCTAGGGGTTTCTACCCAAGATAGGAAATTCTGCTTAAGAGCACGCTGTGGATTATTAAGTCTGTGTAACAATATGGGGTGGTTTGGCGAGTTACACAGTTTGCTAGGCAGTGAAGACTCCTCCTCCTGAACCTTTGGGCTAACGCGAGTGTCGCTTATGGAAGCAATTTATCAATATGCATGGTTGATCCCGGTGTTGCCGCTGGTGGGCGCGCTGCTGGTCGGGGTTGGTTTGATTTCGGCCAACCAGACCACGAATCGGCTCCGGCAGGTGAACGCGATCGTTGTGGTCTCGTTCCTTGGCGCGGCAATGGTCCTGTCCTTTGCCCTGCTGGCGAGTCAGATCCAAGGTCACCCCACCTATTTACGGGTATTTGAGTGGGCGGAGGCGGGCAGTTTCCACCTGACGATGGGCTACACGATCGATCACCTCACCGCCGTGATGCTGGCGATCGTGACCACCGTTGCCTTCTTGGTCATGATCTATACCGATGGCTATATGGCCCATGACCCTGGGTATGTACGGTTTTATGCCTATCTCAGCCTCTTCAGTTCCTCGATGCTGGGGCTGGTCATTAGTCCCAACCTGGTGCAGGTCTATGTCTTCTGGGAACTGGTGGGGATGTGTTCCTACCTGTTGATTGGCTTTTGGTACGATCGCAAGGCCGCTGCCGATGCCTGTCAAAAAGCCTTTGTGACGAACCGGGTCGGTGACTTTGGCCTGCTGCTAGGGATTTTGGGTCTCTACTGGGCGACGCAAACCTTTGAGTTCGACCTCATGGGTGAGCGCCTACACAGCATGGTTGAGTCGGGCACCTTTAGTTCTGGTCTTGCCATCCTGTTTGCCATCCTGGTGTTCCTGGGACCCGTGGCGAAATCGGCCCAGTTCCCGCTCCATGTGTGGCTCCCGGACGCGATGGAAGGTCCCACCCCAATCTCAGCCCTGATCCATGCGGCAACGATGGTGGCGGCGGGGGTTTTCCTGATTGCGCGGATGTTCCCGGTGTTCGAGGGGATTCCGGAAGCGATGACGGTGATTGCCTACACGGGCGGGTTTACGGCCTTCCTGGGGGCGACGATCGCGATTACCCAAAACGATATTAAGAAAGGACTGGCCTACTCCACGATTTCCCAGTTGGGTTACATGGTGATGGCAATGGGTGTCGGAGCCTATGGGGCCGGTCTGTTCCACCTGATGACCCACGCCTACTTTAAGGCGATGCTGTTCCTCTGCTCCGGTTCGGTGATTCATGGCATGGAGGCGGTGGTCGGCCATGATCCGGTGCTGGCCCAGGATATGCGTCTGATGGGCGGGTTGCGTAAGTTCATGCCGATTACGGCGACGACCTTTTTGATTGGGACGCTGGCAATTTGCGGGATTCCGCCCTTTGCCGGGTTCTGGTCTAAGGATGAAATTCTTGGTTCGACATTTGCGGCCAATCCGTCCCTGTGGGCGATCGGTTGGCTGACGGCGGGGATTACGGCGTTCTATATGTTCCGCATGTACTTCCTGACCTTTGAAGGCGACTTCCGAGGAAAGGACACGACGATCCAGAAGCAATTGTTGGCTGAAGCGGAAGCGATGGGGCTGGAAATGGCGACGGTGCCTGCCTTTGGTCCCGGTGCGATGAATCCCCAGGAATTGGTAGTTCACGGCAGTCATGGACATGATGATCACAGCCATGATCACGGGCATGATCACGGGCATGGCCACAGTGATACGCCCCACGAGTCGCCGATCGCGATGACGTTGCCGCTGATGGTGCTGGCGGTGCCCTCGGTGCTGATCGGGTTAGTGGGGACACCCTTTGCCGATTACTTTGGCGAATTTATCCATCCGCCCGTTGTCGGTGCAGCCGCAGAATTGGCCCTAGAGGAAGCCGAAGCCTTTGATCTGGGTGAGTTTATCCTGATGGGCGGCAGTTCCGTGGCGATCGCGCTAGTTGGGATTACGTTGGCGGTGCTGATGTACGCCCTAGGCAAGATTGATCCGGCGGCGATCGCGGCCAAAATCCAACCCCTCTACTGGTTCTCGCGCAATAAGTGGTACCTCGATGATCTGAACGATCGCCTGTTTGTCCAGGGCAGTCGCCGTCTGGCCCGTCAGGTGATGGAGGTGGATTTGCGTGTAGTCGATGGCATGGTCAACCTGACCGGGTTTATCACCATGATTACGGGGGAAGGGTTGAAGTATTTCGAGAATGGTCGTGCCCAGTTCTATGCCCTGATTGTGTTTGGGGCGGTGCTGGGGTTGGCGATTCTCTCTGGTGTGACTTGATTACGGGCGTGTGAGTGATGAATACCGCTGATTTTCCCTGGTTGACGACGATCATCCTGTTGCCGATCGTTGCGTCCCTGATGACCCCGCTGTTCCCGGCCAATGATAACGGTCGGGCGGTGCGCTGGTTTGCCCTGGTGGTGGGGCTGGTGGACTTTGCCCTGATTGTGGCGGCGTTTTACACCCAGTACGACTTCAGTAACCCAGAGTTGCAACTGGTGGAGCGCTATAGCTGGGTGCCCGCGATCGACCTGAACTGGTCGGTGGGGGCGGATGGCCTGTCGATGCCGCTGATTTTACTGACGGGGTTTATTACGACGCTGGCGACGTTGGCGGCTTGGCCGGTGACGCTGAAACCGCGCTTTTTCTACTTCCTGCTCTTGGCGATGTACGGCGGCCAGATTGCCGTGTTCGCGGTGCAGGATATGCTGCTGTTCTTCCTGGCCTGGGAGTTGGAACTGATCCCGGTGTACTTGCTGCTGTCGATCTGGGGCGGCAAGGGACGGCTCTATGCGGCGACGAAGTTCATCCTGTATACGGCGGGCGGGTCGCTGTTTATCCTGGTGGCGGCGCTGGCGATGGCTTTCTATGGTGATTCGGTCACCTTTGATATGCGATCGTTGGCGGCGAAGGATTACGCGATCGGCTTCCAGTTGCTGGTCTATGCGGGTTTCTTGATTGCCTATGCGGTGAAGTTGCCGATTTTCCCGCTGCACACCTGGCTCCCCGATGCCCACGGGGAAGCGACGGCTCCGGTTCACATGCTGCTGGCGGGGATTCTGCTGAAGATGGGGGGCTATGCCCTGATTCGGATGAATGCGGGGATGTTGCCCGATGCCCATGTTCGCTTTGCGCCGATTCTGGTGATTCTGGGGGTGGTGAATATCATCTATGCGGCCCTCACGTCCTTTGCCCAGCGCAATCTCAAGCGCAAGATTGCCTATTCGTCGATTTCCCACATGGGCTTTGTCCTGATTGGGATTGCCTCGTTCACGGATTTGGGCCTGAGTGGGGCGGTGCTGCAAATGGTGTCCCACGGGTTGATTGGAGCGAGTCTCTTCTTCC
>JBBILC010000120.1:0-15805 GCA_037445115.1 Coleofasciculaceae cyanobacterium bin_20
TAACGGCGGGGGATGGGGCAGCCGCAGGTGGTACCACCGGAGAGGCGGAAGCCGAGGGGGCGATCGTTGGTGCGGGTGTCGCAGTTGGGGTCGCCACCGGGTTAGGGGGTGTTTCTGGCAATGCTGGCGCAGGCTTCGCCATTGGCGATGGGGAGGTTTCAGGGCGGGGAGCAGGCGTAGCGGTCACCGCTGGCGGGGGCTGGGGCGAGGCCACCGGGCTGGGTTTAGCAACAGGCGGCGCGGCTACCGGAGAAGGGGCCGTTGGTGGCGTGGGCCTCGCGATCGGGGAGACCTCCACTGGCGGAGTGGTTGGTTTAGTCACCGGCTGAGACTGCCCGGGCGGGGGGGGGGTGGCCGCCGGTGAGGTTGAGGGTAGGGCCGGAGTGGTGACGGTTTGCTTGACAATTCCCTGGGCCGCAGTGGCCGACAATTCGCCCCGCATTAACCGCGAGAGGGGATCTTTGCCGCCCGGTTCGTACTGAATGAGACGGGCCGGATTATTGAAGGCATTGAGGACCAGTTCCCCACGATCGTTCAGAAACTCCAGCTTAAGCCAGTTATCGCCCTGCTTAAACCCTTTCAGGTAAACCGGCTGCCAATCTTCCAAGACAAAACTTTCGCCATTGATTGTGCAGCGAATCCGCCAATCACTGATGTTATCCTCAGTCGCCGCCAGATGCAGGGGCGCATTGGCGAGATAAAAATCTAGCAAAATCGGTTCCGCCCCATAGCGCCCTTGGGGACGGCTATAGGTCAATAGGGGCAACTTGGGATCGGGGTGGTTGGTGGCCGTCTGTGTCAGGACATGGAAGGTCACCTGGGCATAGGCCCCATCGTTCTTAAAACTTTCGTGCCAAGGATGGGAGGCAAAGACCCGCAGGGTATGGGTGCCCGGTTCTAGATCCTTGAACACCAGGGGCTGATCCAGATCGTAGACGGCCTGATAGGGCTGATTATCAAGAATGACATGCAAATGGGGACCTAACCCCAAGGTCTCATCTTGGAAAATCGGCAAATCCCGGACTTGAAAGCGCACACTGGCCGTTGTAGAGGTCAACACCTCATCCGGGCGGGGACTCACGATCGCCACCTGGGGCTGATAGACATCCAAGGACTGGCGTAGGGTTTGAATCGCGGCTGGCGGCGCGACTTCCGATAGGCGTCCCCCTAACTTAACGGGACTTGGCTGGCTGGCCACCGGTAAACTCACTGGCGTCGCCTGCTGACAGCCCGTAAGACCAATGCTTAGTACCAAGATGATAGCTAGTAGATTGGTTAAGAGGCGTCGAGCGGCGATCCCAGCCCAGATATCCTTCATCACCGAGCGATACTCCCGCACTGATATCGTGAACCAATGGCAAGCGTCATGACCAGTGCTACAGCACTTCCATACCCGGTGAGGTACAGACAAGGGGCTTAAGCCCCTTGTTCGCAAGGCTTGACAGTACTTCACTAGAGAGGGAACGGCTGTATGACTGACACCTGACCAAAGGGTTTGCCCCCGTCATCATACTATTTTTCTGTTCGCCAAAGTTTGACTGGCGCTTTAATAGGCCCCCCGGCCAAATAAGATTATCCGACAGGTTTCCAGCAAAATATCCAGATCCAGGTTGAGGGACCAGTTATCGATGTAGTAAAGATCCAGGCGCACGGCATCATCGAAGGTATCGATATCCGATCGCCCGGATACCTGCCACAGCCCGGTAATGCCCGGTAACACCTGGTGGCGGGTGTGGTGCCAGGGGGCAAACCGCTGGACATCGCGGAGGGGTAGGGGGCGGGGGCCCACCAAGCTCATCTCCCCCCGTAGGACATTGACCAGTTGGGGTAGCTCGTCAATACTGGTATGGCGCAACCAACGCCCGATCGCCGTAATGCGCGGATCATGTTTGATTTTGAACATAATCCCATCCTGGCTTTCATTGTGGCTCTCCAGTTGGCTCTGGAGGTGAGGCGCATCTACGGTCATGGTGCGAAACTTCCACATCTGGAAGACCTTGCCGTGTAACCCCGTCCGCTCCTGCCGGAAGAGGATTGGCCCGGATGAGGTGAGTTTAATCGCGATCGCGACGCCCACTAGCAGCGGCGACAGGAGGATAAGGCCCAGCAACGCCCCCATAAAGTCAATACACCGCTTGAGCTGATAGTCCAACCCACTGAAGAGGGGAGCTTCCACCTTCAACGTGGGCAAACCCGCCAAGACCTCTGGTTCGCCGCGTCGATGCAGCATATTGAGGCTAGAGGGGAGAAACCGCAAATTAATCCCAGCCTGCCGTAATTGCCAGTATAGAGAGGAGGCTAAATCCACTTCCGACCAGCCAACTGACCTGCGATCGGAAAAATCAGCCAGGACCTCCTGAGCCTGGGTTGCCAAAATAGCCTGGACTGTGGCGGCAGTATGGATCTGATCTGGGGCAGCAGTGCCAACCACCCGATAATGGGCACGGCGCTGGAGGGCCTGGGTTAATTGTTCGATGTGATCGCGCGGCGCAATCAAAAACACTGCGATGGGGTCGCCTTGCTCGGCTTGCCGTAGCCCCAGGGTGGTGAGCAGGCGTAACCCCACCACCAGAACAACGCTGGCAAACCAGGCGCTAAAAAACAGCGATCGCGGGGGATCAATCAACGGATCATAAAAGTAGGACACGACCAGGGACGCGAGATACACATAACTCACCAGGCGACCCGCTTTCAGGTAATTTTTCCATTGCCCCGTTGTGCTGTATAACCCATTGCACCCCAGGATCAGCAGCACAGTTGCGGCAAAGACCCAAAATAAGCTGGGTAGGCCCAACCAAACCCACCAGACCAATTGGGCCGGAATCGGGGAATAAAACTGGTTGAGGTGGGCCGCAATCCGCCAAGCCAGGGCCAGGGCGATCGCATCACTCAGAAGCAGGGCCAGACCGTGCAGCCATCGCTGCCGCTGTAGGGGCGAGAGCGACCAGCGTTGAGGGGCACGAATATCAGGAATCCAAGGCACAGGGGTTAGCGGCGATACGCGGTTAGCGTCGCTACACGAACGGCTATCGAACATGGGGATTAGTGTGTCCGCAGGCACTGCGGTTAGTATTCCCTTACCTCCCCCCTAAACCTGACAGCGGGCAGAAACTTTTTGCAATCTTGGCGTTCTTTACCGATCTTGGGAGCGGCTTTATGCCTTTGTCTTGCCGACAATCCGGATGTCTTTGTGTTCCCGACAATTAGATTTCATCCAGTTTGGCCCCCTTCCCAGGGATCAAGCCGCGTCGTCCCTCTAACATCGAGAATTGTAAAAAACGGTGCAAGTGCTGAATACAGTCGTAATCTCCCAAAAGTTCGACTTGGGCCAGCGCCTCTGGGAAAGATAGGCCCGATCGATACAACAAACGAAAGGCTTTCTTCAAGGCTTGGAATGGTTGGCCACTGGCTTCTGTGGTCAAGCCCGATCGCTTCAAGCCCACCAGGTTCAGCGATCGTACCCGTGCCGGATGGCCCTCCACCAGGACATAGGGAGGCACATCCCGATCGATCCGACTCATGGCTCCCACCATCGCCAAACGACCAATCTGGACAAATTGGTGAATCCCCACCATGCCCCCAATCACCGCCTGGGATTCAATAACCGCATGGCCGCCAACGGATACGGCATTGGCAATCACCACCCGATCGCCGACCACACAATCGTGGGCAATGTGCACGTAGGCCATGATTAAATTTTGATCCCCAATCCGGGTGGCTTCCCCAGCTTGATTGGCCCGGTTAATCGTCACAAACTCGCGAATCCGGTTGTCGTTACCGATGCGTACCTGGCTGGGTTCGCCCGTATATTTCAGGTCTTGGGAATCGAGGCCGATCGCGGCACCCACAAAAATATGGTTGCGATCGCCAATCACCGTATCGCCATCAATCACCACATGGGGGTCAATAACCGTCTCGGCCCCAATTTTCACCTGGGGGCCAATGACGGCATAGGCTCCCACCCGCGCCGTTGGGTGTAGCTCGGCACCAGGATGGATCACGGCGGTGGGATGAATAGCTGGCATTTTTGGGGGGGTCAACTTACGTCTCCGCGTTTATCCCTACTGGGCCACCAGCGAAAACATCATTTCGCCGTCAGCCGCGAGTTGACCTTCCACCTCTGCCTTACCGTAAATCTTGCAAAACCGTCGATGCTTGACCGCCAGTAGCTCCACGGTCATGAGCAATTGATCCCCAGGGACCACGGGACGCCGGAACCGGGCCTTGTCAATGCCCGCAAAGACAAATAACCCCCCGCCCATCTCTGGCATTTGTACGGCAATAATTCCGCCGACTTGGGCGATCGCCTCCAAAATCAGCACACCAGGCATCACAGGTTGACCGGGGAAGTGGCCCTGGAAGTGGGGTTCATTTACCGACACATTTTTAATACCCACCGCCCGTTTGCCAGGGACATAGTCAATAATGCGATCCACCAGGGCAAAGGGATAGCGATGGGGCAGGAGGGCTTGAATTTCCTCGGCGGCAAAGGTGGTCTTCACCAGCGGCGTGGCTGCCTCCAGCTCCGATCGCGGGGATAGCACCTCTGGGTCACTCAAATTCACACGGGTAGAGACGGACATGGGCCTGGGGTTAGGAACAACAAAATCGCGAATGGCCGCTAGCCGCTGCCTAAGGTGGCGTGAGGACCAGGATTCGCATTCTGAATACAGCGGGCTAGTTGGGTATGCAAACCGTGACTGCCCTTGTAGGCCACAATATGGGCCAGAGGCAGGGCACCCAGCAAGCTCAAATCTCCAACCAGATCCAACAATTTATGGCGGGCCGGTTCATTGGCGAACCGCAACGGCGGATTCACCCAACCATCTGAGCTACAAACAAGGGCATTTTCCAGACTACCACCTTTGATCAACCCTTGTGCTTGCAAGTGCTCAATTTGATGGGCCAAACCAAAGGTCCGGGCCGGGGCCACTGCCGTGGCGAAATCCTCCTGCCGGGGGGACCAGCTATGCCACTGGTTCCCGATCGCGCTCAGGTCAAAGTCAATGCCATAGCTAAAACGCGGCTCACTCGCGGGCAGGGCCGCAACAAAGGCATCGTCGCGTTGCACCCAGAAGGGTTCCGCTAGGATGAGGCACGATCGTGGCGCCCCCTGATCCACCCACCCGACGGCGGCGATCGCCCGCACCCAATCCTGGGCCGAACCATCCATTAGGGGAACTTCCGGACCGTCAATCTCAATCTCGGCATTATCGATCCCCATCCCCGCCAGCGCCGCCAGCAAATGCTCCACCGTGCGCACACGGGCCTCCCCCCAGCACAGTTCCGTAGATAGCAGGGTGTGATCCACCGCTGCCACCTGGGCCGGAATCCGGGGGCGATCGGGTAAATCCACCCGCACAAAGACACGCCCCCTGCCCACCGGGGCTGGCCCCACCCGTACCTGGACCGACGCGCCACTATGCAGGCCCACGCCAGTCGCCGTAAAGGCAGCGGCCAGGGTATGTTGGGTAGCAGCTAAGATCGGACGCTGGAGCACTGGAGCAGAAGGGAGTTGGCCAGTCGGGGGCAGGGGGGCTGCTGTCATAATCGGCCTTAGAAGCGCTCACCAATGCCAAAGTGAACCCGACTATCCCCTTCGTTATTCAAGCCATAGTCGATCCGAATTGCCCCCAGCGGCGACTGGATGCGCACACCCGCACCATAGCCTAGCCCCCAACCCGGTTTGCCGCGGATGCCCGCCGGATCGCCGGGTACATCATCCCCCGTGCCCAGATCACTAGCAAAGTCCACAAACAGAGCACCGCCGAGAATGGAAAACAGCGGGAAGCGGTATTCCGCACTCGCTTGGGCAAAGGAACGGCCACTGCCAACTTCGCCCTCATCGTAGCCCCGCACGGAGTTCAGCCCCCCCAGGGAGAAGGCTTCGTAGGGGGGCAGATCGCCAATCACGGTTCCGGCTTGCACGTTAAAGGCAAGGGCCTGGGGACCTTTGGTAAAGTTCACATATTGGACCGGGACATAGAAGCTGTAGCTGCCCCGCAGGCGATTGAAGAAGATGGAACCACTGCCGACGGGCACCGATTGCTCAACCCCAAATCGCAGCAGTGACCCTTGGGTAGGCCGGATGGGATCATTGCGACGATCGTTAACCATGCCAAACTGGAGCGTCACCAAATCATCCTTACCGGTGCCACTGAAACTTAGATCGTTGCCCTTCTCGTCCCTTGGGCTGAGATCCCCATCGGCATCGCGGAGCGTAACGTGTTGATACTGCAAGCCAGTAGACGCCGACCAGCCGTTTTGCAGGGGACGGCTAAAGCTGATACCCCCACCCGTGCGCACGACGCGGGGCCGATCGCCATTGGGCAGTTCCACTTCCGGATCACCGCCATCGAAGATCAGGGAAATCGATCGCCGTCGGAAGGCATTCACCGTGTAGGAGGTGCGATAGGGGTCACCCGCAATCCAGGGATCGGTGAAGTTGACATCGAAGAGCAACTCCCGCTGGCCCACCTGAATTTCGGCCCCTAGCTTCTGGTTATTCCCCCCCAGGTTTTGTTCCTGGTAGCTGACCGAACCAAAGATGCCGCTGGCCGAACTGATCCCCGCCCCTGCCGCGATCGACCCAGTATTGCGTTCAATCACATTAACGACGACGACAACTTCCTGGGGATTGTCGCCCGGATTCAGGGACAGACGCACGTCTTCAAAAATGCCCAACCCAAAGACCCGCCGTAGGTCATCTTCGATCTGTTGACGGTTGAATACTTGCCCGGTTTGGGTTTCAAACTCACGGGTAATGATGAAGGGGCGGGTCCGGCCTTTGATCGGGTTCCCTTCTTCGTCGGTGGTTTCTCCATCCTTACTGAGAAACTGGACTTGAATGTCTTCGATCACCCCTTCAGCAACCTGAAGCGTGACGGTCCCATCGGGCGACACATCGGGGGAGTCTACAACCTGGGCCAGCACATACCCATTGTCCTGGTACCACTTGTTCAGATCCTGGATACCGCTTTGCAGTTGGCGCAGGTTCAGAGTTTGACCATAGAGGGGTGAGAAGATGGTATCAACCACCTCTGGGGGGAGGACCTGGGCATCGGCAATCCGCACCGCCTGCAACACCGGGTTGGGTTCGACAAAAAAGGTAATACGGACACCCAAGGGGGTATCTTCGGGTTCAGCCCGGACCCGTGCAAAGTAGCCCGTCGCAAAAATAGCGTTGATATCGCTTTGGAGTTGCGATCGCGTCGTGGTCTGGCCAGGTTGGGTCCGAATAGCCTGGAAGACCTCATTTTGGAGAGTTGGGGTTGCGCCTTCCACTTGGACTTCCGCCACCAATACCCGTGGTTCCGTCGTTTCTGTGCTGGGAGTCGGTTGCCCAAAGGGGGGAATGACAGGGGGGGGAGCCGTGGACGGCATCTCCCCGGACGGCATCTCCCCATTGGGGGGCATTTCCGGTACTTCTGGCGCTTCTGGCGCTTCTGGCAGGTTGATCTGAATGTCTGGCTCTAGGGGGCGACTCGGTGTTAACTCGATCGTATCGGGTGTCTCTTGCTCCGGTGTCTGGGTTCCTTCGGGCAATTGCGGCACAACCGCTGGGGGCGCTTCCAGGTCAATGATCGGGGGGGGGGCCCCAGCTTCCTGGGCCAGTAGCGGCGGGAACTGGGTCGTCGGGGCGAGCGGTTGGGGATAGGGTTCACCAAACACCACACTGACGGGAACCGTTGTGGCGGAGGACTCGCCGTCTAGGCGGGTGGGGACAACCACCCCGGTAGCAGGGGTATCTGATGTTGGGGTCACCGCCCTCAACGAACCCGACATCCCGATCGCCGGAACAATTGTGTCGCCCCGTGCTGCCTCCGATAGGCCCAAACTAGCTGATGCGGCCAGTGTGGCCACTAAAACAGAAGATAAGCGAGTTTTCTTCACAGTATTCCAGCACTCCCGCACACCAGATCTATCCATGCCCTTTGCCTTTGAAGTTGGTTGTTACTGATCCCGCTACATAATTCCGTTTCTAACCTTACCAGTAGTCTCTCCGATTTATCTGTTATCGTCTAGGACTCATCCATAAAAACCAGCGGTCAAAACGAAGGATACAGCGAGTGAGTCGGCACGGTAGCCAGCAAAATGATCAAGCGCTACCCAATGGGGCGAGTGACGATCGCACCCGTCATTAGCCTAAAGCTAAGTACAGTTACTCACGTTGATTGTAAAGCCTTATGGCGATTTTCTGAACCGGGGGTCAGTCCGCCGGGGGATGGACCCATACAGCTATTCCCTTGGCGTGACGAACCAACCAACCCAAAAGTTTCCGATCCGGTGGCTGGTAGTGGCCGCAGTGCCTTGGGCGATCGCGCCTCATGATTGGGTCAATCTGGTGTGGGCCATCCAGATACGGGCAGATCCGATTAGACTTGAGGGTGATGTCTGGCTACGCAAACAAAACACGCGATCCGCCACGGGCGTCGCCAAGCTATCGGGGTATTTCCATGTTGTTGTCCCTGCGGATTGAGAACTTTGCACTGATTGATTGCCTGGAAGTGGCGTTCGGTGAGGGGTTAAATGTCCTCACGGGGGAAACGGGGGCGGGAAAGTCAATTATTCTGGATGCGATCGCGGCGATCCTGGGGGATAAGGTGACGGCCCGGATGATTCGGACAGGGGCCAGCCGATCGCTCCTGGAGGCCAGTTTTGAGGTAACGCCCGCCCTCCAGACCTGGTTAGCGACCCAGGCGATCGAGGCAATGGGGGATGGCACCCTCATCTGTAGCCGGGAGTTGACAGTACCCGCCGGCGGGTCGCGTCGCCCCGCTGCGTCGGGGGTGCGTAGTCGTTCACGGGTCAATGGGGTCCTAGTCAATAAGCAACAGTTGGATACCCTGCGGGAACATCTGGTGGAAATCACGGCCCAGGGCCAAACCTTGCAACTGGGGCAACCGGCCATCCAACGCCAACTGTTGGATAGTTTCGGCGGGGCAGCCTTGAACCAACAGCGGCAACCGGTGGCCACAGCCTTTGCCCACTACCAGCAAGCCCTCCGCGCCCTGGAAGCACGGCAACAATCCCAACAGCAACGGCTACAACGGCTAGATTTACTTCAGTACCAGGCCCAGGAATTGGCCGCTGCCCACCTCAGTGATCCCCAGGAGTTGACTGAACTAGAACAGGAATACCAGCGTTTGAGCCACAGTGTGGAACTGAAGCAGCAAAGTTATGCGGTGTATCAGGCCCTTTACCAGAACGATCAGGGGGGGATGGCAGCGGCGGATTTGTTAGGGCGGGCCGAGGCGATTCTCACCGAGATGCAGACCTATGATCCGCAACTGGGCGGCATTCTGGAATTGGTCAGTAGTGCGCTCACCCAGGTGGCGGAGGCGGGACGCCAGATCAATGCCTATGGTAGTTACCTGGAAACGGACCCCGATCGCCTGCAAGGGGTGGTGGATCGTATCCAGGAACTCAAGCAAATCTGTCGGAAATATGGGCCAACCCTGGACGATGCAATCGCCTATGCCGAGCGGATCACTCAGGAACTTGGCGAACTCACCGCTGAGGGGGAGAGCCTAGAGGAACTGGCCGCCACCTGTCAGGCAAAACGCCAGCACCTGGATCAGGCGTGTGCTGCCCTGACCCATCTGCGGCAAATGACGGCTCAACAACTGGAAGCGACCCTAGTGACGGCCCTGCAACCCCTGGCAATGGAGCGGGTCCAGTTCCAGGTGGTGCTAACACCGACCCCACCAACGGCAACGGGAGCCGATCGGGTGAGTTTTCACTTTAGCCCCAATCCGGGCGAACCGCTGCAACCCCTAGTAGAAACGGCATCAGGGGGGGAGATGAGCCGATTTTTGCTGGCCCTCAAGGCGGTCCTGACCCAAGGGACCACCCGTCTTACGCCCGTCTTGGTATTTGACGAAATTGATGTGGGGGTATCAGGGCGGGTAGCCCAGGCGATCGCACAGAAGTTGTACCAACTGGCCCAGCAGCAGCAAGTCTTGTGTGTCACCCACCAGCCGATCGTGGCGGCAATGGCGGATCATCACTTTCGGGTGGATAAACAGGTGGTGGCCAGGGCAGGACAGCCCGGTGAACCCCAAGCTGAGACGGAACGGACGATCGTTCAGGTACACCGCCTCGACCCGGCCCAGCAGCGTCAAGAGTTGGCCCAATTGGCGAGTGGGGAAGTGGAACAGGACGAACAGGGGTCTGCCACAGCCTTTGCCGAATTGCTGCTCAGCCAAGCCGCCAGCCTGCGTCAAATACCCGCAGCCCCCGATCCCGTGCCCCCCCCCGCTGCCCCGACCCCACGTAGTGCGAAACGCCAGCCGAAGGGCAGTTCTCGCCAGCCCCCTTCTTCCCGATCGGGGCGGAAATCAGCGAGTCGCCAGCGGGCCTAAGGTTGATCATGTGAGTCCTAGGCGGCAAGAAGTAACAAAATGATAAGTCTTAAGATTGTTATCAGAGTGCGGCGATCGGTAGCAACTTTTAAGAGAATTTGAGATGTTCGTGGTCATCAGAGACAGCAGTCATTAATCATTCTGCGCTCACTAAGCTACATCTAAACGTAAATAGAGTAGTTAATTAGACGCTTAGCTAAGCGTCTATAGTATTACTGGCGATTAAAATCGCTGTTCTAGTAGCTACGAGCAATCATGTTCTGATCAGTCGCCAGGATTCGCTAAGTTTGTAGTGACAACTTTAGTCGTCAAACTACCTCATATTCGGATCTTCTAAACAGCCTCTTAGCGCTCGCCTGACTTCAAATTTTACGTGTTCTATAACTACCCAAGGTGCATCACAACCATGATTAATACCATTACCCAGCCTGATCCCTGGTTCCAATCATTTGACTTTGAACCCTATACCACTAAATTCAGCTTCAAGAATGCCCTAGCACTCGCAAAAGCCTCCCGGCTTGCCTATTATACGGATGCAGCATTCGTGAACCAAGTCGCCAGGGAAAATTTTAAGTTTGACCATGTGTATATTTTTGATCGAGAACAGATTGAAGCCCTGCTGTTGGCCGATCGCGAGAAAATTATTGTGGCTTTTCGGGGCACGGATTCCCTAAAGAATTGGATGGACAATCTCGATATCGATCTCGTCGGGGGTCCCTTTGGGCGAGTACATGAAGGCTTTAGCCGTGGCCTCAGCTGGGTTTGGCGGGAGGTACAGGGGGTCATTCAGGATCTCCAGGTCCGGCAACGGATCAGTGAAGCCAATTTCCAATCAATTTGTGAAAATGCCGTGCGGCCTCCCTCCCTATGGATTACGGGACATAGTTTGGGTGGGGCCTTAGCAACCCTAGCCACGGCAAAATTGCGAGAGAAAGATCGACCCGTGAGTGGGTTATATACATTTGGGTCCCCACGAGTCGGCGATCGCGAGTTTGAACGTAATTTCAATACGAACCTGCTCTCGAAAACCTATCGATTTGTCAATCGGAATGATCTGGTCACCCGCATTCCCCTACGCTCCCTGTTCTATAGTCATGTCGGCCAATTGGTCTATTTTGACTACCAGGATGTTGCCCACAATGATCCCTCATTTTGGTATCGTTTCCTGGATGGAATTCGGGTTCGGATTGAAGATCTACTGGATCTGGATTTATCCACTCTCGAGAATCACGAGCTAGTGGGTTATTTACGCGCTCTGCGCAACAATCAAAATCGCCGTTGGGAAGAGTTGGATTAATTCAACCCTTAAGCCAACACCATTAACCAGCGGAGGATTTCCGTCACTTCGGTGGCCATCCGAGCATCGAGAATTCTGGCTTCCTCATGCGGGTCATGGCAAACATGGGCAGCCAGGAGGGTGACACAAAAGGTACGCAAACGAGCCGGTCGCTCGCGGGTATCTAACCAGTGGCCAAAGGCCGTATAACTGAGTTCGCTACGATCGCGGATGTTGCTTCTGCCAAAGCCCATTTTAGACAGGATCACGGGCGATCGTAGCCTCGGCGTTAAGTCCAAAGTCGCGAGGGCGAGATCCACATAGCGAGCAGAATCAGTCCCCAGGGCTGTAATTAACGGGGACCAGCTATGGGCTTGGATGCCAGGAATTTGCGCGTTGGGAGGAAGTAAGGGATGCCAAGCCATCATCGTGAGGATACGGGTTAGATCATAGGCAGACACGGCATTTTCGCCCCGATGTTCCTCGGCCTCGGCGCGGAGGAGAACTCGATCGCGCTGGGGATCATACAGTTCCGGGAGGCGGAGAAAAGGCGGTTCGCCATATCTTCCCTGAAACCTTAAATTGGCATTACCCGTGAGTTGTTTTAACCAGGTTTCTAAAGCTGTGGGGGTCGCAAATAATTTCAAGCTATGGGCGATCGCGTTGGAGGTTGCGATCTGTTGTTGATAGCTGATCACATCGGTGGCCAATTCCTGAAACCGGTAGGCTTGGGGGTGCTCACCGTCGCGGATCAGGCAGGTGTCGATCGGCGTCTCAGGGGCCTGGGTATTGGCTTGGGCAACCAGATAAATGAGGGGAATAATTTTGGTCGCGCTCCAAAATTCAACCGGGGTGAGGGCTTGCCGTCCCCACCATTGGGTTTGCCAGGTTTGCTGCTGCCAGGTACCTATGCATAGACAGGCTTGTTGGATATCGGGATGGAGAAAGCCCAGGGCCTCATCGTTCAGAATGGGCCGTTGGCCCCGATCGGGGTAGGGATGCCACTGGCCAGGGGTGGGGAGGTCAGAAGCGGGGATGGGGGCGGCAAGGCGATCGGGATAGGCGGGCAGGTCTGCTTGATAGGGCGAGTTAGCGAAGCCGCGATCGAGAACGGCGAGGCGATCGGCGTCATAGCCAGTTTCTTGGCTGAGGTAGGCTTGGAAGAGGGTTTCACGATCTGGCAGCACGGGGGATAGGGGGAATGCGTGGGGACGACGGGGGAGAGGAACCACTAAGGCACGAAGGACGCGAAGGGACGCGAAGGGGGGGGGTGGCGCTGGTGGTGGGGAATTCGCGGCTCCATTGGGCGTGGTTGCAGCAAGGACAGGTGCGCGCTACCTGGGATACTCCGCATTTGTCGGCCCCGATCGCGGCGGGGGAGCGGTTACCGGTGCCGTCAGCCCTTTCAGCGCAAGGAATACCCCGATCGCCGTTACCGGTCTGGATTGCATCGGTGGTGCCCGCCCAAGCGGCCTTGTGGCAAGCCTATCCAGCGGCAAGGGTCCTCTCGCTAACGGAAATTCCCCTCGCGGGATTGTACCCTACCCTGGGGATCGATCGGGCGTTGGCACTCCTGGGAGCGGGCATGACCTATGGTTTTCCCAGCCTAGTGATCGATGCGGGAACGGCGCTGACGTTCACGGGGGCGAATGGTGATCATCAGCTTGTGGGGGGGGCTATCCTACCCGGTCTGTCCCTCCAGCTCAGGGCATTAGCCCAACAGACAGCGGCCCTCCCGATCGTGTCGCCACCAGCGACCCTGCCCCCCCGCTGGGCACAAGACACGGAGACGGCGATCGCCAGTGGGGTCATCTACGGGATACTGGCCACGCTGCACACGGTGGTGGGGGCTTGGCAACAGCAGTTTCCCCAGAGTCCCATTTGCCTAACGGGTGGGGATGGTCCCCGCTTGCTGAGCTATTTACAAGCCGAACATCCGCCGATCACCGCCCAACTCATCCCCGATCCCCACCTGTGTTTTAAAGGCATTCTGGCCCTTGTGCCAGATCTGGTTTGAAGGCGAAAATGGCGAAAGATTTACCCCCTAACCTCTCATCAGAAGGGCAGGAAAGGGACAATCCCGGTATACACTGGGGGATGGTCAAACGAGAAAGAATGGGCCTGTGCGCAAGATCGTCATTGCTGGTAACTGGAAAATGTATAAAACCCAGGCAGAGGCGCTGGAGTTCCTGAAGGGATTCCTACCCCTGCTGGCGGATACCCCGGAAGAACGGGAGGTCATTCTCTGTGTCCCCTTCACCGATCTCCGGACCCTCTCGGAAAGTCTTCATGGTAGCCGGGTGCGGGTGGGTGCCCAGAACGTCCACTGGGAAACGGAGGGGGCCTATACGGGCGAAATTTCGGCAGCCATGCTAGTGGAGATTGGGGTTCGCTACGTGATTATTGGCCACAGCGAGCGGCGGCAATATTTTGGCGAAACCGACGAGACCGTGAATTGGCGCTTAAAAGCAGCCCAAGCCGCCGGGTTAACCCCCATCCTCTGTGTCGGCGAAAGCAAACAACAGCGTGATGCGGGTGAAACGGAAAAGCTAATTTATGCCCAACTGGCCCAGGATCTCATCGATATCGATCAGCAAAATCTGATCATTGCCTATGAACCCATCTGGGCGATCGGGACGGGCGACACCTGTGAAGCCACCGAAGCCAACCGGGTGATCGGTCTGATCCGCAGCCAACTGAATAATCCGGATGTCCCGATCCAGTATGGCGGCTCCGTCAAACCGGGTAATATTGACGAAATTATGGCCCAACCGGAGATTGATGGGGCACTGGTGGGCGGTGCCAGCTTGCAGCCAGCAGACTTTGCCCGCATCGTCAACTACCAAACTCCCTGACCGTAGGGACAGGGTACCCCTAGGGCGTTGGACCATACTATTCCCTAGGGTTGATCCTCTCCCGGCTCCCCTCAGACCATGCCCCAAACGATCGTTGTCAAAATCGGTACCTCTAGCCTCACCCAACCGGAAACGGGAAGGCTGGCCTTGTCCACGATCGCGGCGTTGGTGGAAACCTTAGGACGGCTGCAACAACAGGGTCATCAGGTTGTACTGGTCTCCTCCGGGGCGGTGGGGGTGGGGTGTGCCCGCATGGGATTGATCGAACGCCCCCGCACGATCGCCCTGAAGCAGGCGGTCGCTGCCGTGGGTCAGGGACGGTTAATGCGCATTTATGATGACCTGTTTACTTCCTTGCAACAGCCGATCGCCCAGGTATTGCTCACCCGCAGCGATCTAGTCCAGCGGAGCCGCTACGTGAATGTCTACCAGACTTTCTGTGAATTACTTAAGCTGGGGGTGATCCCGATCGTCAATGAGAACGACACGGTGGCTGTCGATGAACTGAAATTTGGCGACAACGATACCCTGTCGGCCCTGGTGGCGAGTTTGGTGGAGGCTGATTGGCTATTTATGCTGACGGATGTCGATCGTCTCTATTCTGCTAACCCTCGCATTCATGCCGACGCCAAGCCGATCAGCCTCGTCCAACTGGATGAACTGGCCGAGTTGGTGAACCAAACCCGCGACCAGGAAGTGACGGCCAAGGAAAATACGGGGTCCCAGTGGGGAACTGGGGGCATGGCGACCAAAATTGCAGCGGCCCGCATTGCCACTGATGCCGGGGTCCGCACGGTCATCACCGAAGGCAAATCCCCCCAGAAAATCGAACAAATCCTCCAAGGGGAACTCATCGGCACCCACTTTGAACCCCAACCCCGTCCGATCAATGCCCGGAAACGGTGGATCGCCTATAGCCTGGTTCCCGCTGGCAAGCTCTACCTGGATACGGGGGCCGTCAATGCCATCCAAAAGGCCGGAAAGTCCCTACTGGCGGCGGGGATCATTGAGGTGGAAGGGGAATTTCAAAGTAAAGATGCGGTCCTAGTGTGTGATCAGGCTGGCCAGGAAATTGCGCGGGGCATCGTTAACTACAGCAGCAGCGACCTCCAAAAAATCCAGGGCCGCCGATCGGAGGAAATCCCCACGATCCTGGGCCAAAGCAGCCCCGAAACGGTGATTCACCGCGATAATCTTGTCCTCAGCACCTTGAGTCCGGGCTAAGGCAGGGGGGCTTACGCTTAGAGGATGTTTGAAAAGGGGGATCGCGGTTAAAACCGCGACTACGAACCTCGACGTTTGGCTGTCCT
>JBBILC010000121.1:0-15280 GCA_037445115.1 Coleofasciculaceae cyanobacterium bin_20
CACCGCATAGAACAACCCCGCGTTGAGGTCAATGCTCCGCTCCCGTAGCAGTAAAGGTACGAAGGACACAACCGTACCGAGGGAAATCCCAAACAAGACGAGGACTAGGGCCGGGACCCGAATCCGAGGGCTACGGAGCAGCGATTGTAAACGATTACCCAGAGGGTCAAGTGTCGTGCTGGGATCGGGGGGAACACGGGGGGCCTGCACCCGTAACGTCAGCAGAAACCCCAGCAAGCCCAGACCAGCAGCGATCAGAAACAGGGGCGCATATCCCCAACTGGCCTGCATCCCGCCCCCGATCAGGGGTCCCAAGCTGGCCCCGATCGGGTTTGCCAAACTCATATATCCAATCAATCGCCCCCGTGTTTCCAGCGGGGCCATATCCACCACCAACGTGACATAGGCCGTGGCAAAGGCGGCAATACTGACCCCATGCAGGGCACGGGTAATAAAGATGGGCAGTAAGGCTGGGAAAAACAGATAGCCTAAGGGCGCGATCGCGGCCACGGCTAGTCCGATCGCGAGGACCAGTTTACGGCTCCGGTAATCGGCGAGGTAGCCCATCCGGGAGCGCGATGCCAACAGGCCAATGGAAAAGGCCCCCATCGTCCAACCGACGGCCTGCCGACTCCCCCCCACATCTTCCACATACAGCGGTAACACCGGCAGCATGGAGGATAGGCTCATCCAGAACACCAACCCGACACTAAATAGGATCGCTAAATTGATCTTGACGGTCCGATCGAGACTTAACTTACTCAATTCGATACCTCATGTCACCCCACGGGCTACCCTTTAGTTCCTTTTAGTTTTAACAGATCTTAATTTATATAGATCTGAAAGGGCATCTCGAAAAATACCCATTCTGCGCTCCCAAGCAACGTTATCCCGTCGGTTGGGGCAGTCGAAGTGCCCTAGTGATTGATCGCGCCAAATCGATAACCTTTGCCATATACCGTGTGGATTAATGGCGACTCTCCCGGAGCTTCAATTTTGCGGCGGAGCAGACGAATGTGGGCCGCGAGGGCATTACTGGCCGGTTGGTGTTCACTGCCCCAGAGGTGGGCTTGCAGTTGGTCATGGGTGAGCAATTCGTTGGGATGCTGAAGAAAATAGGCCAGCAATTGGGTTTCTTTTTCCGACAGGTCGATCGGCCGATCGCTGCGATAGGCCAATTGATTCTCCAGATCCAGGGATAGATCTCCCACCTGCCAGCGATTCTCCTGCAAAGACGCTGCGCGATCGGGACCGGGAGGGTTCTCTAACAGGACCGGACGCCGTAGCAGGGCACGCACCCGCGCCAGCAATTCCCGCAGCTCAAAAGGCTTGACCAGATAATCATCCGCCCCCGCATCCAACCCCCGGACGCGATCGTCGAGGGTATCCTTGGCCGTGAGAAAGAGGACCGGTGTTGGCTGTCCCTGCGATCGTAGGAATTGGCAGAGATCCAACCCAGAGCATCCCGGTAACATCCAGTCCAGAATCAACAGGTCGTAGCGACCAGCCAGGGCCAACTGTTGTCCTGCCATCCCATCGCTGGCCACGTCTACGGCATATCCCTCCCGCCGCAGGACCCGACTGAGCGGCGTCGTGAGTTCCACCTCATCATCCACCAGGAGAATCCGCATACCCCCACTTCACCCACCTTGTCCTCGTCACCTTTCGCAAACAAACCACCCAGACCCCAAAAACACACACCTTTCCTTCGTGAGCCTTCGTACCCTTTGTATAGCAGTAGTCAGGCTGTGATCAATAAGGAGCTTAAGCCCCTTGTCCTAACCTGAATGACTATGGCTATACCGTCGTGGTTTTAAACTGACCCCATCCCACCACCAACAAAAAACCCCGCGCTGTAACAACCAACGTCAGAGCGGGGCGGCAATACTCGCGTGCAGTTAGCTTGGAATCGAGATTGAGCAGATTTTACAGATCCTTTTCACCCAACTCACGGGCCATGTAGTCAAACGGTTGTTCGACGAAACGGGTGTCGGTAATGCCCGCCGCCGCCACCTGCTCCTTGACAATTTCCTTCATCATCAGAATTCCCTGCACCGTGGGACCTACAGGTACGCCCAACGAGTTATAGGTTTCCCGTAGTCCTTGCAGCACCCGTTCATCAAGGACATCGGTGTTACCCGACACGAGGGCATAACTGGCATAGCGCAGGTAATAGTCCATATCCCGCAGACAGGCCGCATACCGCCGGGTCGTGTAGGCATAGCCCCCCGGACGGATCAGTTCGGGTACCTCATCAAACAACTGGGAACCCGCTTGCTTGACGATCGCTGCTGCGTTGGCATTAATCACTGCCGCAGCCTGCACCCGTGCCGCGCCACTTTGGAAGTAGTCCTTGAGGGTATCAACTGCATTCCGGTCTAGATAGCGACCTGCAATGTCATAGCTGGCAATTAGACTTGTGACGGCATCCCGCATGAAGTTGCTCTCCCAACAAAGTTTTATTAAGACTTTAATCGCTTAAGGATTCAGAGCGACCTGCCTGACGGTGGAGCAAGTGTCAGCCGTAAGCAATTATTACCACGCCAACGCACTTTACTCCGATAAACATTAGGCAGCGTCAAGATTTCAGCCTCAAGCTTACCATGTTGCCGAAGCGGCAAAACAGATTCTCTAGGGCGATTTATGGGGAGGAAAGTGGGGCTGGGTAGGCAAGCTGCCAGTCCGGTCACCTACCACCTGAAGGCGATCGCGCCCACAAGGAGACAGTCACTCCCCCCTGAACCTCGAATTTTTTGTAACTTGAGATACAAATTGTCGTAGACCCTATTCATACGATGGGGCAGTTGAGCAAAGGAGAATCCTATGGCAGCGTCCCCCCAGGATGTCTTAACTCTCATTCGCGAGAAAGACATCCAAATGATTGATCTCAAATTTATTGATCTTCCTGGGATCTGGCAACACTTGACGGTACATTGCAGCCAGATTGATGAGAGCAGCTTTACCGAGGGGGTTCCCTTCGACGGCTCCAGTATTCGCGGTTGGAAAGCCATCAACGAGTCGGATATGGCAATGGTCCTTGATCCGACAACTGTGTGGATGGACCCGTTCATGGCGGAGCCAACCCTGAGTGTGATTTGCAGCATTATCGAACCCCGGACGGGCCAGCCCTACAGCCGTTGCCCCCGCGTGATTGCCCAGAAGGCGGTTGACTACCTCAAGAGCACAGGGCTAGGTGACACTGCTTACCTAGGACCCGAAGCCGAATTCTTTGTGTTTGAAGATGTGCGCTTCGATCAAACGGAAAACAAGGGCTACTACTACGTGGATAGCGTGGAAGGGCGTTGGAACTCTGGTCGCATGGAGGAAGGCGGCAACCTGGGGTATAAGCCACGTTACAAGGAAGGCTATTTCCCCGTGGCCCCCACGGACACCATGCAAGATCTGCGCACCGAGATGTTGTTAACGATGGCCAAGTGCGGGGTGCCGATCGAAAAGCACCACCACGAAGTGGCCACCGGTGGCCAGAATGAACTGGGTTTCCGTTTTGCGGAGTTAGTTCAGGCAGCCGACTACTTGATGACCTACAAGTACTGCATCAAGAACGTGGCCCGCAAGTATGGCAAAACCGTCACCTTCATGCCCAAGCCCCTGTTTAACGACAATGGTTCTGGGATGCACACCCACCAGTCGATTTGGAAGGATGGCCAGCCGCTGTTTGCTGGTGACAAGTATGCGGGGCTGAGCCAGATGGCCCTCTGGTATATCGGCGGCATCCTCAAGCACGCCCCGGCGCTGTTGGCCTTCACAAACCCGACGACTAACTCCTACAAGCGGTTGGTCCCTGGCTTTGAAGCACCGGTAAACCTGGCGTATTCCCAAGGGAATCGATCGGCTTCAGTGCGAATTCCCCTGTCGGGTAACAATCCCAAGGCGAAGCGGCTGGAGTTCCGGTGCCCTGATGCAACCAGCAATCCCTATCTAGCGTTTGCAGCGATGCTCTGTGCTGGGATTGATGGGATTAAGAACCAGATTGATCCCGGTGAGCCGCTGGATGTGGACATTTACGACCTCAGCCCGGAAGAGTTGGCGAAGATTCCTTCGACGCCCGGTTCTCTATTGGATGCGCTCAAGGCATTGGAAACCGATCATGACTTCCTGACAACGGGAGGTGTCTTCACGGATGACTTGATTACCACCTGGATTGAGTACAAGCTCGATAATGAGGTGAATCCGATGCGCCTGCGCCCCCACCCCTACGAGTTTGCGCTCTACTACGACTGCTAGTTGGGAGTCGCGATCGCCTGATTGCTGTTTTTTGATAAGGGGCGTGCCAACTGAGATAAGGGGCGAAAGCCCCTTTTTTAGTCGCTTGTTGGGTGCAAGCCATCCTAGAAGGACGGTGCTCCAGAGCCAGTTTCCCGGTGAATAGGGTCACTGCCTTCAGTTTGGCGGGGGCATTTACGGTGATGGGGAGTTGATCACGACTACGGTTGTCAGCAACTCACCCCGATCGCACTTGAAGCACCGATCGCCACTGCCATCGCGGCCCCAAACCCCAATCTGCGCGATCGGTAATTGCAGCCAGCGTTGCCTATTACTCAGCAAAACCACCTCCGCCTCTGGCGGAGCCGCCAACACCACCACCAACGCATCCGTCTTCGCCGCAAACTGGAAGGCGTAGGTGCCCAGTTCCCCCCGTTGCCCCAGCCGCAACATATTGAGCGGTAACCGCTTGGCATACCCCTGCTGCGACACTAACAAGAGATCCGAATTCCCCGCCAGGGCCACACAGCCCACCACCGTTTCCCGTGGCCGCAGCCGCAACGCCTGTACCCCCTGGGTATTACGGTTCATCAGGGGCACGGTCGCCGCTGTTAAGGGCAAACGCAATAGGCGTCCGCTAGAGGTTGCCAGCACTAGCTGACTGACCGTCGCCGCTGGCATCGGCACTGCAAACCCCAACGTATCCCCCTCCTTGAGTTTCGTTACCACCAGCCCCCGGTTCGTCAAATGGGTCACCTCGGCCAGGGGGATGCGCTTAATCCGCCCCTGTTGGCTCAATAGGACCAGTTCATCGGCCTCGCTGACGGTTTCGGGGAGGACGAATTGGGCCACGATCGGCTCCGGATCAGTCTGCATGGCGGGCGGTAACAACCCCACGATCGCCGTCCCCCGCGATCGCCCGGTCGTTGCCGGAATATCTCCGATCGCCACCGTATACGCCTTTCCGGTTTGCGTCACCACCAACAATTCCTGGTCCGTGTTGGCCGGTTGAATCTGGATGGGCACATCCTGGGTGTCTTCTAGGGGTGCGATCGTCGGGGTATCCTCGGCTTCACCCTGACGCTGGCGTTGCTGCCGTTGGAACGCACGGGGCGATAATCGTTTCACATAGCCGCGATGGGTCATGGTTAGCACCACATCTTCCGCTTCCGGGGCAACAGTAGCCGGTAGTAGGGGCGTTACAGGGGGCTCATCCCCGTTATCGACTGCTGCCTCCTGCTTGGCCTCCAGCAGTGACGCTTCGTTTTCCACAATGCGGGTTCGGCGGGGATCGGCGTATTTGCGCTTGAGGGCACGCAGGTCTTTTTTCAGGGTTTTCAGTAACTCGCGGCGATCGGTCAGGAGTTGGCGCAGGACTTGGATGTGCTGGGCCAACTCCTCAAATTCCGTTTGCAGGTTGGTTTGCTCCAATCCCGTGAGTCGCCGCAGGGGCATGGCCAGGATCGCATCGGCTTGGCGATCGCTAAACTCAAACTGTTCCTGAAGTTGCAACTTAGCCGTACCGCCATCGGGGGCCTGCCGCAGCAGGGCAATCACCGCATCCAGGTGGGCGAGGGCATTCAGCATCCCTTCAACCAGGTGACAGCGCTTTTCCGTTTGTTCCAACTCATGGCGGTAGCGCCGGGTCAGGGTGTCCTCCCGGAACTGAAGGAACTCGGTCAGGATTTGCCGCAAACTCAATTGGCGCGGTTGCCCGTCCACCAACGCCAGCAGGATCGCCCCAAAGTTATTTTGCAGGGGGGTTTGCTTATACAGATGATCTAAAACCGATTGCGGGTTGGCTTCCCGCTTGAGTTCGACGACGACCCGAATCCCCTCGCGATCGCTCTCATCCCGCAGATCGGCAATGCCGTCAATTTTGCCCTGGTTGACCAGATCGGCGATTTTTTCAATCAGCCCCGCCTTGTTCACCTGGTAGGGCAGTTCCGTAATCACGATCGCATTGCGCCGATGGCGACCTCGCCCCGGTTGGATTTCCTCCAGTTGGGCCACCCCCCGCACGGGAATGCTGCCCCGCCCCGTCAGTTGGGCCTCACGAATCCCGGCGATTCCCACGATTTCGCCGCCCGTGGGGAAGTCGGGACCCGGTATAATTTTGAACAGATCTGCATCGGACAAATCGGGGCGATCGATCAGCGCAATCAGCGCATCGACGATTTCCCCCAGGTTGTGGGGGGGGATATTGGTGGCCATGCCAACGGCAATCCCGGACGAACCGTTGATCAATAGGATCGGCAGTTGGGCCGGTAGGACGATCGGTTCCTGCTGGGAGCCATCAAAGTTATCGGTGAAGTCCACCGTGGCGGCCCCGATTTCCCCCAGGAGCGACTCGTGACTGACGGCAGCCAGTCGGGTTTCGGTGTAGCGCATAGCGGCGGGCGGATCATCATCGATCGACCCAAAGTTGCCGTGGCCATCCAGCAGGGGATACCGACTGGCAAAGGTTTGCGTTAGCCGTACCAGGGCATCGTAGACCGCCTGATCGCCGTGGGGATGGTATTTGCCCAAAACATCGCCCACCACGCGGGCACACTTGCGGTAGGGGCGATCGGGGGTCAGGCCCAACTCGTGCATGGCGTAGAGAATCCGTCGATGGACGGGCTTCAGGCCATCGCGAACATCGGGGAGCGCTCGTCCGACAATCACGCTCATGGCATACTCTAGGTACGATCGCTGCATCTCGGTGTGCAGGGCCGTGGTGACGACCTGGCCGGATGAGAGCAGGTTTAGTTGCTTTGCCATGCGTAGGATTCCTCAATCGTCGGTGGTAGGGGATGAAATGCGCACCTCGCCGCAGATGCATGAAAACACAAAGGACAGCAAAATGGGAACTGTTTTAATTGTGGAGGACGATCTGGTTAACGCCCGTGTCTTTGCGAAAGTGTTAACCAAACGGGGGGAACTGGCGGTCAAACACACGGAGGATGTGGAGGAGGTGCTGCAACTGGCCCAGGCGCGGGCGGTGGATGTGATCCTCATGGATGTTTCGTTGGCGCGTAGTTTTTACCAGGGAAAACAGGTGGATGGGATTCGCATTACGCAAATGCTGAAGGCGGACCCGGCTACGGCGGACCTGCCCGTGATTTTGATTACCGCCCATGCCATGCGCGGCGATCGCGAACACCTCCTGGCCCAGAGCGGTGCCGATGACTATATCTCGAAACCCGTGATTGATCACCAGGCGTTTGTCGATAAGGTCAAGGCACTGATCCCAAATCCTTAAGGTTTAAGATAACAGGTATTTTTGTACTATCAACATTAACTTTTGACAAGCGGTGGGTTATGGGGGCCGAGGCGAAGACGGGGGCGGTGACTTTAACGGCGGCATTGGCTTTAGTCCAGCGCTATTTTCCCTGCGATCGCATTTTGGCCGACTACGATCGTGATATTACCGTGCGTTACTACACGGAGAGTGAGCCGGGTTATCGCAAGTATCATTCTTTACGCGATTGTGTGCATTTTGCCCTGAATGAAGATGGGGCGTTTGATCCCGATGGGTACTATGGTCAACCCCGCTACGTGTCTGAACAGATTCAGGCTATTAATGCTAGCCAGGTGTTGGAATTAGGGAGCGGCAAGGGATTTAACAGTTTATTTCTCGCCCAGCACCACCCAGAGGTGCAATTTACAGGGGTTGATCTAACGCCTCGCCATGTGCAAATTGCCCGCCAAAAGGCCGTGCAGGTGCCCAATCTTGCCTTTCAAGTCGGTGATTTTAACCAGCTAGATTTACCGAATCAAAGTATTGACCTTGCCTTTGGGGTTGATTGTCTGTGCCATGCGGCGGATAGCCAAACGGTGTTAGCTGAACTCTATCGCGTGCTGAGACCGGGGGGACGTTTGGTGGTATTTGATGGCTATCGTAAGGCGGACTTAGCCACCTTTAGCCCAGAGATGCAACTGGCGATGCAGTTGACCGAGGTAACAATGGCGGTACGGCACGGGTTCCCGGTTTTGGCGGACTGGTTAGCGGTGGCAGAGTCGGTCGGCTTCACGGCGATCGTCCAACAGGATAAAACCCAGGCGATTCTTCCCAATCTCTACGAAGTTCAAGCCCTCGCTAAACGGTATTTTCGGCATCCCTGGCGGGCCAAGTTATTACAGTGGGTGTTGCCGAAATATTTAGTGCGCAATGCGATCGCGGGGCTATTATTACCGTTGGTCTGTGATGCTCAGACGGGGGCCTTTAGCTATCAACAGTTGGTACTACAGCACTTCCATACCCGGTGAGGTACAGACAAGGGGCTTAAGCCCCTTGTTCGCAAGGCTTGACAGTACTTCATTAGAGAGGGAACGGCGGTAGAGATACAGCGGTAGAGATACAATAGACGTTAGTACAGCGATCGAATCATACTCTTAATCCTACGATTCTTTGCCGATCCAGCTACAGCACTTCCATACTTGGAGATGGAACCGCAGAGACACAGAGTACAAAGAGAATACGGAAAGTTGGTCGATCACCTTTGCTCCGATCATAGTTGATCGGACTGGCCCGCAGGTCTGGGAGATTGGGTGTGGAAGCGGGGTCTTCCAGGTAGGCTTTATGATGCGGGTGCTTAGGTGTTAAGCGATTAGGAGGTGATGGGTGGGTGGTAGCGTTCATAGAGGGTGTGGACTTCTTGGCGGATACGATCGCGCACCGCCGGGGGGGAGATGATTTCACAGTCTTGGCCGTAGCGGAGGACTTCGCGAATGAGCCAAAAGGTATTAGGCACTTGCCGTACAATCCGTCTGACCGGGGGGGATTCGGCGAGCCACTCGTTAACGATATCTTTGGTGCTTTTGCTGCGGTAGGCGAAGGCAAGGCCGTGAAAGAGGTGTAGCTCAACGGTGAGAGTATCAAGGCCGGGATGCCAGGGACCAGTGATGGGGGTGATGGCGGCGTCGGTGATGCGATCGAGGCGTAAATACCAGTTGTGGTTGAGGTCGGGGAGGTCCTGATTGCCGTGGGTTTCTTCGCACCAGCAGTCGAGGTATTGGCGGTCTTCATGGCGGTTGATTTCGGCGTAGCGGATGGTGAAGTGCCAGAGGCGATCGGCGGCGTCTTGGTAGGACAGTTGGAAGGGGTGTTGACGGTGGATCTGGCGATCGATGGCGATGCGCCAAGGGAGGGCGGGGCGTTCAATAAATTGTTCGAGTTCATGGCGTAGGGGCAGGGTGAGTTCGCTGCGTTCGAGCAGGAGTTGGGCGATCGCGAGGGCGGTGGGGATGTCGCCAGCGTCGATGAGGGCGGTGCGGGCACGGTTGAGGGCCTGAATCCGTTCTTTGGACCATCCGTGGTTGGGGGCAATGAGTAACTGGCGACGGGCGATCGCTTCGACCAGTTTGGAGATGTTGGGGCGATCGCCCCAGGTTTTACCGAATTCGAGGGCCAGAGCCTCTAGCTGGGCTTTGTCTTGCTCGGAGACGGAAAGAGTGATCGACTGTCCTTTGCGGCTCATAGAACGATATGCATAAATGTACGGACACTTCTTCTGTGTAGTTTCTTGTTTAGATCAATTTTCGGTGCTATAACCAGTTTTATCAATGATTTACGGACAGTTTATCGATATCTTTTGGAGAATTCAGCAGAGTTGGGATGGGTCAAGTTCTGTGTCGGAACTGGGCGCGATCGTGATTCTGAGGGTGCTTGCGGGCAGGCTGGATTAAGGCTGGATAAGGATGGAGGTAGAGTACGAATGACGACGATGGAACGGTTGCTGATGGTGTTGTCGGATGGTAGCTGGCATGGAACAGCGGAGTTGGTGGAGTCGGTGGGACACCGTTTTTCGGCGACGATCCATGTGGCGAAGCAGCGTGGCTATCGGATTGACAAACGTCGAATTGATCACAACCAGTTTGAGTATCGGTTGTTGGTCATAGCCAAGGTATAAGAGAAGCGAAGAGAGAGTATCAATGAAACTACTAAACCGCTCACCGAAAAGCCTTGAAGAGCGTTATTTCAGTGAAGTCCGTCCTTTACTTTATGAACGACACGGCACTCACTATCAGTGGGGTAGCAGAGAAAAACATACGTTGGCAGAACATCTAGATTCTGCATGTCAGTTTGTCTTAACTGTTAGTCGTATGGCAGGAATAGCCGAGGATAAGCGGGCGGTTATTCTGGCTGCGACAGCCGTTCATGATCTTAATAAGTTAGATGATGCGGGGCGTAATGTTAGGGCTTTAGCGAGAGATAAAGAGTTTTTAGCCGGACAGTTAGAGAAAGCTGGTGTTAGTTGTTTTGTCCCAGGAGAGGTGGAACTGGAGTTAGCAAGAAAACTGATTGAACGGCATTCTGGGCATAATGTATCTGACGGTACAGTGTTTCTACCAGAACCAGAGGAGACCCCGATCGATCGTTGGGCCTCAATCTTAAGGGCTGCCGATTTGTTTGATTTAGAGCTTCCCGATCAAGAACTTATCAGAAAAATTCGAGCGGAGATGATCCATGCTTTAGGCCGTCCCAGCAATCTGTATCGAGTCCGAGTCTCTGAAGATCGTGGATATATGACGACTTTATTGTTAGTTGCTTGTGAGGAAGTATTGTGTAGTGATGGACTTGTGCCATTAGCAATTTTCCCTGATGGTGAATTGTTTGAAGGTGAAAATTTTCCTGAAATCGGACTGATTTCGAAAATTGCAGCACGATGGCAATCTAAAATTGATGAGGTTTTTGGTAGTAATATTGATCAGCTTGTTAAACCCAGCAAAGATGGTATCAAGATTCAGGCTCAAGCAATTCAACATGATTTGCAGGAAATTATTAGTGTTGTTTTAGCCTGCTTAGAGAAGAAAAAGGCAAGCTTTAAGCTAGAGAAGACGAGATCAGATATCAACAAGTGGGGAATAGGGAAAGTTACCGAACAAGAGCTAAAAACCGCAGCGGACTTAGGATTATTGCCCATTAACACTGCTGAAGAATTTGCAATTGCTGAGGGATTGAAGGCCGTGTACTTGAGTTATCGTCAGATCAAGTCTGTTTCCCCAGCACAAGCTTGGGATAAGATTGCTCAACATGTTGGTTTGTCAGAATTACAGCGGGTGGCTCTAGAGCCATTTGACAGTCAGTACGGGCGTCCCTTATTTGCAGCACGGGCAGTGAGCAAGGGTATTGCTGGAATTCAAGCGGCTCTTGTGGAGTCGATAGAATTGAGAAAAAGGGGGACAGATGTTTCAGAGGAGAGCGAGGTCTCAGAAGCGTTAATTGAACTTGCAGCTAAGATCTTAAATCTTCCCCAATCTAATACTTTGTCAGGGTTTAATGAGTTAAAAGCTTACACGGAGGCAAACCCTAGACAACGCTGTTCCTTGGGACCAACGGTGAACGAGACAGATGATGTTGCCTCTATGCCTGTAGGTATTAAGGTTCAAGTCTTTTCCAATCGCCTTCCTGGTGGCTTGATCGCTGAGCCGAGACGACAAGCCGAGCAAACAACGCTATTAGCCTATCAGTTATTGGCTATTGGTGCCCATTTTCCTGCTGTCAAAAAGGAACCTCCCTACTATTTACACTTGGCTTTACCTGAAGGTTCTTGTCCAGAGCTTTTAAGAATCTGGCGAGAGTGTCTATTGGATTTAGCTAGAATCAATGCAGATGGTGGCCCTGTCACAGTTGATGTCTTAAAACTTTACAAAGATAACGCTGTTGAGTTTAGTAGTAATAAGGTTGTTGGCATTGCATTTCCTAAACGTCTAGAGTTTGTGCATACAACAGTTGTATTACCCATTGTCTGGGGCGATGCAAATGCATCAATTGCTCTCCTAAAGTCATTGCGACTAGCTCTAGAACTCTCATTATCGCTTGATTTTGGTTTCCCCTTTGTATTGAGTTCTAGTTTACAGATTGAGCCATCAACCCAGTTTTATGGTCGGGTGGAAGGAATCCCTAGCGCATTTTATAAATTGTTGGGGACTGGGTGTTACGATCGCCAAGAGGCAGAGGTAATCCGAAATCGTCTGCGCTGGTTAGGTAACCTTGTCCAGGCAGTTGCAAATCTCAAGCATTTTGATGACTGTCTTTACGATCTAGCCTGCTCTGCATCATCCCCATTTAGTCTTTATTACGTTCTATTAAGATGGATTTTGCGTGAACAGGATGATCCTAATTTCGAGTCAAACTGGCTCAAAATTCGTGTTCCTCTCAATAATCTTCTGGAGAGTCTTATGCCTAGCGAAAACGCAAAACTAACTGTATATTTGAAAGAAGCGGCTCAGCTTGCGGCAGAGGCAAATTTACGAGGTAGTTCATTCAACCGGACTTCGATCACAAAACCCTTCACGGATTTTCTAAAAGATGTCCGATCATGTAAGGGTTATGAGGATCTAGATTACTTATTTGCCGCATTGACTCAAAAATTTCACAATCACCTCGATCGAATCTGGGATTACAAGGTTGGGGAGGCGAAACTCAACCAAATTACCCAGTATTACAATATTTTGCGAAAGCTCTATGAGGAGGTCTATCATGCTCGTCCTGAGAAATTATTGAGCGATCGAGAGAATCTGACTGCTGCCTATCTATTCTTCTGGCAAGAGGCATATCAAGGCGTTAAAGCCAAAAGGGAAGCT
This sequence comes from Coleofasciculaceae cyanobacterium bin_20, assembly GCA_037445115.1. Lineage (GTDB taxonomy): Bacteria > Cyanobacteriota > Cyanobacteriia > B231 > B231 > Trichothermofontia. The sequence continues at coordinate 12,796 of JBBILC010000121.1, forward strand.
GAAGCTAGGAAGGAAAAGGCTGGCAGTGACGAAACCGTAGAACCATTGAAAACTGATGTATAGGAGACCCAATCATGTCGATTGAAAAACTTTCCCCATTCCTCGCAAGTACCTATGAAAACTTTCCGAAGGGTCGGTTTATTGGTGTAGTCGTTCTCAGGAAAACCCTGTCTGAAACGATTCTGCGTACCGAGGGAACTGGAGAACCTATGTGTCGGGAGTTTGTGCAGGCAGGAACAAAGACTGACAAGCGGACTATTGAGCGGTTAGTGATGACTAAGCGCAAACAAATTGCGCCGGAACGGCGTTACGGTCGTGAGTTTCTTAGAGCTTATGATTTGTTGTATGCCGTCAAGAAAAAAGATAAAGAGGAGGAAACTGTTTGCTCGCTCAATACTAATGCGCCTTGCGAAATGTGTATAGATTGTTTCCTCTATGGGTTTGCCGCAGGGGGCGGTGGTGCTCAGAAAAGCCGGATTTGGACTGAAGATGCCTTTAGTTTATTAGCTGCAAATGATTTGCTGGACGATCGCACGATCAATGGGGTCTATGAAAACGGCACCATGCGCCTACGCAAAGATGACGAGGATGACAAGGAGAAGGCATCTAAGTCTCTGAATACTAGCGAGTACATCAAGCCTGGGGCACATTTTCTTGATGTGGTGACTCTAAAAGATGTCACGGCAGATGAGTTACGCTACACCCTGGGTAACATCCTACGGACTAGCCGTTATGGAGCAGTATCTAGCCGAGTGGGCCGCATGGAAAACCAAGTTTTGGGTGTATTCGGTGGCACGGCAGAATTACCTAGCTCTCTGGAATTGGTGCAAACTATCCATGACAGTATGACTACCCGTGAAGAGTTACTAGAGCATCCCCTAGACACTAGCCTCTTGGTGGCTGAAGTTGAAACTGTGATGGAAACCTGGAAAAATCGACGGGGGATTTCGGTGAAGCTGTCGGGAGAGGAATTAGCGGCATTAATTTCAGATATCGATCGTCATTGGTCACCGGATGAACTGGAAGGTTTTCTAAAACGTTTGAATCAGTCCTATGAATCTTTCCGTCAAGCTCCTGCTGCAAGTACAACAAAAGCTAAAGGGAGGGGAAGGAAAGCAACTGCTGTTGAAACAGAGGGTTAGAGATGACCAGGATAAAACAACTGGATTTGTTATCTACCCAAGCAAGTTCTCTGCCAACCTTTAAGCAAGTACGGCTAGTTGAGTTATGGTGTACGGAACCTGTATTTTTTGCCTCTAGGGAGATTTCTGACTGCTACTACACAGAAGGTGTACTGGGGAATTATGCTTTGGCTTATGCCTTGGATTGGGTTAGTTCTCCCTACCGTTTAACCGGACAGGCAACTGGTAGACCTACCTATCTAGATGACTTGGTGCCTATTGCCCAGGATGCCTATATCCTACCAGCTTGGCCTGCCGAAGGACGGGCAACCTTTCGATTTGAACGATTTAATGCCCTTTCGGATGCTTATTGGTACAGTATGACCAATAATCGAGTGGCAACGTCTCGTGAGGATTTACCTGAATATCGTCGCCTTCAAATGGAAAAAGGACAGGATAAGCCAAGGCATCGCTCTTTTAGCCCTAGTAATTTTCCTCAGACTGGGCGATTACGCATGATCGATCGGGGTAATCGTTTTCATACCCTAGTGTTTGGCGATCGTGAACTGCCTGACTACTTCCGTATTGGTAAGTTTAGGAGTAAAGTGCGGCTCTCGGTTCTAAATCAGTATGAGTTACTACCTCTACCCGTTGGTGAGTACACTAGTCAAGTGCTATTTAACAGTGCTGATTTACCAGCAGCCTTGTCACTCATTGCCTTTGATCTGATTTCTATCCCACCTGCATCTCTAGTCAAAAATCTCCGATTTCAGGGTGCGGCATGGCGCATTGGTGAGTTTATTGTGCCAGCTAACCTACAGTTTTGTGGAGGCCGAATCTGAAATGGCACATGATCCCCTCTGCATTACTCTAGAACCGACAAGTATTGCTGCCTGTGTAGACTTACCCCCTGAACTTACCTTTATGGGACAGGCTCTTCAACATCAGGTTGAGGTGTTTGAGAAAGCTCGTGACCACGACATTATTCTGGATCTGTCTCCTACTGGAACTGGTAAAACTCAGGCAGCATGTAGTGTTCTTCTGCATCAACCTAATTGTCATCGAAATGCAATTTATATTGCTCCCACTAATGCTCTTGTTGAACAACAGCAGAAAGCAGTAGATAATTTTGTCAGAAAAGCTGGTTTACCCCATTTTGTAGTTGCAGCATCAGCAAAAGATGTTAGAGATTGGCCAAATGATAAGGTTGGTTCACGTCCAGGGGAGAAAATTTATAACCTATTGCGAAATCCTGCAATTCTCTTTCCTAATGTGGGCGCAAATCGACCTGTTCTACTGGTGACTAATCCTGCAGAAGTGTTGAATCTTAAGATTTTATTTTCTAAAAATAGACACACTAATCC